>JAICSU010000286.1 GCA_025936735.1 Amnibacterium sp.
ACCGGTAGCGCCTGCGCGCGCCCGGGTCGGGAGCCTGCTCCTCGCCGTTCAGCGCCTCGTCGTCGGGCGCGACGGCCATCGCGGGGTCGTGGGCGAGAGTCGGATCGGGAGGCGGCGGGCCGGCCTCGGGCGCGTCGCCGTCCTCGGCCGTGTCGGGCTCCTCCTCGTCGTCCTCGAACTCCTCGTCGTCCTCGTCCTCGTAGTCCTCATCGTCCTCGTCGAGGCCGTCGTCCTCCTCGACGGCGTCGGACACGAGCTCCTCGACCGGGTCGAGCCCGTTCTCGGGCTCCTCCTCGTCGGTGTCGTCGTCCTCCTCCTCCTCGGGCTCGGCGTCGCGCTCGAGATCGCTGATCAGCGCGGCCAACTGGCCGGCGAGGGCGTCGACCTGGTGGCGCCGGAGCGTCGTCCCGGAGGCCAGCCGCGGCTGCGGGTCGGCCAGGACCCGCTCGAGGCCGAGCACGAGCGAGTAGTCGCGGCGCCAGTCGAAGCTCGGCTCCGGCAGTCCGCGCTCCATCTCGGCGAGGGCGGCCTCGAGCGCCTGGCGGCGGACGGTTCCGCTCGCAAGCGCGACGGCGATATCCTCGCCCTCGTGGAGTAGCGGCTCCCCACACCATGCCTCGACATGGTGTGCGGCCGCCTCGGAGTCGGCCTCGAAGCGAACAGTCATCTGGTCCCTGCAGCCGCCGGTCGTACGGGCGCCCAGCCAGGCGACACCAGCGGCTCTGCGATGAGTGTAGCGGATCGCACGGGCGGCGTGACCTCCGAACCCATGCGACGGAACCGTCCCAGACCTGCAACGGCCGCCCTTCGGGGTCTGACCCGGTTCGGGAACCGGACGGCGCGTACGGCTGTCTCAGATGCATGCGATGGATGGTGGGCGTCCTCGGTGTGGCGGGCCTGGCGGTCCTCGCCGCCGCGTGCTTCGGCGGATCAGGGGCGGCCCGGTCGAGCCGGCCGACCCGACCGGCTCCGCCGAGGACGCGCGTCGTGATCCGCGCGTCGATCGGTCTTCCGGCGCGCCATCCTGCCGCGATCACCGCGCGGTGCCCGGCGCTCGCGCGGTGCCGGCCGCAGCGGATCCCGAATATGCGGCCGCGTGAGTGGGCGCTCGTGGCGGTGCGGACGCTCACATGCGATCCCGACCGGGGCGGCTACCGGCACCCCGCGGCGGCCTGCCGGGCGTTGCGCAACCTGGCCCGACTCGAAGCGCACCCGACCGGGATCGCGTGCGCATGTGCCTTCATGCTCGTGCCGCCGCCCCTCATCGTGGGCCGTGTGGACGGCAGGGACGTGTCGTTCACCGTTGACGGCTGCAGCCTGTGCGGCCTTCCGCGACATGCCGGAGCCGACGCGCGCGTCCTGCTGTCCGCCTAGTGGGCCCGCTCGATCGCTGCGACCACCAGCTCGCACAGCAGATCGTGCTGGTCGGTCGCGGCGGCGACCACGCACGGCTCGAGGCCGCCGCCCGGTTCGAAGACCGAGACCCGGCCGCCGGCCTCGGCGACGAGCAGCATCCCGGCCGCACGGTCCCAGTGCTTGATCCCCCACTCGTAGAAGCCGTCCAGCCGGCCGCACGCCACCCACGCGAGGTCGAGCGCGGCCGACCCGCCCCGGCGCACGTCGCGCACGCGCGGGAGGAGGTGGGTGAGCACGCGCGCCTGGAGCCCGCGGTCGTCCGGGTCGTATGCGAACCCCGTGCCCATGAGCGCCCGGTCGAGGCCGCGTGCCGCGCGCACGTGCACGGGGCGGCCGTTCAGGGTCGCCCCGGCGCCCCGCGCGGCGGCGAACGTCTCTCCCCGGGTCGGGTCGTGCACCACCGCGACGACGCCCCCGTCGGCGTCCTCGCACGCCACCGAGACCGACCAGACCGGATAGCCGAAGAGGTAGTTGGTCGTCCCGTCCAGGGGGTCGACGACCCACGTCAGCCCGGAGCGGCCCTCGACGTTCGCGCCCTCCTCGCCCAGCACGCCGTCGTCCGGCCGGGCCGAGGTGATGCGGTCGAGCAGGAGCCGCTCGGCGGCGCGGTCGGCGTCCGAGACCATGTCGGTCGTGCTGCTCTTTGACTCGACGCCGCTCGCCGGCCCGCCGAAGCGCTCGAGCAGCTGCTCGCCGGCGTCGCGGGCGGCGCCGAGCGCAAGGTCGAGCAGGCCGTCGGCGGACACGGCGCGGGAGTGTAGTGAACGGCCCTCGCAAAGCGCGCCCGCAGGCGAAAAAGCGCCGGAAATACTGGACATCGTCCGATGCTTGAGGCATTCTGCTCGAAG
>JAICSU010000073.1 GCA_025936735.1 Amnibacterium sp.
CGCTTCGCGGGCTCGAGCACGGGCCGATCGCCGAGGTAGTCGGCGAGCAGCGGAAGCGCCGCCTCCGCCACCTCGATCACGACGGTGAGGTCGCGTTTGGAGGGCTGGAAGATGCGCTCTGGCAGCTCGATGTCGTCGGGGCGCTGGGGCTCGGCGCCCTCGTCGATCCCCACCTCGGCCATCCGGTCGAGCCGGAAGGTGCGCAGGGCCTTGCGGGTGCGGTCCCAGCCGCGGAGGTACCAGGACTCGTCCACCGACTCGACGCGTAGCGGCTCGACCGACCGCTGCTCCCGCTCACCCCGGCCGTTGAGGTAGTCGAAGCGCAGCACCGCGCCGCGGGCGATCGCGTCCCGCACGAGCCCGAGCCGGTCGTCGGCCTCCCCCTCGACGCCCACGGCGGCCGGCGCGGTCGCGGCCGCCCGGGTCAGCTTCGCGGTGAGCGTGGCGATCGTCGCGCGGTCCGCGTTCTCGGGCAGCGCGGAGAGGTACTGCAGCCCGGCGATCAGGGCGGCCGCCTCGCGAGCGGAGAAGCGGGGCGAGTCGTCGATCGCCACCTGGTGGGTGATCGCGATCTCGTCGGCCGTCTCGAACCGGTCCCAGTCGATGTCGAACAGGTCGCCGTGCTGGTACTGCCGGCTGTCGCCCGGTACCCCGGAGACCGCGATGAGCTCGACCGCCTCGCGGATCCGCTGCTCCGGCACGTCGAAGTGCGCCGCCGCCTGCCCGACGGAGACGCCGTCGTTGTCGAGCAGGTACGGCACGAGGGCGAGCAGGAACGCGAGGCGGTCCTGCACCCGCTGCGGCTGCGCGTCAGCCATCCTCGCCCCCGTGTGCCGCGGCGACGCCCTCGAGCCGGTCCCGCACCGCGTCGACGAGTGCGGGCGGCTCGTGCACCAGCACCTCCGGCCCGAAGGACGCGAGCTCGTCGGCGAGCACCTGCAGGTCCGTGTAGTGCAGGGTGAGCCGGCCCTCTTCGTCGACCACGGCACGGCGGCCGAGGCGCGCGGCCGCGTCGGTGCCCGGCCGCACCGTCACGACGGCGAGGTTCCTCGCCGTCTCGCGTCGGAGGGACTCGAGGGCCTCCGCCGTGGGGTCGCCGTCGGGGGCCGGGAAGGCGGTCGCCGTCTCCTCGATCGGGCCGACGATCCGGCTGAGGAGGAAGGTGCGCGGCTGACCGGTCCGCTGATCGGTGCCGTAGACGTGCCAGCGGCCCCCGAACTGGACGAGCGCGAGCGGAGCGAGCCGGCGTCGGCGGGTCTGCGTGTCGCCGGGCTTCAGGTAGCCGAAGCCCACCACGTGGTGACGCTCGATCGCGCCGGACAGCGGATCGAAGGCCGCGTCCCTGGCCCGGAGCCGGGGCGCGTAGCCGAGCAGCGGCTCGTCGGAGTCGATGCCGAGCGAGCGCAGCTTCATCAGCGCCCGCCGCGACTCCCCCGACAGGGACCCCTCCCGCCAGGCCAGGGCAGCGAGGTTCAGCAGGGCGATCTCCTGCGGCGTGAAGGTGACGTCCGCCGGGAGGTCGTACGCCCCCTTGGGGATGCGGTAGCGCGTGAACTGGGACGCGCCCTGATCCGCCGGGAGCTCGACGGACTCGAGGGGCACGCCGAGATCGCGGACGTCCTCCTTGTCGCGCTCGAACTGCCGCTCGAGGCTCGCGTTGTTGCCGCCGGGGCGGTACCGCTGCCGGTAGCCCTGCACGCTCGAGAGCACGTCGGCCTTCGTGAGGCCCGTCTCGGTGGCGAGCAGCGCGAGGACGAGGCTGAAGAGCCGCTCCTCGTTCGAGACCGGGGCCGCCACGGTGCCTCCGGTCAGGCCTTGCCCAGGATGTCGACGACGAAGACGAGCGTCGCGTTGCCCGGCACCGTGCCGTTCCCGCTCGCGCCGTACGCCTCATCCGGCGGAAGGATGGCGAGGACCTGCGAGCCGACCCGCTGCCCGGCGAGGGCGCTCACGAAGCCCTTGACCACGCCTCCGTCGCCGGTCTTCAGCGGCAGGTCGACCGGCGCGCCGTTCTGCCACGTCGAGTCGAAGACGGACGGGCTGCTGCTCCAGAGGACCCCCGTGTAGTGCACGACGGCGGTGTCCCCGCGCTGCAGCACCGGCCCGGAGCCCTTCTTCAGGTCGGCGACCTCGAGCTTCTTCGGGGCGGGGGCCGCCGGGATCGTGATGCCGGGCCGGCCGTCGGGGCCGAGCACCACCGAGGGCAGGCCGCCCGCCATCACCTGGTTGGTGCCGTTCGCGCGGGCGAGGTAGGTCTTCCGCACGTCGACGACGACCACGATCGAGTCGGAGGCCTTCACGGCGGGGCCGAGGGCGCCGGCGGCGAAGCCGTCCTTCGGCGGGATCACGGCCGCGAGCCGCTCCCCCGCCTGCGCGCAGAGCAGCGCCGAGCGGAGCCCCTTCGACGGCAGCTTGCTGCTGACCACCACGTTCGCCGGGCCGGTGGCGCCGGTCGGGTCCGCCTTGCCGGTGTAGTCGGTCTTCGACACGACCTTGCCGGTCGTCCCGTCGAGGATCGTGAGGTCGGCGACGAGCTCCTGGCCGTCGACGACGCCGGCGCCCGTCCCGGGGATGAGCGTGCTCACCTGGGTCGTGGGCACGTGCAGCGGGGTGTCGAAGCGGATCGTCGGGCTCGTGCCGAACCGGCCGCTCGCCGTCACCGAGTCGCTTCCGGCGCCCGAGGAGGCACCGGGCGTGCAGCCGCCGGGGCCACCGGCGGAGCAGCCGGCGAGGCCGGCCGCGACGAGTGCGGCGGAGGCGAGGACCGCGGCGAGACGGAGCGGACGGGTCAGCGGCACGTCCAGCATCCTGCCAGATCAGTCCGGCTCGTCCGGCTGCACCGACCGCGCCCCCGCGATCTCGGCCGCCTGCCGGGCGGTGCGGCGCAGGCGTTTCGGGCTCTGCTCGCGCACCTCGAGCGCGCCGGGGGTCCACGCCTCGAGGTCGTCGTCCGAGAAGGCGTCCTTCGACGCGCGGCGCTGCAGCTCCGGAGCCTCGGCGCCCGGCGCCAGGCGGCGCGCCGTGACGAGGAAGCCGGTGTGGGCCACCATCCGGTGGTCGGGGCGGACCGCGAGGCCCTCCACGTGCCACCCGCGCACCATCGTCTCCGTCGCGAGCGGCTCGGTGAAGTCGCCGGACTCCCTGAGCGCCTCGACGAAGCGGCTGAGCTGCGGCACGGTCGCCACGTACGCGGTCACCACGCCTCCCGAGGCGAGGGCGCGGGACACCGAGGGCACGCACTCCCACGGCGCGAGCATGTCGAGCACGATCCGGTCCGCGGCGTCCGGCTCCCCCTCGTCGAGCACGCCCGCGAGGTCGCCGACGGTCAGCCGCCAGCGGGCCGGCGTCTCCCCGAAGAACCCGGCGACGTTGTCGGCCGCGATCGCGGCGAACTCCTCCCGGCGTTCGACCGAGTGCAGGGATCCGCTCGGCCCCACGGCCCGGAGCAGCCAGAGGCTGAGGGCGCCGCTGCCCACGCCCGCCTCGACCACCCGGCAGCCCTCGGCGATGTCGCCTGCGGCGAGGATCTGGCCCGCGTCCTTCGGGTACACGATCGCGGCGCCACGCGGCATCGACATGACGTAATCGGTGAGCAGCGGCTTCAGCGCGAGATAGACGGTGCCGTCGGATCCCGTGACGACGGAGCCGTCGGGCTGCCCCAGCAGCACGTCGTGGGCGAGCGAGCCGCGGTGCGTCGTGAAGACGGCGCCGGCCTGCAGCGTGATCGTGTTGCGGCGGCCCTTGTGGCCGGTGAGCTGGACCCGGTCGCCGGGAGCGAAGACGCCCGTCACGCCCTGACCGCCTTCGCCGCGACGACGGCGCGGAGGTCGTCGAGCGTGCGGCCCGACAGCGTGGGCCAGAGCGTCCACGCATCGCCCTCCGGCAGGACGACGGCGTTGGGCACCCCGATCGTCACCGCCCCTGCCGTGACCGCGGAGGCGAGCCCGGGGGCGGAGTCCTCGATCGCCACGGAGGCGGCGATGTCGACGCCGAGACCGGCGGCGGCCCGGAGGTAGGGATCCGGGTGGGGCTTCTGGTGGGCGACGTCGCTGCCCGAGACGATCAGGTCGAAGGCGGGGAACGGCACCGCGGCGGCGACCGCGGTCGCCATCCGCCGGATCGACATCGTGACGAGCGCGGTCGGCACACCGGCGTCCCGCACCTCGGCGAGCAGCTCGAGCGCGCCCGGTCGCCAGGGCACCCGCTGCTCGAGGCGGGCGACGACGTGGTCGGTCAGCGTGTCCACGATCTCGGCCACCTCGAGCTCCGCCCCGTGCTGCTGCAGCACCCGTGCGGAGTCCTCGAGCCCGCTGCCGACCAGGGTCAGCCCCTGCTCCGGGGTCCAGGTCCGGCCGAACCGGGCGAGCAACGCGGTCTCGGCGGCCATCCAGTCCGGCTCCGTGTCGACCAGGGTGCCGTCCAGATCCCAGAGCACGGCGGCGGGCAGCGGGGGCGTCGGCACGAGGGACCACGATAGCCACGCGGAGAGCGAACACTCGGGGGTGCGGAGCGGTCGCGGAATAGTCTGGAGCGCACCCGGCCCGCTCCGGCCGGAGCCGACCGAGAGAAGCGGTGCCTTTGCCCATGACGAAGCGGTTCCAGCGCGGACGGATCCTCGTGGTCGCGTTCGAGGGCTGGAACGACGCCGGAGAGGCGGCGACGAACGCGGTCCGCATGGTCCGCGACGCCATGCCACTGGTTCCGGTGCTCGACATCGACCCCGAGCTGTACATGGACTACCAGTTCAACCGGCCGGTCGTCGGGGTCGACGAGTACGGCGAGAAGCGCATCACCTGGCCGGGCGCCACGATGTTCGGTCCCGCCCGCCGCTCCCGCACCCGCGGGGTCGCGCCTGAGGCGCCGGCGCCCGAGGAGCGGATCGACCGCTCGAACCTCTACGTGCTGCTCGGCACGGAGCCGTCGCGCAGCTGGCGCGGCTTCGTCGCCGAGATCGTCGACGCGGCGCTCGTCGCCGACGTCGAGGGCATCGTGATGCTCGGTGCGATGCTCGCCGACGTGCCCCACACGCGGCCGATCTCCACGTTCGCCTCGAGCGAGGACGCCGAGGTGCGCAGCGATCTCGACCTCGAGAAGAGCACCTACGAGGGGCCGGTGGGCATCCTGTCGGTGCTCTCGGAGGCCGCCGCCCGAGTCGGCATCCCGACGATCTCGATCTGGGCCTCCGTCCCCCACTACGTGCACAACGCCCCGTCGCCGAAGGCGACCCTCGCGCTCATCGAGCGGCTGGAGGCCGTGCTCGACGTCCACGTGCCGCGCGGCGACCTCGAATCCGAGGCGAGCGCCTGGGAGAGCGGCATCGACGCCCTCGCGAACGAGGACGAGGACATGGCCGCGTACATCGAGCAGCTCGAGAAGGCGCGCGACACGGTCGACTCCCCTGAGGCGAGCGGCGAGGCGATCGCCCGCGAGTTCGAGCGCTACCTGCGCCGCGAGGGCCCCCGCGACGACAACCCGCCCTGGCGGCCCGGCGGCTGACCCCGCGCGCTCCCCAATTCGCGTCGAGATTCGTGCCGCATCGCTCTGCTCGAAGCGGCACGAATCGCGACGCGAACGCCGGTCAGGGGCGGTAGAAGGCCGGCGCCTGCTGCGGCGCGACCTCGACGCGGCGGCCGGTGCGCTGGGCTTCCACGCCGGCGGCCGACGCGACGGCGACGCGGTAGCCGTCCCAGGCGGACGGCCCGTCGATCCCGCCGCGCCGGGCGGCGTCGACCCAGCGCTGCACCTCGGTGTCGTAGGCGGCCGCGAACCGGGTCGTGTAGCTGCGGTGCTCCGCGACGCCGACGCGGCCGTCCTGGGCGCGGATCGGCCCGGCGGCGCGCCCGATCTCGGCGACGCCCCGCTCGAAGACGGCCTCCGTCGTCACCTGGTAGCCGAAGCCGGCGTTCACGCTGATCTCGACGTCCGCCAGCACCCCGTTCTCGAGCTCCAGGAGGACCAGCTGCGGGTCCGCGAACCGGGAGGCGCGGTTCCGCCGGCCCGCGCGCACCTCGATCGCGCCGATGCCGGCGCCCGCGAGCCAGGGCACGACGTCGAGCTCGTGCACCACCGAGTCCGTGATGGTCATCGACTCGGTGTAGGTGTCCGCCACCGACGGGTTGCGGTGGGCGCAGTGCAGCAGGAGGAGCTCCCCCGCGTCGCCCGAGCGCACGAGGGACTCGAGCGCCGCGTACTCGGCGTCGAAGCGGCGCATGAACCCGACCTGGATGCGCGGAGCGGGCAGGCGCTGCTCCGCCTCGAGCACCTCGAGGGCCTCCTCGACCGTCGGCGCGAGGGGCTTCTCGCAGAGCACGGCGAGCCCGGCCTCGAGCGCCGGCAGCAGGACCGCCTTGTGGAAGGGTCCGGGGGTCGCGATCAGCACGGCGTCGACGCCGCCGGCGTCGAGCGCCTCCTCGATGCGGGCGTGCACCGCGGCGTCCGGCGCGAGGGCCGATGCGGCTGCGGCGCGGGAGCCGTCCGGCTCGACGATCGCGGCGACCATCGCCCCCTTCGTCCGGGTCGCCAGACGCTCGATGTGATCGGTGCCCATGATCCCGGCGCCGACGACCGCGACCCGCAGCTGCTCGTCCGTCATCGCTTCAGCAGCTCCTTCAGGCGGGTGATGTTCAGCACCTGGTCCTGCTCGAGCACGGTCGTGCTCGTGTCGGCGGTGGGCAGGACGTCCTGCTCGATCACGATCCAGCCGTCGTAGCCGTCCTCCTGCACGGCAGCGACGATGCCCGCCACGTCGAGGTCGCCCTCGCCGAGCGCCACGAACCCGCGGGAGGCCCACACGTCGACCATCGATCCGCGCCGCGCCCGGACGGCCTGGAGCACGGCGAGGTCGGCGTCCTTCAGGTGCACGTGGTTGATGCGCGACGACCAGCGCCGCCAGCCGGCGAGCGGGTCGCCGCCGCCGAGCAGCAGGTGGCCCGTGTCGAACGTGAGGTCGACGTCGCAGGCGTCGAGGAACGCGTCGATCTCGTCGGGGGTCTCCACATAGGTGCCCACGTGGTGGTGGAAGGTCGGCTCGAACCCGCGGTCCCGGATCCGCCGGGCGGCGACCCCGACGTTCCGGGCGAACGCGGCGAGCCGCTCGCCGGTCAGCGACAGGCCCGCTCCCCCGCCCGGGTTGGCGCGGCGTCGCTCGTCGCCGGAGTCGGCGAGGGTGGGCTTCGGCGGGCGGGCTCTGGGATCGGCGGCGTCGGCGAAGACGGCGAGCGCCTCGTCGAGACCCGGCAGCGCGGCTGCGAACCGGGCGTCGTCGCTGAACGGCAGGTCGATCCAGCCTCCGCACAGCGCGAGCCCGGACCGGCGGAGCCGCTCGCGGAGCTCCTCGCTCCGGCCGAGGAAGCCGACCGGGCCGAGGTCCACGCCGGTGTAGCCGGCTCCGGCGAGCACCTCGACGACGCGGTCCGGCCCGGGCAGGTGCGCCATGGCCGCGGGGTCGGTCAGCTCGAACACGCCGAAGCTGACGGGCGCCCCCGCGATGTCGATGCTCATGCCTGCGCTCCCTCCGGCCGTCCGCCGAGCAGCGGCTTCTGGGCCCGGCGGTCCTCCTCGTACGTCGTGCGGGCCGCCCGGGTGGCGGGCAGGGTCGACACCGCCGCGACCGGCACGTCCCACCATCCGCCGCCGTCGGGGGCGTACACGCGCGGATCGGCCGTGACGTGGATGAGGGTGGTGCGGTCCGACGCCTTCGCGGTCCTGACGGCGGCGGTGAGGTCCCGGATCGCGTCGGGCCCGGGCCGGACCTCGATCACGTCGACCCCGTAGCTGCGGGCGTTCGCGGCGAGGTCGACCGGGAGCGGGCCGCGGTGCTCGAAGTCGAGCGACTCCGGATCCCGGTACCGGTAGGCGGTGCCGAACCGTTCCGAGCCCACGGTCTCGGACAGGTGCCCGATCGAGGCGTACCCGTGGTTCTGCACGAGCACGACGACGAGCTTCAGGCCCTCCGCGACGGCGGTGACGAGCTCGGTGTGGAGCATGAGGTAGGAGCCGTCGCCGACGAGGACGAGCACGTCGCGGTCGGGCGCCGCGCGCCGCACGCCGAGGCCGCCCGCGATCTCGTAGCCCATGCACGAGAACGCGTACTCGACGTGGTAGCCGAGCGGATCGCGCACCCGCCACAGCTTGTGAAGGTCCCCGGGCAGCGAGCCCGCCGCCTGGACGACCACGTCGCGCGGGTCGCTCGCGGCCTGGACCGCCCCGATGATCTCGGGCTGGCCGGGCGTCGTCGCGCCGGTGGGGGCGAGCGCCGCGTCGACCCGCGAGTCCCACGACCGCTTCTCCGCCGCGGCCCTCTCCGCGTGCTCCGCCGGGACCCGGTGCCCGGCGAGCGCGGCGGCGAGCGCCTCGAGGGCCTCGCGGGCATCCGCGACGACCGGCAGCGGCGAGCCGTGCTTGAGCGCGTCGACGGGCGCGACGTTCACGTTCACGAACACGACGCCGTCCTGCTGGAAGACGGTGCGGCTCGCCGTGGTGAAGTCGCTCCAGCGGGTGCCGACCCCGATGACGACGTCCGCGTCGCGGGCGATCCGGTTCGCGGCCGTGGTGCCGGTCGCGCCGATGCCGCCGAGGTACTGCGGATGGTCCCAGGGCAGGCTGCCGCCTCCGGCCTGCGTCGTGGCGACCGGGATGCCCGTGGCCTCGGCGAGCCGGCGGAGGGCGTCCTCCGCCCCGGAGTACAGCACCCCACCACCGGCGACGAGCAGCGGGCGGCGTGCTCCCCCGATCGCGGCCGCCGCGCGCTCGAGCGGTCCGCGTTCGGGCAGCGGGCGGCGCAGGTGCCACTCGCGCGGGGCGAGGAACTCCTCGGGCACCTCGAGCCGCTCCGCCTGCACGTCCTCGGGCAGCGCGATCACGACCGCGCCCGTCTCCGCGGGGTCGGTCAGCACCCGCATCGCGCCGAGCGCGATCGAGAACAGCTGCTCCGGCCGCTGCACCCGATCGAAGAAGCGGGACAGCGGCCGGAACGCGTCGGTGACCTGGATGCCGGGATCGTGCGGCTGCTCGAGCTGCTGCAGCACCGGATCCGCGACCCGGGTCGCGAACACGTCGCTCGGCAGCAGGAGCGCCGGCAGCCGGTTCGCGGTGGCGAGGGCCGCGCCCGTCAGCATGTTGGCCGCCCCCGGGCCGACGGACGCCGCGGCCGCCCACGTGCTGCGCCGGCGCCGCATGCGCGCCCAGCCGACCGCCTGATGGACCATCGCCTGCTCGTTGCGCGCCTGGTGGTACGGCAGCAGCCCGGGCGCCTCGGCGTGCAGCTGCTGCACCGCCTGGCCGACGCCCGCCACGTTGCCGTGGCCGAAGATGCCGAGGACCCCCGCGATCGTCCGCTCGCGCTCCTGCCCGTCGACAGTCCACTGGTTCGCGAGGAACGTCATCAGCGCCTGCGCCACCGTCATCGTGCGGAACCCGCTCACCGGACCGACCTCCTCGGGTAGGGCAGGCGGGGATCGACGGCCTCGCCCGCCCACGTCTCCCGCAGCCAGCCCTGCGCGGGATGGTCGCGGATCCGCCACTCCCGCTCCCCCGGGCCGGCCATCACGTTCAGGTAGTAGAGGTCCACGCCGGGGGGCGCCGCCGCCGGCCCGTGGTACCCGAAGGGCACGAGGGCGACGTCGCCGGTGCGCACGAGCGCGGTCGTCTCGATCGATCCCGCATCCGACGAGGTGGTGGCGAAGAGGGCGAACGCGTCCGCGTCGGCCGGGGCACCCGCGGCCGGCGCGGCGGCGAACCAGTAGATCTCCTCGAGCGCGGACTCGTCGGGGCGCTGCTCGTCGTGCTTGTGCGCCGGGTAGGAGGACCAGTTGCCTGCGGGGGTGATCACCTCGCAGACGATCAGCCGGTCGGCCCGGAGCGCACCGGGCACGCCGAAGTTGTGCACCTGCCGGCTCGTCGCCCCCGCCCCGCGCAGCTCGACCGGGATCGACCCGGCACGCAGCACGGCTGCTGGCACGGGGACGGCCGTCGGGGCCTCGGCGACGGCCACCGAGCCCGTTCCGGAGATCCGCACCTCGGTGCCGCTGCCGGCGACGAGCACGTCCGCCGGGCCGGCGAAGGGCGAGGCGCGGCCCGCCAGCTCGTACCGCTCGCCGTCGACGTGCACGATGAAGCGTTCCCCGGCGAGCGGGACGACCATCCGCTCGAGATCGCCGGCGGGCAGCGGCGGCACGTCCCCGTCCGCCGACGCGATCCGCAGGCCGCTGTACCGCCAGCCGTCGAGCGCCGGACCGACGACCACGTCCCAGCCGTCCTGCGCGAGCGAGCCGCTCGGGCGGAACCAGGCGTTGAGCGTCACTGAACCCCTTCATGGCGATGCGTGCTCCCAGGATGCCGTATCGAGGTCGTGTGGAAGGCTGGCGGCGACGGCGAGGAGGCGGCATGGGCGGGTCGATCGAGGAGTCCCCGTTGCGGCTCGCCGCGCGGACCACCCCGACGGCGCTCTGGAACGACTCCGCCGACCCGGACGAGCTCGCGCGGTCGATCGCGTTCGGCGCGGTCGGGGCGACCTGCAACCCGGTCATCGCGCTCACGGTCGTCCGCCGGCACCTCGACGTGTGGGCCCCGCGGATCCGGGCGCTGGCCGGGGAGCATCCCGCGGCGACCGAGAGCGAGCTCGGCTGGCTCGTCGTTCAGGAGCTCTCGGTGCAGGCCGCGCGGCTGCTCGAGCCGGCCTTCGCGGCGAGCGGCGGCAGGGACGGCCGGCTGTCGATCCAGACGGATCCGCGCCTGTACCGGGACGCCGCGGCGCTCGTCGACCAGGCGGTGGCGTTCTCGCGCCTCGCGCCGAACGTCATCGTGAAGATCCCCGCCGTCGCCGCGGGGATCGAGGCCATCGAGGAGGTCACCTACCGCGGGGTCAGCGTGAACGCGACGGTGTCGTTCACCGTCGCGCAGGCCGTCGCGGTCGCCGAGGCCGTCGAGCGCGGCCTCGCGCGGCGGGAGGCCGAGGGGTTGCCGACCGCCGGCTTCGGCTCGGTGTGCACGATCATGGGCGGCCGGCTCGACGACTGGCTGAAGACCTGGACCGCGCGGGAGCGGATCCTCGTCGACCCCGGTGCGCTCGACTGGGCCGGCGTCGCCGCGCTGAAGGCCGCGTACCGGCTGTACCGGGAGCGCGGGTACCGCATCCGGCTCCTCTCCGCCGCGTTCCGCAGCCACCTGCAGTGGAGCGAGCTGGTCGGCGGGGACCTCGTCGTCTCGCCGCCGTTCGACTGGCAGCTGCGCATCGACGAGAACCGCATCCCCGTCCGCCCCCACGCGATCGATGAGCCGGTCGACCCGGGGATCCTCGCCACCCTCGAGCGCCTCGACGAGTTCCGGAAGGCGGTCGAGCCGGACGGCCTGGCCGTCGACGGGTTCGAGCGCTACGGGGCGACCGTGCAGACCCTGCGGCAGTTCCTCGAGGCCGACGCGCAGCTCGACGCGCTCGTGCGCGACGTGCTGCTGCCGCTCCCCTAGCTCCGGGGCTTCAGCCGCACGGTCGGCAGCTCCGGGGCGGGCAGCACGTCCCGCCAGGCCTCGGGATGCGGGCCGAAGCGGCCGTCCGCGTGGCCGGTGGAGCGCTGCTGCTCCACCTGGCGCTGCCAGTCGACTCGGGCGGCGACGATCTCGTCGTGGTCCCGGCCGACGAAGTTCCACCACATGACCACCGGGGCGCCGAACGGCTCGCCGCCGAGCACGAGCACCCGCGCGGGCCCGTCGTGCGCCTCGAGCACGAGCTCGTCGCGGCCGTCCGGCAGCGCGACCAGCTGGGAGCGTTCGGCCCGGACGCCGTCGACCGTGACGGGTCCGAGGTCGACGAGCACGCCGACCTCGTCGGCCGGGTCGAGCGGGGCA
>JAICSU010000038.1 GCA_025936735.1 Amnibacterium sp.
ATAGGAGATGTCCGACCCGGTCGCCGGCGCGGTCGTCCTCGTGGGCGCCGGACTGGTCGAGGGCTTGGCCGCCCTCGCGACGGGCGCGGCCTTCGACGCAGTGGAGGCGGCACGGTGCGCAGGCGCGTGGTGCGGCGCGGGGACGCGGAGGGCGTCGGCCGCCCTCGACGGGTCGACGAGCACGCCGACGTTCACCCCGTCGCGTCCGCCGCTGCTGCCGTCCGGGCCGGGGATGTTCGCGAAGGCCGCCTGCGGGACCGCCACGAGCGCGCCGGTCGTCACGGCGGCTGCGATCAGCGCGCGGACGACGGGGCGAGACATCCGGACAGTGTGCGTCATGACCCGGCCTTCGGCGTCGATCCGCTTCCCGCGGGTCGGATCCCGGCGGCGGTCCGGTGCGCGTCGAAGAACGTGAGGACCTCGTCGGGATGGAAGTTCGAGAGGCTGCCGTGCTCACCCGTGGTGTGCACGTACGTCACGGGGGCCCCCGCCCTCCGCGCCTCCGCGGCGCAGACGGCGGCGTTGCCGGCGGCGGAGACGACCGTGTTGTCCGGCGACGCCCAGATGCTCATCGGCACGGCCGGGGCGGCGACCGGCGATACGACGCTTCGGTCGCCGGTCGCCCAGGCCTTCGCGATCGCCGCCGCGTAGTGGGGCTCGTGCTGCATCGTCCGCAGGTCGCAGACCGGGTACCACGCGACCACCGCGCGCACGTCGGGCACGCGGGCGGCGAGCTGCATCGCGGCGAGGCCGCCCATCGACTCGGCCATCAGCACGACGTCGCGCACGGCCCGGTCCCGAACGGTCGCGGCGATCAGACGCTCGTAGTCGGCGACGCTGGCGGGGTCGCCCCACGCCCGTCCGCCGGCGTCGGCCGCGAGGACCAGGTACCCGTGCGCGACCAGCTCCCGGGCCACGAGGAAGTCGCGCTCGGTCTTCAGGATCGAGTAGCGGGTCTGCCCGCTGCCGTGCACGAAGACCGCGAGCGCGCCGATCGGATGGGCCGGCACGACGAGCACCGACCCGGTGGCCCGGTCGTCGATCACCTTCGCGGTGCCGTAGTCCCGGGCGTAGGTGCCGACCGCGGCCGCCACCCGGACCGGCACGACGACCGAGCACGCCGACAGGCTCACCGCGACGGCGGCGACGGCCGCGAGCACGCCGACGAGGCGCGGTCGGCCGAAGCGGCGCTGGGTGGGCACGGGGTCATCATGGAGGATGCCGGGGCGCCTCCGCGAGCGTTCCGGCCCGTCGCGCAGCACGGAGCCGCCAGCCTGTGCCCGGCCTCGGGTCGGCCGAAGGAATCCCTGAGCAGCAGCCGATCACAGGCTGTGCCCAGGTCGGCTCAGAGGATCGGCTTGCCGCCGGTCACGGCGATGCGCGCACCGGAGACGTAGCTCGCCTCGTCGGAGGCGAGCAGCACGTACACGGGTGCGACCTCGGCCGGCTGGCCGGGGCGCCCCATGGGCACGTCCGAGCCGAACTGCTCCACCTGCTCCGGCGGCATGGTGGAGGGGATGAGCGGCGTCCAGATCGGGCCGGGAGCGACGCTGTTCACTCGGATGCCCCGCTCCGCGAGCAGCTGCGCGAGCGCCGCGGAGAGGTTCGCGACGCCGGCCTTCGTCACGTCGTAGGGAGCCAGGTTCGGCTTCGGCGTGTCCGAGTTCACCGAGGTCGTCCCGATGATCGAGCCGCCCTTCCCCATGTGCGGCAGGGCCGCCTTCACCAGGTGGAAGTACGCGGACAGGTTGATCGCCAGGGTGCGGTCCCACTCCTCGTCGGGCACGTCCTCCAGGCGCTCGTGGGTCGCCTGGAACGCGGCGTTGTTCACGAGGACGTCGATGTGCCCGAACTCCTTCGCCGCCGTCGCGATGATCGCTCGGCAGTGGGCGGGGTCGGCGAGGTCGCCGCTCACGAGCACCGCTCTGCGGCCGGCCTTCTCCACCCAGGCCGCCGTGTCCTCGGCGTCCTCGTGCTCGTCGAGATAGGCGATCAGCACGTCGGCGCCCTCGCGGGCGAACGCGATCGCGACCGCGCGGCCGATGCCGCTGTCGCCGCCGGTGATCACAGCGGTCCTACCCGAGAGCCGGCCGCTGCCCCGATAGGACTCCTCGCCGTGGTCCGGCTTCGGGTCCATCGCCGCGGTCGTGCCCGGCGGGTCCTGCTGCTGCTTCGGCATCGACATCGTCGTGCTCCTCCCGATCGCGTGCAGCGACCGTGACACACCCCGACCGGATGGCGGAACGGGGCCGGACGGGACTCCCAGGGGTCGCTCGGGCGACCTTCCGGAAGGACGGCGAGGCTGCGAGGACGCCGAAGGGAGACCGGGGGATGGCGACGAAGCGGACGATGGGCATGTCGGTGGCGGCGGCGGGCGCCGCGGCGGTCGTCGCGGTGCGCGTCGCCCGTCGGGGGCGACCCGGCACGGGGCACGGACCCGGCGCAGGGCGGGATCCGGACGGCTGGAAGGCGGTGACCGTCCTCGCGGATGCGGAGGCCCTGCGGCCAGGCGGTCGCTACCCGGAGCCGCTCGCGGCCTTGGCGGACCGGCTCGAGATCGCCCTGCGACCGGCGGGGCGGGACCGGGGCACCGAGGTCCACGCCCGGTTCCGGCCCGGCGAGCATCCGGACCCCGAAGCCCTCCGCGTCGCGCTCCGCGACACGAAGTCGCTGGTCGAGACCGGGATCGTGCAGCGGGCGGATCCGGTGCCCCACGGGGTCAGGAAGCCGACCCCGTTCGGCATCGGGCAGGACGCGATCGAGTCGCGCTCGAAGGGGATGGGGCTGCTGTGAAGGCGATCTGCTGGACCGGGATCGACCGGGTCTCGGTCGAGACCGTCGACGACCCCGCGATCCTGAACGATCAGGACGTCATCCTGAAGGTGCGCCTCAGCGCCGCGTGCGGCTCCGACCTGCACCTGCTCGACGGCTACATCCCCACGATGCGGGCCGGTGACGTGCTCGGCCACGAGTTCATCGGCGAGGTCGTCGAGGTGGGCGCAGCGGTGACGAAGCACAAGGTCGGTGACCGAGTCGTGGTCGGCTCCTTCATCGCGTGCGGCCGCTGCTGGTACTGCCGCACCGGCCAGTACTCGCTCTGCGACAACGGCAACCCGAACCCCGGCATCCCCGAGGCGCTGTGGGGCCAGTCGCCCGGCGGATGCTTCGGGTACTCCCACGCGCTCGGCGGCTACGCCGGCAGCCATGCGGAGTACGTCCGCGTTCCGTTCGCGGACGTCGGCGCGTTCACCGTGCCCGACGACGTGAGCGACGAGCGGGCGGTGTTCGCCTCCGACGCCGTTCCGACGGGATGGACGGGCGCCGACCTCGGCGGCGTGCAGCCGGGCGACGTCGTCGCCGTCTGGGGAGCGGGCGCGGTCGGGCAGATGGCGGCCCGCGCCGCGATCCTGATGGGGGCGGAGCGCGTCGTCGTGATCGACCGGTTCGAGGACCGGCTCGGGCAGGTCGTCACCCACGTGGGCGCCGAGACGATCGACTACTCGACGAGCGAGGTGATCCCGACCCTCAAGGAGATGACCGGCGGCCGCGGCCCCGACGTCTGCATCGAGGCGGTCGGCATGGAGGCCCACCGCAACCGGGTGGACGGCGTGTACGACTACGTGAAGCAGCAGCTGCGCATGCAGACCGGGCGCCCCACCGCCGTGCGGGAGGCGATCGAGGCCTGCCGCAAGGGCGGAAGCGTCTTCGTGCTCGGCGTCTTCGGCGGCGTGGTCGACAAGTTCCCGCTCGGCGCGCTGATGAACAAGGGCCTCCGCTTCTCGGGGGCGCAGCAGCACGGCCAGCGCTACATCCCGATGCTGCTCGAGCGGATGCAGCGCGGCGAGATCGTCTCCGAGCACCTCGCCACGCACGTGCTGCCGCTCGACGAGGCGAGCCACGGGTACGAGATCTTCAAGCACAAGCGGGACGGCTGCGTGCGCCCCGTCTTCCGGCCATGAGGGGCCTACCGCCCGTCGGACGGCGGGTCTAGGGTCGCGCCGCGGACGGAGTGGTTCCGTCGCGGATGGAGCCGACCCATGTTCGAGCAGGCCACGACATTCGGCGGGATCTCCGTCGACGACCTCGACGCCGCGCGGAGGTTCTACGGGGAGACCCTCGGGCTTGGCATCCGGGAGGCGATGGGCGGCATCACCGTCGAGCTGCCCGGCGGCACGCACCTGTGGGTGTACCCGAAGGCGGACCATCGGCCGGCGACCTTCACGGTCCTGAACTTCTCGGTGCCCGACATCGACGCCGCCGTCGACGCGCTCACCGCCGCCGGCGTGACGATGGCGATCTACCCCGGCATGCACCAGGACGAGCGGGGCATCGCCCGCGGCCGTTCCGTGCAGCGCGGTCCCGACATCGCCTGGTTCACCGACCCCGCGGGCAACATCCTGTCCGTGCTCCAGGAGGGCGACTGAGACCGGACGACACGCCGGGCTCGCGGGTGTCCCGGGGCCGGTCCCCGGGGTTCTGGGGGCACCCGCGGACGGGCTTCCCAGGACGCCTCCGCGGCCTCGGTCGAATCGTTATCGAAACCCCCCGGAACGGGGTGCACGACATGGATCCCGACCCTTTCGCGCCCCGGATAGTGTCCTTCCAGACGCAGCGGAGACAGCTCCTCTCTTCACTCTTCATCCGCAGCGTCCTCGACCGTGACCGGGACCCACCCGTCACGGCGCCGCGGGATGCGCGGCGCGCCCTGAGACCGCACCCCGCGCATCCCGCCGACTCTCCCTCGCTCCGGTGACGGCGTCGACGCGCCCCGACCGCGAGGATGGGACCGTGCAGCACGAGCCCGATCCCCGGCTGCTCACCCTGCTCCGCGAGGACCTCGGCTCCGCCGGGTTCACCGTCGACGGTCTCGAGGAGGCGTGGGGCGCGGTCGCCGCCGCGGCACTCGGACGCGACGACCCGGTCCCCGCGCTGGCCGAGCTCGACCGGCGCCCGGTGACGGCCGCGCGGCTGCTCGGGCGCCTGTTCGTGCTCGGCGCCGGGATCCCGGCCGCGTCCGCGCCGGTCGCGTTCGCGCGGCTCGGGCTGGCCGGTGCCGTCGCCCTCGGCCTCGTCGAGGCGGACGGCGACGAGGTCCGCGCCCGCGTCGACCTGCGCCCGTCCGCGATCGCCGACGAGCACGGCGTGGCCTCCTGGTGGATCGTCTCGGACCTCGGCGAGCTCGCGCTCGGCGGCGAGCTGCCTGCGGAGCACGTGCTGGGCGCGGGTTCGGCGTCGTCGACGCTCGCGGGCATCACGGTGCCGAGCGACGGCGGCAGCGTGCTCGATCTCGGCACCGGCAGCGGCATCCAGGCCCTGCACGCGGCCCGCACGGCCTCCCGGGTCGTCGGCACGGACGTGTCGGCGCGGGCCCTGCGCTTCGCCGCGGTGAACGCCGCGCTGAACGGGGTGACTGTCGACCTCCGCGAGGGGGACCTCTACGACCCGGTGGCGGGGGAGCGGTTCGATCGCATCGTCTCCAACCCGCCGTTCGTCATCACGCCCCGGGGCGCGAGGGACGTGCCGGCCTACACGTACCGCGACGGCGGGCGGGTCGGCGACGGGCTCGTCGCGGCGGTGGTGCGCGGCGCCCGGGATCACCTCACGCCCGGCGGCATCGCCCAGCTGCTCGGCAACTGGGAGGTGCGGGACGATCCGGCCGCCGCCCGCGACCGGGTGCTCGACTGGGTGGGGCCGCTCGACGCGTGGGTCGTGGAGCGCGACCTGCTCGACCCGGCCGAGTACGCGGAGACGTGGGTCCGGGACGGGGGCGCGCAGCCGGGATCGCCGCGCTGGCGGGCCCTCGTGCGGGCATGGCTCGACGACTTCGCGGACCGTGGGGTGACGGCGATCGGGGCGGGCTACCTGCTGCTGCGCGCCCCCGGTCCGGGCACCGCGCCGCTGCGCCGGTTCGAGCACCTCGACACGCCCCTCGGCGCCGGCCTCGCCCGCGCGCTCGCGGGCGGCCTGGCGGCGCACGACTGGCAGGCGGCGCGGTCGGACGACGCGCTCGCCGACTCCCGCCTCACGGTCGCGCCGGACGTCACCGAGCACCGGCACCACTGGCCCGGGGAGGCGGATCCGACCGTGCTGGAGCTGCGGCAGGGCAGCGGATTCGCCCGTGTCCGCCGCGTCGACACGGTGCTCGCGGCCGTCGTCGGGGCCTCGGACGGGGAGCTGACCGTCCGGGAGCTCGTCCGGGCGGTCGCGCGGATCCTGCAGGTGGACGGCGACGCCACCCTCGCGGCGGTGCTGCCCGCGGTGCGGGAGCTGCTGGTCGAGGGCTTCCTGGGTCCGCCCCGCTGACCCGCGCGCATCCGGTGGTGCCGCCCCGACAGGCGGAGTAGACCTGAACCGAGAGGGAGGCACGATGCGCAAGGCGGTCCTCCGCACCGTGATGGGGGAGCACCTCGCCGTGCTCCGGCGACGTGAGGCCGAGCTGGAGCGCATCCTCGTCGGCGACTCGCGGCTCTTCGCGGGCGGAGCCGGGCCGGAGCGCTTCCAGGAGGACCTCGACGCCGTCCGTCTCGTCATCCGCGGGTTCGAGGAGCTCCTGCCGCAGGCCTGGCACGTCGAGCCGGGCTCACCGCCGCGCCGCCAGGTGAACCGGGTCACCGAGGCGAAGGCCCTGGTCCGCGCCCGGGCGACCGCGGCGGTGATCGCCATGACGCTGCAGCAGCCCGACCGCGAGCACCGCGACGACGACGCAGACCGGTTGCGCGTCGCGACCGCGCTCTTCCGCTACCTCCGCGATCAGCTGGACGCGATCGCGGAGTCGGGATCCGAGGTCGACGAGGACCGGCGGGCGGCGATCTACAAGATCGCCGCCATCGCGGGCACGCCGGGCTTCTCGGGGGGCGGCGTCGGCTTCTGAGCCGTCAGGCGGCGCCGAGCACGCTGCCCGTGAACGCCTCGAGGCGCTTCTCCAGCCCCTCGATGCGCCGCTGGACGATCTCCTCCGGGGGGATCTGCATCGGCGCGGGCGGCGGCGCGATGCGGATGATCGCCGAGCAGCCGAGGTCGGCGCAGATGTAGGTGCCGACCGTGTCGCCCTTGCGACCGGCGTCGCCGGAGCGGGGCGCCGCGAACAGCGCCACCTGGCCGCCGGGCTGCGGCATGTGGCAGAGGGAGCACATCGCGCTGATCCCGCTGCGGATGCGCCGGTCGGCGCTGCGCAGCAGCATCGAGACGGGACGGCCGCCCTGCCACACGGTCAGGTAGGCGCGCTGCGGAGCGCGGGCGTCGTGCCAGCCGAGGTACTCGCGCTCGTCCCAGACGACCTCGTGCAGGCCGGGCATCGGCACGCGGGCGGCGTCGCCCTTCGACACGTTCACGAACGACTCGCGGATCTGGGCTTCGGTCAACGGCTGCATGATGTGGGTAGCCGCACGGCTCGCGGCCGTCCCAGTCTACGGTGGGGCGCTCGCGGCCCCCGCGCGTCAGCGGCGCGCGTAGTCCGGGTGCTCGGCGAGGAAGTTGCGCACCATCGAGCACTGCCCGATCGGCTTCAGGCCAGCGGCTCTCGTGTCGTCGAGCGCCGCGCGCACCATCTGCGTGCCGTAGCCCTGGTGCTCGTAGGCCGGGTTGATCTCGCTGTGGGTGAAGATCCGCCCGTCGCCGGTGTCGCGGTAGACCGCCTCGCCGATCACCTCGCCGTCGAGCGAGGCGAGGTAGCGGAAGTGCGCGTCGTCGTGCACGGTGACGATCTCGGCCATGGACGTCATCCTGCCCGCCGTCGGCTGCCCCGGCAATCCGGGGCAGGCGACGGTTGTGCGCGGGGCGGTCCGCCCGCGAGTATCGGAGGATGTCTGCCCGCTCCCGCGGCCGGCCGTGACGGCGGTCGACGCGCTCGTCGTCGGCGCGGGCCCCAACGGGCTCGCCGCGGCCGTCGTGCTCGCCCGGGCCGGGCTCGATGTCACCGTGCTCGAGCGGGGGAGCACGATCGGCGGCGGGGCGCGCACCGCCGAGGTCACGCTGCCCGGCTTCCGGCACGACCTCGGCTCAGCGGTCCACCCGATGGCGGTCGCGTCCCCGTTCTTCCGGCGCTTCCGGCTCGCGGATCGCGTGCCGTTCCTCACTCCCGAGATCTCCTACGCGCACCCGCTCGAGGACGGCCGAGCGGTGCTCGCCTGGCGCGACCTGCGGCGCACCGCCGCCGGTCTCGGTGCGGACGGGCCGGGCTGGACCCGGCTGCTCGGACCGCTCGTGGCCCACGCCGGTGAGGTCGCACGCTTCACCGGCGGTCCGGTGCTCCGAGTCCCTGCGGATCCGATCACGGCACTGCGGTTCGGCCTCGCCACCCTCGACCAGGGCCTGCCGTGGTGGAACCGCCGGTGGCGCACGCAGGAGGCACCGGCGCTGCTGACGGGGGTGATGGCGCACACCATCCGGCCCATGCCGACGATCGGGCCCGCCGCCGCCGGGCTGGCGCTCGCCGTCGCGGGTCACGCGGGCGGCTGGCCGATCCCCGTCGGGGGCAGCCAGGCGATCGTCGACGCGCTCGCGACCGACCTCGTCACGCACGGCGGGCGGATCGAGACGGGCCGCGACGTGCGGGGGCCGGCCGACCTGCCGTCCGCGACGGCCGTGCTGTTCGACACGAGCGTGCCCGCCCTGCTCGCCATCGCCGGGGACCGCGTGCCGGCGCCGCTGCGCGCGGTGCTGCGCCGCTTCCGCTTCGGCGACGGAATCGGCAAGGTCGACTACGCCCTCGACGGCCCCGTGCCGTGGGCGAACCCCGAGTCCCGGGGAGCGCTGACCCTGCACCTCGGCGGCAGCCGGGCGGAGATCGCGGACGCGGAGCGCGCCGTCGCTCGCGGGCGAATCCCCGAGCGGCCGTACGTGCTCGTCTCGCAGCCCACCGTCGCCGACCCGAGCCGGGCGCCCGCAGGCAAGCACGTGCTCTGGGCGTACACCCACCTGCCGAACGGAGCCGGCGTCGACCCGACCGAGCTCGTCACGGCCCGCATCGAGCACTACGCCCCGGGGTTCCGCGACCTCGTGCTCGCCGTGAACGCGCGGAGCGCCGCGGACATGGAGCGGTACGACCCGAACTACGGCGGCGGCGACATCGCTTCCGGCGCCGTCGACGTGCTCCAGCTCGTCGCGCGGCCGCTGCCCTCCGCCGACCCGTGGCGGCTCGCCGACGGCGTCTACCTGTGCTCCTCGGCCGCCGCGCCGGGGCCGGGGGTGCACGGCCAGCCGGGCTATCTCGCGGCGCGGAGCGTGCTCCGCCACGAGTTCGGCATCCGCACGCCGCCCGTCCTGCACTGAGGTCCGCCGCGCCACGTTTCCGGGCGGTTACCGTGCCCTCGCGGTTCGGTAACGGGGCGTCGGGCGTCGGCGCCTCCTCCTAGGCTTGACCCCGTGACGACGCTGACTGCACCGCCCGCCGAGAAGAGGTCCATCGTCGAAGTCGGGGGGATCGAGGCGATCCCGCTCGACCGCCGCCACGGCTCACCCTGGCAGCTGCTGGCCACCTGGAGCGCCCCGAACCTCGAGTTCGCGACCGTCTTCGTCGGCGTGCTCGCGGTCTTCGCGTTCGGCCTGCCGTTCTGGACCGCGATGGCCGCCCTCGTGGTCGGCAACGCCCTCGGCTGCATCACTCACGGCGTCCTGTCGAGCTGGGGGCCCCGGGACGGCGTCGCCCAGATGGTGCTCGGCCGCACCGCGTTCGGCACCCGGGGCAACATCCTCCCCGCCGCCCTCAACACGGTCATGGCGGGGCTCGGCTGGTTCGCCGTGAACTCGGTCAGCGGTGCGCTCGCCCTCGCCACGCTCACCGGCATGCCCGCCGCGCTCAGCCTGCTGATCATCGTGGCGATCGAGGTGGCCGTCGCCTTCATCGGGCACGACCTCGTGCAGCAGTTCGAGCGCTACGCGACGATCGTGCTCGGCATCGTCTTCCTCCTCGCCACCGTGTTCGCGCTCTCCGCCGGGCATCTCGGCGCCTCGTCGGGCGGCAAGCCGGGCGCGGTCTCGTTCGCGACGATCACCCTCACGATGTCGGCGGCGTTCGGCTACGCGGCGGGCTGGAACCCCTACGCCTCCGACTACACCCGCTACCTGCCGGCGCGCGCCTCCCGGCGGACCACCGGATGGGCGGCGGCCCTCGGCAACTTCGTCTCCTGCACCGTGCTGATGGCGGCGGGCGCCGCCGCCGCGACGATCGTGGACTTCTCGAAGGGCAGCCCCACCGACCTCTTCACCTCCACGGCCGTGATGCCGGGGTGGATCGGCAAGATCACCCTGCTCGCGATCGCCGTCGGCGCGATCGCGGCGAACGCCCTCAACATCTACTCCGGCGCGATGAGCTTCCTCGCCGCCGGGGTGCGCATCCGCTTCGCCCTGCGCCGCGCGATCGTCGCGCTCGGCTTCGGTGTGCTCGGCTTCGTGATCGCGCTCTCGGCGCTGCCGAACGCGGGCGAGGCGTACGAGAACTTCCTGCTCGTCATCGCCTACTGGATCGCGCCGTGGCTCGGCGTCGTGCTCACCGACCGCGCCCTGCGACGCGGCACCCGGATCGCGCCGTTCCTCGCCGACGACGCCCGGTACACGAACTGGGCGGGCTTCATCGCCTTCCTCGTCGCGCTCGTGGTGTCCATCACCCTGTTCAGCAACCAGGTGCAGTACACCGGCCCGCTCGCCGGCCCGGTCGGCGACATCACGCCCTACGTGGGCTTCACCCTCGCGGCGCTTATCACCTGGGGGCTCTCCCGGGCGCTCCCGCCGCGGCTCGGCGGCGCGCTGCCGAAGGACGGCATCGAGGTCCCCGCCCACACGGACGCGGCGAGCACCGAGTGAGCGACGAGCGGCGATACGTCACCGACGAGGAGAAGCTCGCCGTCGCGGCGGAGCAGGCGCGTGCCGGGGCCCGGGAGGGCGGAATCCCCATCGGTGCGGCCCTCTTCGATCGGGAGGGGCGGCTGCTGGGCGCCGGTCACAACCGCCGGGTGCAGCAGGACGACGCGTCCGTCCACGGCGAGACGGACGCGTTCCGCAACGCCGACCGGCAGCGGTCCTACAAGGACACGACCATGGCGACGACCCTGTCGCCGTGCTGGTACTGCTCGGGTCTCGTCCGCCAGTTCGGCATCGGCCGCGTGGTCGTCGGCGAGGACGTGAACTTCTCCGGCGGGCAGGAGTGGCTGGCCGAGCACGGCACCGAGGTGGTCGTGCTGAACGACCCCGACCTCATCGCGATGATGGCGGACTACATCCGCCTCAACCCGGAGGTATGGAACGAGGACATCGGCGAGGAGTAGGGGTCAGCGCCAGGCCGGCAGCTCCTGCAGGGTCCACCGGTTGCCGTCCGGGTCCTCGAACGTCACGAACCGGCCCCACGGCTGCGGGTCGACGTCCGAGGCCGCGACCCCCGCGTCGAGCAGCTCGGCCCGGGCGGCATCGGCGTCGTCGACCACCATCATCACCGCGTTCAGCGATCCCGGCTCCATCGCGGAGAGGCCGCGCCCGAACGCGAGCGAGCAGGCCGAGCCGGGCGGCGTGACCTGCAAGAACCGGATCTCGTCCGACACCGTCTGGTCGTGGTCGAGCGTGAAGCCGAGCCTCCCGACGTAGAAGTCCTTCGCCACGTCCGGATCCGACACCGGCACGGTGACGACCTCGATGCGTGCCCTCATCCGGCACCTCCTCCCGCGCTCCCTCGCGCGTACCTCATCCTGGCGCGTCCGTCCGACGGGCTCATTCCAGCAGCTCGGTCAGCCGCCAGGCGTTGCGGACGGCGTGCCCCTCGCCGTCGTTGTTGAAGTAGGCGAACACCTCGTGGCCGCCGTGCTCCCACTCGCGGATCCGGTCGGACCACCAGCGCAGGTCGTCGTCGGTGTACGAGCCGGCGTAGAGCCACTCGGCGGAGGGTCCGTGGAACCGCACGTACACCCGCGGGGCGGTCGCCCGCAGGATGCACGGCAGCTTCGCGCCGCTCACCACGCAGTACGCGGCGCCGTGCCGTTCGAGGATTCCGAACACCTCCTCCGTGTGCCAGGACGGATGCCGGAACTCGACGGCGACGCTGATCCAGTCGGGCACCCGGGACAGGAAGTACTCGAGCCGGGCGTCGTCGCGCTCGTGCTTCGGATGGAGCTGCACGAGCAGCACCGCACGCACGGGGCCGAGCTCGTGCCAGCCGGCGGCGATCCGCTCGATCCACTGCTCCGGCTCGAGCAGGCGCTTCGCGTGGGTGAGGCCGCGCGGCGCCTTCACGGACAGCTGGAAGCCCGGCGGCAGGCGGCGACGCCAGCTCGCGAAGGTCGGCGGGGGCGGCCACCGGTAGAAGCTGGCGTTCAGCTCGACGGTGCGGAAGTGCGCGGTGTAGACGTCGAGGCGCTGCCGCGGCGGCAGCTGCGGTTCGTAGAGGACCCCGCTCCAGTGGTCGTAGCTCCAGCCGGACGTGCCGATGTGGTGGGTCACCAGGGCTGGCCCAGCGGCCGCGCGGGGTCGGCGACCTCGCCGCCGAGCGGCTCCGAGCCGAGTGCCGGGATCGCCGACGCGCCGGGCAACCCGAGGTCGTGGGCGAGCTCGTCCGCGAAGCGCTCGGCGTCGTCCTCCGGCCGGTAGCCGAGCTCGAGACCGGCCTCGAGCGACACGGGTCGCCGGGCGTTCGCCGACACGCCCCAGACGATGCGGTGCCCGACCGGTGCGTGCAGGCACGCGACCACGAGCCGGGCGAGATCGCCGGGGGAGACCCACGTCGACAGGGCCCGCACGCTGCGGGGCCGCTCGTCGAAGGTGAGGATGCGCGCCGACACGATCCGCATGCCGTAGTGGTCGGCGTACAGGCTCGCGAGCGCCTCGCCTGCCGCCTTCGCGAAGCCGTAGAGGCTGTCGGGCCGGGGATACGGCACGCGATCGCCGACCGCGTCAGACGGGGTGTAGCCGACCGCATGGCCGGAGCTCGCCAGCAGCGTCACGGGTACCCGCTCGGCGTGCGCCGCCTCGAGCGCGACGTGCACGGACTCGAGGTTCGTGTCGATCATCCGCCGCCACTCACGGTCGCTCGGGAAGCTCGCGAGGTGCACCAGCAGGTCGACGTCCCGGGCCGCGTCCCGCATCAGGGCGTCGTCGGTGACCGAGCCGAGCACCACGTCGTCCCCGGGCAGAGCGGCAGTGGGCTCCGTCAGATCGAGCAGCCGGAGGGTGAGGCCCCGGTCGCGGAGCAGCGGCGTGAGCGCCGTGCCGATGCGGCCGGCGGCACCGGTGATCAGGATCCGGGTCATCGTGCGCCTCCTCGCTCGACGCTACCCGGCGGCGGATGAGCGACGGCCGGGCGGACGCGCGGCGCGGATCCCGGCACTCGGCGGTCGGCCGCCTAGCGTCGATCGAATGAGCTTCGATCGATACGGCACGGATGTGCTCTCCGACGGCGGCTGGAAGAAGAAGGCGCCCCCGCCCAAGGTCGTCGAGGCGGTGCGCGACCTCGTCGTCGAGGAGGTCGCCAGCGGCTTCGTCGGCGCCGTCGTCGGCGTGGAGGCGCGGATGGTCAAGCTCGAGGACCGCCGCGGCAAGGTGCGCGTCTTCCCGATCGGGCCGGGCTTCCTGATCGACGGCGAGGCGGTCGCGCTGCGCGTGCCGAAGGTCCAGGCGGCGTCGTCCCGGCCCCTGCGCAGCGCATCCGGCTCCTACGCGGTGACGGACGCGAAGGCGCGGGTCGCCCGCGGCAGCCGCATCTTCGTCGAGGGCCGTCACGACGCGGACCTCATCGAGAAGGTGTGGGGCCACGACCTGCGGATCGAGGGCGTCGCGGTCGAGTACCTCGAGGGCGTCGACCACCTGGACGCGGTGCTGAAGGCGTTCAAGCCCGACCCGGAGCGCCGCGTCGGCGTGCTCGTCGACCACCTCGTCGCGCGGAGCAAGGAGAGCCGCATCGCGGAGGCCGTCGCGAAGCCGTGGGGCGACACCGTGCTGATCGTCGGCCACCCCTACATCGACATCTGGCAGGCGGTGAAGCCCGAGCGGCTCGGCCTGAAGGCGTGGCCGGTCATCCCTCGGGGCATCGAGTGGAAGCACGGCATCTGCCGGGCGCTGAAGTGGCCGCACGAGGACCAGGCCGACATCGCCGCGGCGTGGAAGCGGATCCTCGGCCGCGTCGACCACTACGGCCACCTCGAGCCGGCGCTGCTGGCGCGGGTCGAGCAGCTCATCGACTTCGTCACGGCGTAGCTCTCCCGCACGAACGACCCTGCACGAACGACGGAGAAGTCGCCCTCCTGGGGCCGGGTCATGCGGATCCGGGCCGGTTCGGCGCACGAACTCCGTCGATCGTGCAGGGATGGGCTGCGCGCGCCTGCGTCGGGCGGCCTCAGCCGCCGAGGCGGTGCAGGGTCCAGCCGATCCGGCCCGCGTCGAGCACGAGCACCCCGTAGGTGCGGTGCGGCTGCCTGCGCCGATCGGTCGGGGAGCCGGGGTTGAGCAGGCGCAGCCCGGTGGGCGTCGTGGAGTCCCAGGGGATGTGGCTGTGCCCGAACACGAGCACGTCGAGGTCCGGGAAGCGGGCGTCCATCCGCGCCTCCCTGCCCGCCGCCGGCCCCGTCTCGTGCACCACCGCGAGGCGGACACCCTCCAGCTCGCGCCGCGCCACCTCGGGCAGCCGACGGTGCAGCTCCGGCCCGTCGTTGTTGCCCGCGCAGGCGAGCACGAACGGGGCGTGCGCCTCGAGCAGATCGAGCGTGGCCAGGTCCACCCAGTCGCCGGCGTGCACGACGCCGTCGCAGGCGTCGAGCTCCGCGAGCACCTCCGGCGGCAACGCCTTCGCGCGCTTCGGCAGGTGCGTGTCGGCGACGACGAGCAGGCGCACGGGCATCCGCCCATCCTCGTCCGGGGTGCCGTGCAGGCGCCTCTGCTTCGATGCGCCCATGCCGGATCCCCGATACGCCGCCGTCCTCTTCGACATCGACGGCACGCTCGTCGACTCGAACTACCTGCACGTGGACGCGTGGGCCCGCGCCCTCGAGGAGGTCGGCCATCCGGTTCCGGCCTGGCGGATCCACCGGGCGATCGGCATGGACTCGGCGAAGCTGATGGAGATCCTGCTCGGCGACGACCTGGAGCGGCTCGGCGACGACGCGAAGGAGCGGCACTCGACCTACTACCAGCGCGAGGCCGGCCGGCTCCGCTCCTTCGATCAGGCGCAGGAGCTGCTGCGGACGCTGGCCGAGCGGGGACTGAAGGTCGTGCTCGCGACGTCCGCGCCGCAGGAGGAGTTCGAGGTGCTGCGGAAGGTGCTCGAGGTGGACGACGCGATCGCGGAGTTCACGACCGCGGAGGACGTCCCCACGGCGAAGCCGGCCCCCGACGTGGTGCAGATCGCGCTGAAGAAGGCCGGCGTCGAGCCGGGGCAGGCACTGATGGTGGGCGACGCGGCGTGGGACATGCAGGCCGCCACGAAGGCCGGCGTCGACGGGATCGGGGTGCGCACCGGCGGCATCGGGCCGTGCGAGCTGCAGGACGCGGGCGCGATCGCCGTCTACGACGACGTCGCGCAGCTGCTCTCGGAGCTCGACGCGAGCCCCCTGTACCGGGGCTGATCCGCTCGGCGGACGCTCATCCGGCGTCCGTACTCTCGAACGTATGAGCGAGAACGAGACGGACATGCTCGGCGGCCCGCAGGGCTCGAGCACCGAGAAGGACCCGAGCGAGTGGGTGACGGGCGACGAGCCCGCGACCGGCGCGCAGAAGAGCTACCTGGACACCCTCGCCCGTGAGGCGGGGGAGGAGATCCCGGCCGACATCACGAAGGCGGAGGCCTCCGAGCACATCGACCGGCTCCAGCAGAAGACCGGCCGCGGCCAGTAGCCCCACACCAGGCTGTTGCCACTTTCTGCGGCCTTGAGGCCCGCAAGCCCCCCGAAAGTGGCACCACTCAGGAGCGCGGCGCCGCCGCGCGGAGCCTCTCGAGCAGCGGCTCGGCGACCTCGTCGAGGAACCGCTGCTGGAGCACGTCGCCCACCTGCACCAGCGCGACGTCCGTGAAGCCCGCCTCCCAGAGCGGACGGACGCCCTCGACCAGCTCGTCGAGGTCGGGCCCGCAGGCGATGCTCTCCGCGACGTCCTCCTTGCGCACGAACCGGCTCGCCGCCGTGAACCCGGCGGGCGTGGGCAGATCCGCGTTCACGTACCAGCCGCCGCCGAACCAGCGGAACTGCTCGTGCGCGATGTCGATCGCCTGCTGCCGGTCCGGCGCCCAGCAGATCGGGACCTGCCCGATCGCCCGGGACGGCGGGGCGTCCGCGGGGCGGGAGTCGTTCCAGCCCTGCAGCAGCTCCGGCTTCGGCTCGGTGGCGATGAGGTGGTCCGCGATGGGCGCGAACCGGGACACCGACGACGCGCCCGAGACGGCGAGGCCGATCGGCACGCCACCGTCCGGCGCATCCCAGATCCGTGCCGAGTCGACGCGGAAGTACTCGCCCTCCCAGGTCACGAGCTCGCCGGTGAGCAGGGCACGGATGATGTGCACCGCCTCCTCGAGCATGTCCTGACGCTGCTGCACGGGCGGCCAGCCCTCGCCCACCACGTGCTCGTTGAGGTTCTCGCCCGCGCCCATGCCGAGGAGGAAGCGCCCGTCGGAGAGCACCTGCATCGTCGCCGCCTTCTGCGCGACGACGGCCGGGTGGTACCGGATGGTGGGGCAGGTCACGTAGGTCGCGAGGTCCACGCGGCTCGTCGCGTGCGCGACGGCGCCGAGCATCGTCCAGGCGTAGCCCGCGTGCCCCTGCTCGGGGAGCCAGGGCGAGAAGTGGTCGCTCGAGACCTCGAAGTCGAACCCCACCTCCTCGGCACGGATGCCGTAGGAGACGATCTCCTTCACCCCGCTCTGCTCCGTCATGAGCGTGTACCCGAACCTCGTCATGGTGCTCCCTCCGCCGCCGGTTCACGCTAGGAGCCGTCCCGGGCCGCCGGGTGAGCAGGCCCTGTGCACCCGCCGCGATCCGCATCCGCGTCCGATCCCTGCACGAACGACGGAGAAAGCGCGCTTCGCCGACGAAGTCATGCGGATGGAGGGGCTTTCGGCGCGAAGACTCCGTCGTTTGTGCGCTCCCGTCTCCTCGAAGACCGCTGGGATCCGTGGGGGTGCGACGCCCCGCCGCTTGCGCGCACCGCAGAATGCTTCCCGTGACTCCGGCCGGCCTCCTGCGCGCGAAGCTCCTGGAGGTGCTCTCCGGCCAGGCCGCCGGGGTGCCGGAGTGGACCCGGGCGCTCGCCGACGGCGAGGACGCCGGCTACTTCGAGCCGGACGGCGCCGTGTGGACCGTCCACCGCGACATCGCCACCCTCGTCGCCGGGCCCCGCGCCCTGCTCATGCAGGCCCTGCATCCCGGCGCGATGGCGGGCGTGCACGACTGGTCGCGCTACCGGGAGGATCCGTTCGGGCGCCTCGACGGCACCATCCGCTGGATCACGACGGTGAGCTTCGGCAGCACCGAGCAGGCGCGCGCCGCGAGCGCATCCGTCGCGCGCATCCACGAGCGCGTGCGCGGCACCTACGAGGACGCCGACGGGCGCCCGGTGCGATACGCGGCCGGCGACCCGGACCTGCTCAGCTGGGTGCACCTCGCCTTCGCGGACTCGTTCCTCCGAACGCACCTGCTCTTCTCGACGCATCCCATCCCCGGCGGTCCGGACGCCTACGTGCGCGACTGGGCGATCGCGGGCGAGCTGATGGGGGTCCCCGACCCGCCGCGCTCGGTCGCGGAGCTCGACCGGCAGCTCGACGCCGTCTGGGCGAGCGGTGTGCTGCGGGTCGACGACCGGGTGCGGGACGCCGTCCGCTTCATCCGCCGCCCACCGCTGCCGGCGGTGCTGCGGCCCAGCTACCCGCTGCTGTTCTCCGGCGCCGTGACGGCCCTCCCGGCGCGGGCCCGGCGGATGCTCGGCCTGCGTGCCGCCGGTCCGGCCGGCGTCGCCGCCACCCGCGCCGTCCTGTCCTCCACGGCGACCCTGCTCGGCCCCGCGGGCGCCGTCGGCCAGGCCCGGGAACGCCTCGCCCGCCTCGAGGCCGGGCGGACGGTCAGCAGCCCCGCGGAATAGTGGAGGCTGCGGCCACCGGCCGGAGCCGCAGACGGAAGGAACATCCCATGCCCACACGCACCGCACGGACCGCCTGGGACGGCGGACTGATGGACGGCAGCGGCCAGGTCGAGCTCTCGAGCTCCGGCGTCGGCACCTACGAGGTGTCCTTCCCGCGGCGCGCCGCGGACGACGCCCAGGGCGTGACGAGCCCCGAGGAGCTCATCGCCGCCGCCCACTCCGCCTGCTACGCGATGCAGCTCTCCGCGTCCATCGCCGACGCCGGCGGCACGCCGCACTCG
>JAICSU010000217.1 GCA_025936735.1 Amnibacterium sp.
CTGCGGGCGGCGGGAGTGGTCGAGCAGTCCCTCCAGCCGGACGGCACCGTCGCGATCCGCCTCACCGTCGACCTGCAGCCGAACTTCGCGCTCAACCAGCCCCTCTCCCCCTTCGCGCTGGCCGCGTTCGAGCTGCTCGAGCCCGAGTCGCCCACCTTCGCGCTGGACGTGATCTCCGTGCTGGAGGCGACGCTCGACGACCCGCGGCCGATCCTCAGCCAGCAGCAGTTCCAGGCGCGCGGCGACGCGGTCGCCGCGATGAAGGCGGAGGGCATCGACTACGAGGAGCGGATGGAGCTGCTCGAGGAGGTGACGCATCCGCAGCCCCTCAAGGAGCTGCTGGAGGCGGCCTTCGAGTCGTATGCGTCGGTGCAGCCGTGGGTGCGCGACTTCCGGCTGTCCCCCAAGTCGGTGGTGCGGGACATGGTCGAGCGGGCGATGACGTTCGGCGAGTACTGCGCGCTCTACAAGCTGTCGCGGTCCGAGGGCCTCGTGCTGCGCTACCTGTCGGACGCGTTCCGCGCGGCCCGGCAGACCATCCCGGACGAGATCAAGAACGAGGAGCTGCACGACCTCATCGAGTGGCTCGGCGAGCTGGTGCGACAGGTCGACTCCTCGCTCGTCGACGAGTGGGAGGAGCTGGTCGATCCCTCCGTGCACGAGGCGAACAGTGCGCTCGTGCCGCCCGCGCCGCGGCGGCTGACCGCGAACGTGCGGGCGTTCCGGGTGATGGTGCGCAACGAGCTGTTCCGCCGGGTGCAACTGGCGGCGCTCGGCAACTGGTCCGCGCTCGGCGAGCTCGACGCCGCGGCCGGCTTCGACGCCGACGCCTGGGCGGACGCGATGGCGCCGTACTGGGACGAGCACGACGACCTCGGCACGGGCCCGGACGCTCGCGGCCCGGCGATGCTGCTCATCACCGAGACGCCGACGGAGTGGCGGGTGCGCCAGATCTTCGACGACCCGGCCGGGAACCATGACTGGGGCATCAGCGCGGTGGTCGACCTCGCGGAGTCGGATGACGCCGGGGCGGCGGTCGTGCGGGTGACCGCGGTGGGGATGGTGCAGGGGGTCGCGTGAGCGAGGAACGACCGCTGGGGGGCGGGGGCGCAACCCGCCCCTCAGCCGTCGTCAGCAGGCGTAGTCGTGGTCCAGGCTCGTCTTGGTCCCGTAGTTGTCGACCCACTGCACCATGAGGACCAGTCCCCCGGTCACGCTGTACTTGGAGTCGGTGCATCGCTGGCTGACGGTCGAGGAGTCCGCAGTCCGGAGCCCATCCGCAGCCCAGACCGGGTAGGCGTGGCCGCTCGGCCAGTCGTTACCGACGATCTTGTTCCACTGCGAAGGCACGGCGTAGATGCCGATGGTGTTGTTGACACCGAGGTGAGCGGCGAGGCCGTCGTACTCGCCCTGGATGCTCGCCACGTTCAACGAGGTGTCCGCATTCCAGGTGTTCGTCTCCTCGACGTCGAGCCACCAGGTGGTGGTCGACGTGCCGAGCTTCTGGGAGGTCGCGTACTGGTACGCGTGCTCACCGGCCCGGTAGCCGTACTCGTATGCACCACAGGCGAAGTCGCCGCTGTCGCACTTGCCCGCCTTCATGGCGTTCTGGAAGTACGTCCCACCGGTGTACAGCCCGGTGTTGACGTAGAGGCTGTAGTTCGGCGAGTACGCCGCCTCGCTCGCCGCGCACTTGTTGTCCGTGTACGTGCTGCCTCCGCTGACCCCGGCGACGACGAAGGGGTACCGGGTGAGGTCGACCTTGTGGCCCAGCTGACAGCTCGGATAGCTGATGTCTATCCCCGTCTCGCCGCTGGGATACTGCCCCAGCGCCTGGGCGCTCGCGGGTACCACCAAGGCGCCGACGAGGGCGAGCACGGCGGTGGCGGTAGTGGTGATCAGACTGCCTCTGAGTCGCTTCATCAGGCTTCCCTCTCTGCGATGTGACGCTGCTGCGGAATGCAGCGGGAGGCGGGCAGCGGAACGCACGGCGGCGTGGACGACCGATCGCCCGGCGGCATCGCCGGAAGGGCCCACCGCTTCCCCCATGTGTCCCGGAACCGCTCGCCCCCCGCGTGCGGTGAGCGACGATCCCATGGATCAGTGACCAGCGCCTACCCCCACTTCCACTGGCTTACGGCGTGTCGGACGCGGAGGTGAGCCGCGCCGCCAGCCGTCCAGCCTCAGTACCCTTCGAGCGTGAGCGACAGCACGGGCGACCTCGCGGACCGCGGTGAGGAGCGCATCGGCTGGAGCCGCTCCCGCATGGCGTTGCTCGGGGAGGTGCGGGAGCGGTTGGCGGCCGAGCAGCCCTTCGCCGGGCGCACGATCGGGGTCGCCCTGCACACCGAGCCGAAGACGGCCGTGCTGCTCGAGACCCTCGCGGCCGGCGGCGCCCGGATCATCGGCACCGGGAACCACGGTTCGACCCAGGACGACGTCGTCGCGGCGCTCGGCCGTCGCGGGATCACCATCTTCGGCCGCCGCGACGACACGCTCGACGACCACATGCGCGACCTCGGGCGCACGCTCGATGCGCATCCGGACGTGCTGCTCGACAACGGCGCCGACCTCGCCCTGATGGCGCTCGAGCGCGGGCAGGCCGGCGAGCTGATCGGCGGGACCGAGGAGACGACGTCCGGCGGATTCCGCCTCCGTGAGCACGAGAGCGGCGGCGTGCCGTTCCCGGTGATCGTGATCAACGACAGCCCCCTGAAGGCCATCGCGGAGAATCGCCACGCGGTCGGGCAGAGCACCGTGGAGAGCTTCCTACGCATCACGAACCTCTCCGTGATCGGCAAACGCGTCGTCGTGGTCGGCTACGGCTGGGTGGGCCGCGGGGTCGCCCAGTACCTGCGGTCGTTCGGCGCGAAGGTGGCGGTCGTCGAGGCCGACGAGCTGAAGGCCTTCGACGCGGCCTTCGAGGGCTTCCGCGTGGCGCCGCTGGCGGACCTGGCGGGGTGGGCGCAGGTCGTGCTCACCGCGACCGGCCGTCCGGGGGCCGTTCCCATCGAGGCGGTCGAGCGGATGGAGGCGGGCACCGTGCTCGGCAACGTCGGGCACTTCCCCTGGGAGATCGACGTGGCGGGGCTGCGGGACCGGGCCACGTCGGTGGTGGACGTGAGCCCGGGCCTCGAGCGCCTCGACCTTCCGGGCGGGACGCACGTCGTGCTCGTGACCGGCGGCCGCATGTTCAACCTCGGCGGCGAGAATCCGAAGGGCAACTCGATCGAGTCGATGGACATCGGCTTCCTGCTGCAGGCGCTCTCGCTGGAGCGCGTCGTCACGCGGGCGGACTCGCTGGTGCCCGGGCCGCAGCGGGTGCCCGACGACATCGAGCGCCACATCGCGCGGCGCGTGCTCGCCGTGATGGGCGCCGAGCGGTGACGCGGCCAGCATGATGCCGCGGGCTCACCGGCCGTGCTTGTATCTTCCCCCTGACACAAAGGAACGGGGATGAGCATGATGCTGTCGTTCGTCGTCGGCCGGCCGGACGCGCTCCCCCGATGATCACCGTCGACACGGCGAGCCCGGTACCGCCGTTCGAGCAGATCCGGCAGCAGCTGCACGACCAGATCCTCGACGGCACCCTCGCCGCCGGCGCACGCCTGCCGACCATCCGGCAGCTGGCGACGGACCTCGGGGTCGCTCCCGGCACGGTCGCCCGCGCATACACCGAGCTCGAGGAGGCTCGGCTCGTCGAGACGAACCGCTCCAAGGGCACGCGCGTGCGGCCGAGCACCGCGACGGACGAGGCCGTTCGCGCCGCCGCCGACGAGTATGTGGCGGCGGTGAAGGCGAACAACCTCGACCTGGCTGCGGCGCTGGCGCTCGTCCGGGTGCGGTTCGACGGCGGATGACTGCCGACGTTTCCGGTCGCGGCCGTCTCTCGTCGGCCGCGGCGGCTTCGGCAGGAGGTGCGCCGGCCGATTCACTCTGGCGATCAGGGCTTTCCCGGAGGCGGCCTTTTCCCTGGTGAGGGCGCGAGTCGCTGTCGGACCTCGGGTGTTCACTTCGGGTATGACGAAGGAGTCGACGGATCCCCCTCCGGGAAGCGGGGACGGGTGTGGTGAGGGCGAGTTCGCGGACCTGGATGC
>JAICSU010000266.1 GCA_025936735.1 Amnibacterium sp.
AACGCTCCGACGAAGGCGCCGGCGACGCCGTCTCCCGGCTCCGCGATGCCGGTCCACGCGCCGCGCGCGAACGCCTCCACGCCTCGTCCGCCGTCGTCCCCGCGGGGACGCACCCCCTCGACGGCCGCCCGGACGTCACCCTCCACGAACCCCGGGATCGCGGTCATCGGACCGCTGCCCTGAGTGCCAGCGCCGCCCCGAGCTCGCGGCGGCCCGGCCGTGGCACGCCCGCGAGGTCCGCGACGCTCCACGCCAGGCGGAGGGTGCGGTCGTAGCCGCGCATGGTGAGGGTGCCCCGCTCGAGCGCCTGGTCGAGCGGCTGCCGCACCTCGGCCGGCAGCCGGCGATCGCCGCTCCGCCACCAGGGCCCGGGGACCTCGCCGTTCACTCGCCACGGCGTGCCGACGAGACGGGCGGCGGCCCGCTCGCGCGCGGCCGCGACCCGGGCACGGGCGGCATCGGTGCCGAGGCCCGGGCGCTCATCCCGCATCCGCAGCTGCGCGGCGGACACGCGATCGACCCGGAGCCGGATGTCGACACGGTCGAGCAGCGGGCCCGACAGCCGGTCGAGGTACCGGCGGCGGGTGGCCGGCGGGCAGGTGCATGACCCGTCCGAGCTGCCGAACTGCCCGCAGGGGCAGGGGTTCGCCGCCATCACCAGCTGGAAGCGGCCCGGGAACCGGGCGGTGACCGCGGCCCGCTCGACCGTGATCTCCCCCGACTCGAGCGGCTGCCGGAGCGCATCCAGCGCTGCGGAGGAGAACTCGGGGGCCTCGTCGAGGAAGAGCACCCCGCCGGACGCCCGAGCGGCCGCTCCCGGGCGGATCCACGTGCTGCCGCCGCCCACGATGGCCGCGGCGCTCGCCGTATGGTGCGGGGCCTGCCAGGGGGGCCGCCGGCGGAGGCCGCCCGGCACCGCCTCGCCGGCGAGCGAGGCGACGCACGTCGCCTCGAGGGCCGCCGCCTCGTCGAGGTCGGGCAGCAGCCCGGGGAGCCGGGCCGCGAGCATGGTCTTGCCGGCGCCGGGTGGCCCGACGAGCAGCACGTGGTGACCACCGGCCGCCGCGACGAGCAGCGCCTCCACCGCTTCCGCGTTCCCGACCACCTCGGCGAGGTCGGGGACCGCGGGTTCCGGGGCGGCGATCGCCCGGTCCGGCACCGGATCGACGGGCACCGGCTCGAGCTCCGCGCCGTGAGCGATCGCGAGCGCCCTGAGGCTCGGCACGGCGAGCACGCGCACGCCCGAGACGAGAGCGGCCTCCGCCTCGTTCGCGGTCGGCACCACGACCGTGCGGCGACCGTTCGCGCGGGCCGCGAGCACGGACGGCAGCACGCCGGGAACGGGACGGAGCCGTCCGTCGAGCCCGAGCTCGCCGATGTGCACGACGCCGTCGACCGCCGTGGCCTCGATGACCCCCTGGGTGACGAGGACGGCGACGGCGATGCCGAGGTCGAAGGCCGACCCGTGCTTCGGCAGCGCGGCGGGCGAGAGGTTCACGGTGAGGTGCCGGCTCGGCATCTCGAACCCCGAGTGCTCGATGGCGCTGCGCACCCGCACCTGCGCCTCCCTGAGCGCGGCGTCGGGCAACCCCACCAGCTTCAGCCCTGGCTTCTGGTTGGTGAGCGCCGCCTCGATGTCGACGAGGCGACCGGTCAGCCCGAGCAGCGCGACCGCGGTCGCCCTGCCCGGTGCGCCGATCACGCGGCGCCCCTCAGGTGGTCGAGGCTCGCCGGCGCGCGGCCGGGCACGAGCACCCCGACGAGGTCGATGCGGGAGGACGCCGCCCGCACGGCCGGGTGGGCGCGGCGCCACGCCCCCGCGAGCACGCAGAGGCGGGTGAGCTTCGCATCGGTCACGCCCTCGAGCGGGTCGCCGAAGGCGCGGCTGCGCCGGGTCTTGACCTCGACGACCACGAGCTCGCCGTCGTCGAGGGCCACGATGTCGATCTCGCCCGCGGCACAGCGCCAGTTGCGGTCGAGGATCCGCCAGCCGAGCCGGGTCAGGTGGTCGGCGGCGAGCTGCTCGCCGAGCCGGCCGAGGTCGTCCTTCGCGCTCACGGGGGCAGCATGCGCGGTCGGGAGCGGCGCCGTCGGCGCCGGGAGTCCGGAGCTCCCGGTGACCCCCGCTGGCCCCCCTGGGGAGGAGCGGATGCGCCGCGTCCTCCGGCGGCCCGCGCCGAGCCGGCCGCGGTCAGTCGGCGAGCACCGGCCGACGCGCCCCGAAGCGCCGCAGCTCAGGGGCGAACGCGAGCGCCAGCCCGGCCGCGAGGAACAGGATCATCGCGAACGGCAGCGAGCGGAGCCCGGCCGTGTCGAGCAGCACCGAGCCGAGCAGCGCCCCGCCCCCGATACCGACGTTGAACGCGGTCGTCTGGAGGGCGCCGGCGACGTCCCGCGTCCGCGGCGACGCGGTGCGCATCATCCGCGTCTGCAGCATCGCCGGAAGGCCGCCGAACGCGGCGCCCCACACGGCGAAGGCGGCGAGCTCGACCGGTGTGCTGCGCACGGCGAGCGCGAGGACGAGCACCGAGGCCATCAGGACGAGGACGCTCGCGACGAGGCCCCGCTTGGGGAGCCGGTCGGCGAGCACGCCGGCGAGGACGAGACCGACGGCTCCCGCACCGCCGAACAGGAACAGCAGCATCGGCACGGACGCCGACGGGAGACGCGCGGCGCCGACGAGCCAGGGAGCGACGTAGGTGCCGAGCGTGTTCTG
>JAICSU010000007.1 GCA_025936735.1 Amnibacterium sp.
CGGGCTCTTCCCGCCCAGCTCGAGCGTCAGGCGCTTGATGCCGTCGGAGGCGTCTCGCATGATCTGCGCGCCGGTCTCCGTCGAGCCGGTGAAGGCGATCTTGTCCACGCCCGGGTGCCGCACCAGCGCCTGGCCGGTCGCCCCTGCGCCCGTGACGATGTTCACGACCCCGGGCGGCAGCTCCGCCTGCTGCAGGATCTCCGCGAAGAGCAGCGCGGTCAGCGGCGTCGTCTCGGCGGGCTTCAGCACGACGGTGTTGCCGCTCGCGAGCGCGGGCGCGATCTTCCACGCGAGCATGAGCAGGGGGAAGTTCCATGGGATGATCTGGCCGGCCACGCCGAGCGCGCGGGGGTTCGGCCCGAGCCCCGCGTGGTCGAGCTTGTCCGCCCATCCGGCGTAGTAGAAGAACCAGGCCGCGACGAGCGGGATGTCGACGTCGCGGCTCTCCTTGATCGGCTTGCCGTTGTCGAGGCTCTCCGCGACGGCGAGCTCGCGTGCCCGCTCCTGGACGAGGCGCGCGATGCGGAACAGGTACTTGCCGCGGTCGCTGCCGCTCAGCCTCGACCAGACCTTGTCGTAGGCCCTCCTGGCCGCGGCCACGGCACGGTCGACGTCGCCGTCGTCGGCCGTCGCGACCTCGGCGAGGCGCTCCTCGGTCGCCGGGGAGATGGTGGGGAACGCCGGACCGTGGCCGTCGACGAAGTCCCCGTCGATGAACAGCCCGTAGGACGGCTTCAGGGCGAGGATCGACCGGGATTCCGGAGCGGGCGCGTAGTCGAGAAAGCTCATGTCGGACATCCCTCTTCGTCAGTCGATCGTCACGTAGTCGGCGCCCGAGTAGTGGCCGGTGCGCGTCTTCTGCCGCTGCAGGAGCACGTCGTTCAGGAGGCTGGACGCCCCGATCCGGAAGAGGCCGGGCCGGAGCCACTCCTCGCCCGCCGTCTCGGCGACCGTCACGAGGTTCCGGATCGCGTCCTTGGCGGTGCGGATGCCGCCTGCGGGCTTCACGCCCACCTTCTCGCCGGTCAGCCGATGCCAGTCGCGCACCACCTCGAGCATCAGCAGGGTCATCGGCAGGGTGGCGTTGCTCGCGACCTTGCCCGTCGACGTCTTGATGAAGTCGGCGCCCGCGAGCACCGCCAGCCACGAGGCCCGCCGCACGTTGTCGTACGTCACGAGCTCGCCGACCTCGAGGATGACCTTCAGGTGCGCGTCCTCGCCGTCCGGGCGGCGGCAGGCCTCCTTGACGGCGAGGATCTCCTCGAAGACCTGCTCGTACCGACCGGAGAGGAAGGCTCCGCGGTCGATCACCATGTCGATCTCGTCCGCCCCGGCCGCCACCGCGTCGGCGACGTCCGCCAGCTTGACGGCGAGGGAGGCGCGGCCGCTCGGGAACGCGGTCGCGACCGCGGCCACGGCGATCCCGCTCGTCCCCGCGGCGCGGGCGCGCGGGGCGTGGAAGGCGCCGAGCGCGTCGACCGCGATGCCCGCGAGGTCCCCGTAGACGCAGACCGCGGCGACGCGCGGGCAGGTCGGATCGGACGGGTCCGGCGTGATCGCCTTCGCGACGAGCGAGCGCACCTTGCCGGGCGTGTCCGCCCCCTCGAGCGTCGTGAGGTCGATCAGCTCGATGACGCGATCGAGCGCCAGACGCTTGGACGTCGTCTTGATGGACCGGGTGGCGAGCCCGGCGGCGCGCTGCTCGAGCCCGACGGCGTCGACGCCGGGGATCCCCTCCAGGTAGCGGCGGAGGGTGGTGTCGGTCACCGGGCCGTCCAGGAGCTCGAGCGCGCTCGCGCTCGTCCCGCGCGCCACGCGGGCCCCTGTCGCACTGTCGATGGTCACGCGATGCCTCCGGGTTCCCGCGTCGCGGCGGCCCTGGCGTGCCCTGCCGCCCACTCCGTGCTCACGACCGGAAGCCTAGGCGCGCCCGACGGCACGAGGCGCGGCCGGGCGTCCTGCGCAGGCCACCGGATCCCGCGGGCACCGCTTACGCCGTTTGTCCCCCGGCACGGGGGCCCGTACCCTGAACGACGTGACCGACGCCCGATCCGTACCATCCACGGGCTCGGCCGGGACGGCCGGGCCGGTCGTCTTCCTCGGCGACAGCCTCACCGAGGCGGGGGCCTGGCAGGAGCACTTCCCGGACCTCGACATCGTCAACGCGGGCCGCAGCGGCGACACCACCGCCGACGTGCAGGACCGCCTCCACGAGGTGATCGAGCGCCGTCCGTCCGTCGTGGTCGTGATGGTCGGCACGAACGACTTCGGGCTGCGCGCGACGGTCGAGCAGGTCGTGCGGGGCACGGAGAACATCCTCTGGACGCTGCACCACGCCCTGCCCGACACGCGCATCCTCGTCACCTCGGTGCTGCCCCGCGAGCGCGAGCGGTCGGAGTGGATCAAGCAGGTGAACATCCACGTCCGCCAGTTCGCGCCGACCGTCAAGGCCGAGTTCGTCGACCTGTGGCCGCAGGTCGCGGAGGACGACGGCGAGCTGAGCCCGAGGTACACGAGGGACCGGCTGCACCTCAACGAGGCCGGCTACGCCGCGTGGGCCGACGCCCTCCGCCCGTACCTCTCGGCCTGATCGCCGAGGGGCGCGGGGGACGGCGTTCGCCCGTCGCGCCCGGCATCCGCGACCCCTAGACTGCGGTTCGCCCGGGCGATCGCCCGGGACCGCACTCGATGCCGTGCCGACGCCGGCAGGAGGATCCGCGACACGACCTGACCGCGAGGGGGACCGCCATGGCCGACGTGCGTACGAAGCTGCGTCCCCTGCCCACGCCCGCGTCGCGCATCCGCGGCCGCTCGGACGTGGTCGTCCAGGACGGCCTGCTGGCGCTCGTGAACCGGTCGGAGACGCCTGCGGAGGCGCAGGTGTCCGACCTGCTGTTCCTCGCCGACGCCCTCGAGCGCGGCGGCGTCGAGGTGCTGCTGATGCGCGACGACCGCGACGAGCCGATCCTCGTCGTCGACGAGACCGAGCGGGTCGCCGTGCAGCGCGCCCTCGTCATCGCCTGCGCCGACGAGCCCTGCTACGCCATCCCGCTGAAGCGCGACCTCAGCCGCCGCGGCCGGCCCACGCTGATCGCGGACGGCGAGCTGGCCAGCAGGGAGGAGCGCCTGCTCGCCCTCGTCCGGCCACGGATCGACGCCGCCGGCGTGATGCGCACCGATCACGCCGTTCGCTTCGAGTTGTGGGTGAAGAGCGGCGCCGAGGTGCGCGTGCCGGCACCGAACGCCCTGACCCGGCGGCGGTTCGTGCGGGAGGACATGCACCTCGACGAGGTCGAGCGCTACGGCCGCACCTGGCTGACGATGCGCGACATGTTCGCCGCGTTCGCCTCCGAGGTCACCTTCCCCGTCGACATCGTCTTCTCGTGGGTGGACGGCACCGACAAGGAGTGGCAGCGCGCCAGGGCGAGGCGGATGGAGAGCTACGTCGTCGGCGAGGGCGACGACTCCGAGGCGCGCTACCGGCAGATCGACGAGCTGAAGTACGCCCTCCGGTCGGTGCACCAGAACCTGCCCTGGGTGCGCACCATCTACATCGCCACCGACTCGCCCGCGCCGGCGTGGCTCGCCGACCATCCCCGTGTCCGGATCGTCCGCAGCGAGGAGTTCTTCGCGGATCCGTCGGTGTTGCCCACCCACAACTCGCAGGCCGTCGAGTGCCAGCTGCACCGCATCGAAGGCCTCTCCGAGCACTTCCTGTACTCGAACGACGACATGTTCATCGGGCGCCCCCTGCGGCCGGAGAGCTTCTTCTCCCCTGGCGGGATCACGCGGTTCGTCGAGGCCGACCTGCGGATCGGGATCGGCGAGAGCCATCCGCGGCGCAGCGGGTTCGAGAACTCGGCGCGGGTCAACCGCGCGCTGCTGAAGTCGCGGTTCGGTCGCGTGACGACCCGGCACCTCGAGCACACCGCGGCGCCGCTGAACCGCACGGTGATCGAGCGGATGGAGCGGGAGTTCCCGCGTGAGTTCGCCCGCACTGCCGCGAGCCCGTTCCGCGCGGCGGACAACATCTCCGTGACGAACTCGCTGTACCACTACTACGGCCTGCTCACCGGCGCCGCGATCCAGAACACGGAGGCGAAGGCGCTGTACGTCGACACGACGACCCGCAAGGGCCTCGCCCTGCTGAAGCGGCTGCTGAAGCGCCGCGACTACGACTTCTTCTGCCTGAACGACGGCAGCTTCCCCGAGGTGGGACCGGAGGAGCGCGCGCACAAGGTGCGGTCGTTCCTCGAGCGCTACTACCCGCTCGCGGCGCCCTGGGAGGTCCCGGAGGAGGAGCTCACTCCGAGCGCGGCGGCAGGGTGATCGGCGAGGTCATCGCCTCGAGCTCCCGGTCGACCGCGTCCCGGCGGCGCTTGGGCGCCCGCACGGCGGTGGACTCGGGCACGACCACGCCGTGCTCGGCGAGCACGGCCGCGCTGTCGGCCGCGGACGTGACCGAGAGCGTCCGTCCCGCCGCGACGGGGACGACGGAGTGCAGCACCGTGTCCTCGTACACGTGCACGAGGTTGTACGACTGGCTGCCGTCCTGCGGGCGGGTGCCTCGCGCCTCCCCGGTCAGGTCCTGCGTGTAGCAGGTCGCCGACGCGACCGAGACGGGCACGCCCGCGAACATGCCGTTCGTCGAGAAGTGCAGGTGACCGGCGAGGATCGCGCGCACGTCGCTGCCCTCGACGACCTCCGCCAGCTCGCGCTGCTCGCGGAGCTCGACGAGCACGGCGAGGTCCTGGATGCAGGGCAGCGGCGGGTGGTGCAGAGCGAGGATCGTGCCGTGCGGCGCCGGGTCGGCGAGCTCCTCCGCCAGCCAGTCGAGCTGCGCGCCCGACAGTGCGCCCCAGTGGAAGCCGGGAACCGAGGTGTCCATCGTGATCACCCGCAGGCCGTGAACGTCGTAGACGCGGTCGACCGGCTTGCTGCTGCCGACCTGACCGAACAGCACCCGGCGGAACGTGGCCCGGTCGTCGTGGTTGCCCATGCACCAGATCACCTGCGCGCCGAGGTGCCGCGCCGCCGGTTCCACGATCCGTTTGAGCGCCCGGTACGCGGACGCCTCCCCGAGGTCGGCGAGGTCGCCGGTGAACACGATGGCCTCCGGGCGGGTGCCCGCTGCCTCGAGGTCCGCGAAGAGGCGCCGCAGCGTCGCATCGGGGCTGACCGACCCGTACAGCTGCCCGCCGGGAGCGAGCAGGTGGGTGTCGCTCAGGTGGAGCAGGAAGTGGTCGGGGCGGGCGTGCTCCGCCGTCCGCACGGGCTCGACGTGGCCGGCGTGGCCTCGGGTCGTCATCGGTTCTGCTCTTTCGTCGCCGGAAGTACCGCACTCGCGTCCATCGGGATCCGTCGTCCCGTGAACAGGAATCGTCGTCCTCGCCGAGCGGAACCCGGGTCAGGCGGGCCGCGCGCCGGGGATTCCGACCGCCTCGGCCGCCCGCTCCGCGGCCCTCGGGAGCGCCTGCTCCAGGGTCAGCCCGCGAGCGAGGGACGCCAGCAGCGTCCCGGCGAAGGCGTCGCCGGCGCCCGTCACATCGACGGGGGAGGAGGGCGCGGCGGGGGTCACGATCATCCGGCCGTCGGCGACCGCGACCGCGCCGTCCGCGCCGCACTTCACGACGACCGTCCCGTGCCGTTCGGCGAGGACCGACGCCGCCCGCCGCGGGTCCGGTTCCCCGGTCAGCAGCTCGGCCTCCTCGCGGCCCGGCAGCAGCAGCGAGCAGCCGGCGACCAGGTCGCGGAACCGTTCCGGCCCGTACTCGGCGAGCAGACCGACCGATCCCGGATCGACGGAGACCGGGATCCCGAGCGCCGCCGCGAGCGCGAACAGCTCCCGCCAGCCCTCGTCGCGGTCGGGGCCGGTGACGACGTGCCCGGTGAGGTGCAGGAGCGTGTGCGAGGCGAGCAGGTCGGGCCGCACGGCCGCGGGCCCCGTCAGCCGGTTCGCGCCGCGCGAGGTGAGCATCGTGCGCTCGACGCCGTCGGACAGCACGACGATCGTGCCGGTCGCCTCGTCGGCGCCCGTGAGCTCCGGGGTGACGCCCGACCGCTCGAGCACGGCGGCGTGCCTGGCCACGTCGTCGTGGTGGACCGTCGCCACGACGGTCGCGGCGACGCCCTCCGCCGCGATCCAGCAGGCGGTGTTCGCCGCCGACCCGCCGGGCAGGCGCTCGATGGTGCTCGGGGTGTCCGTCCCCGGCCGGACGGGGCCGGCCGGGCGCACGAGCACGTCGTCGATCACGTCCCCGACGACGAGGACGCGCGGCGCGATCATGCCGCGCGGGTCGCGTAGGCGGTGGCCACCTCCGCGGCCACCGCCACGTTGTTCCGGGCGAGGGCGAGGTTCACCTCGAGCGAGCGCCCGCCGGACGCCTGCACGATGAACGACAGCAGGAAGGGCGTCACGGCCTTGCCCCGGATCTTCGCCGCGTCCGCCGCGGCGAACGCCTCCGCCAGGACCCGGTCGTGCTCCGTGCGCTCCCAGGCCACGTCGGCCGGCACCGGGTTCGCGAGCACGAGGCCCGGCGTCGCACCCGGTTCGGCGAGCGCGTCCTGCGCGGCGAGGATCGCCGCGACCTCCTCCGGGGTGTCGACGCGCCAGTCGAGCCGGTGGCCGCTCGTCGGCAGCCAGAAGCTCGGGAATTCGTCCGTGCGGTAGCCGACCACGGGCACGGACAGGGTCTCGAGCCGCTCGAGCGTCGCGCCGATGTCGAGGACGCTCTTCACGCCCGCGCAGACGACGGCCACGGGGAATGCGGCGAGGGCGCCGAGGTCGGCGGACTCGTCGAACGTGGTGACGAAGCCGCGGTGCACGCCGCCGAGGCCCCCGGTGGCGAAGACGCGCACTCCGGCCACCGCGGCGAGCCGCATCGTCGCCGCGACCGTCGTCGCCGCGCTGCCGCGGCGGGCGGCGAGCACGGGCAGGTCCCGAACGCTCGCCTTCGCCATCTCCTCCCCGGCGATGCGGTCGATGCCGCCGTCGTCCAGGCCGACGCGGGGCACGCCGTCGAGCACCGCGATCGTGGCGGGCACGACGCCTGCGGCGCGCAGGACGGCCTCGAAGTCGGCGGCGGCCTGCCGGTTCCGCGGCCGGGGGAGGCCGTGGCTGATGATCGTGGACTCGAGGGCGACGACCGGCCGCCGCTCGGCGAGCGCGTCGGCCACCTCCTCGGACACCTGGACGCGCGGATCCGTCACAGCGCTCAGCGTAGGGAACCCACGGCCGGTGCGCCGATGCGCCCGATAGCGTTCCGGCATGGCGCATCCGGGTCCGACCGTCCTCGTCGTCGGCTCGGGCGTCGTGGGCCTCACCACCGCCGTGCTGCTCGCGGAGCGCGGCATCCGCGTCGTCGTCGTCACGGCGGAGCCGGTCGGTGGCGGGTCCTCCGGGCGCTCGGCGGGGATCGTCAGCCAGCTGCACGGCACCGCCTACCGGCGGATGCGCGGTGAGACCGCGCTGAAGAACGCGGTCGCGTACCGGCAGGCGAACGCCGCCGGGTTCGCCTGGATCGACCTGTTCGTGCAGCGCCACGACGTGCCGTTCGCGCTCCGCGACGCCTACCTCGTCGCCGGCGACCCGGCGGCCACGCGCCGGATCGACGACGAGCACCTCGCCGCCCGGCGGGCGGGCCTGCCGGTGGAGAAGCTGCGGCACCCGGAGCTGCCGCTGACCGCGCACGGCGCGCTGCGCCTGCCCGGCCAGATCGTGCTCGATCCCCGGCTGCTGCTCGAGGCGCTCGCCGCGGAGGCCCGCGAGCTCGGGGTCGTCATCCATGAGGGGGAGCGCGTCGTCGACATCGACGTGCGCGCGAGCGGCCCGAGCCGCGTGACGACCGCGCAGGCGGTCCGGGAGGCGGACTCGATCGTGCTCGCCACGGGCACGCCGATCCTCGACCGCGGCCTCTACGCCTTCAAGACGCAGCCGTACCGGATCCTCGCCGTGCACGGCACGGGGACGGATCCGGACGCCCCCATCCTCACGAGCGTCGGCACCGGTGGGAGCATCACCGTCGCCACCGCGGCCGACGGCGGGGCCACCGTGCTCGGCGGCACGCATCCGACGGGCGTCGACATGCCCGAGTCGCGGCACCTCGGGGTCGTGCAACGGTTCGCCGCCGCGAACCTCGAGGGCTTCACGCAGGACGCGGTCTGGAGCGGTCAGGACTACCGGCCGTTCAACCCCATCGCCTTCGTCGGCCTGATGCCCCGGTCCGCGGGCCGGGTGCGGTTCGCGACCGGCTTCGACGGCTGGGGCCTCACCCACGGCACCGCCGCCGCGATCCGGATGGCGAGGGAGATCGCGGGCGAGCCGAAGCTCGACTGGGCGGCCACCATCGGCCGCCGCGTCACCCGCCCGCGCAGCAGCAGGATCGGCGTCTCCGCGGATGCGGCCGCGGCGGCCCGCAGGGTCGTCACGCCGCTGCGCATCACGGCCACCGACCGGCGGCTGCTGGCGGACGGGCAGGGCATCGTGCACCGGACGGACCGCGGCATCACGGCCACGAGCCGGGTCGACGGCGTCGTGCGCAGCGTCTCGGGCGTCTGCACCCGGCTCGGCGGCGCGCTGGCCTGGAACGACGTCGAGCACTCGTGGGACTGCCCGGTCTGCGGCAGCCGGTTCGCCCCGGACGGGGCGGTGCTGGAGGGCGGCGCTCGCGGTGCGCTCGCCCGCTACCCGGACCCCGCGGACTGGGGCGGCGCGGCGGACCGACACGCCGATCCCGGCGCGGTACACTGAGGCCCTGCGGTACGGATCTCGATCCGAGACGTGGGCGCCCGATTCTCGCGGGGCGTCCGCCTGCTTCCCGAAAGCCGCCCGCACCACCCCTCGATCCGTGTCGCCCGGCCGTCTGCCCGGGCGCGGATGTGCACTCAGGAGACCAGCTTGGCTCGACCGACGGCGACCGCCACCCGTACCCGCGCGCCCAAGAAGGGCCCGTTTGACAACACGGGGCTCATCCCGGTCCTCGCGCGTGCCGTCCGGGAGGTGGAGACCGCCGCCTCCCGCGGACCCGTCAGCCCGTCCGGCCGCACCAAGTACCAGGTGATCGCGCTGCTCGTCCGGGAGGAGCGCGCCCGCGCGAAGACCGACCCCGACCTCTCCGAAGAGGCCCGCGCGGAGACGCTGAAGCGGCTCGACGGCGTGGCGACCATCCTCGCCAAGACCGCGGCCCGCGACACGTCCCTCATCGCGCTGCTCGAGCCGAACCACCCCACCTCCGACGCCGCCCGCGCCCTAAAGCGGCGGATGCTCGAGGAGGCCGGCTACGACGTGCCCGACGAGCCGGCGCCCGAGCTCGCCGGCCCCGCGGATCCGTTCGCCGAACGCCAGGTGCTCCCCGTCTCCGTGCGGGCCCGCCAGCTCGCGAACCCGTTCCTCGCGCCGGACTTCGCGCTCGGCACCACCCCGCACCTGACCCGGCGGCTCGCGAACTGGGAGCTGCTCGGCCCGCTGTACCGCGCCTTCGAGCGGGGCGGGTCGGTCACGAGCATGGAGCTGCCGGAGCCGCCGGCGAACCCGCGGTGGGCGCCCCCCGGCAAGCCGCTCATGCACCACCAGGCGCAGCTGATCGAGTCGGTCGCCGAGGGCCACCGCACGTTCCTGCTCGCCGACGAGCCCGGCCTCGGCAAGACGGCGCAGAGCCTCATCGCCGCATCCGTCGCCGACGCCTACCCGCTGCTCGCGGTCGTGCCGAACGTCGTGAAGATGAACTGGGCCCGCGAGGTGGCGCTCTGGACGCCGAACCGTACCGCCACCGTGATCCACGGCGACGGCGAGGACCTCGACGCCTTCGCGGACGTCGTGATCATCAACTACGAGGTGCTCGACCGGCACGCCGGCTGGCTGAAGACGCTCGGCTTCAAGGGCATGGTCGTCGACGAGGCCCACTTCATCAAGAACCTCGGCTCGCAGCGCTCGAAGCTGGTGCTGTCGCTCGCCGCGGCGCTGCGGGAGCGGCGCCACGACCCGCTGATGATGGCCCTCACGGGCACGCCGGTCATCAACTCGACCGAGGACTTCAAGGCGATCTGGCAGTTCCTCGGCTGGATCGACGAGTCGAAGCCGCGGCCGCAGCTCATGGCCGCCCTCGAGGAGACCGGGCTCACGCCGGCCGACCCGGGCTTCCTGCCCGCCGCCCGGCAGGCCGTCATCGACATGGGCATCGTCCGCCGCCGGAAGATCGACGTGGCGGCCGACCTGCCGGCGAAGCGCGTCGTCGACCTGCCCGTCGAGCTCGACGACGACCTCGGCCGCTCGATCAAGCAGGCGGAGCGCGAGCTCGCCCAGCGCCTCGTGTCCCGCTACCGCTCGCTCGTGTCGGCCCGGAAGCCGACCACGGACGAGGAGCGGCAGGGCCTCATCCGCATGGTCGCGGAGGCGGAGCTCGAGGAGTCCCGGGCCGCGACCACCGGCGAGAACATCTTCACGATGGTGCGGAAGATCGGCCAGGCGAAGGCGGTGCTCGCCGCGGACTACGCGACTCAGCTCGCGCGCAGCGTGGGCAAGGTGGTGCTCTTCGCGAAGCACATCGACGTGATGGACCAGGCGGAGGCGACCTTCGCCCGCCGGGACATCAAGAGCATCTCGATCCGCGGTGACCAGACCACGCTGCAGCGCCAGCGGGAGGTGGACGCGTTCCTCACCGACCAGTCGGTGAAGGCGGCCGTCTGCTCGCTCACCGCGGCGGGCGTGGGCCTGAACCTGCAGGTCGCCTCCAACGTGGTCCTCGCCGAGCTGTCCTGGACGGCCGCCGAGCAGCAGCAGGCCATCGACCGCACCCACCGCATCGGCCAGGACGAGCCGGTGACCGCGTGGCGCATCATCGCGGCGCACACGATCGACGCGAAGATCGCGGAGCTGGTCGACGCGAAGGCCTCGCTGGCGGCGCGCGCCCTCGACGGCGACGACAGCGAGGTGCAGGCCGAGACGTCCGTGCAGCTCGACGCGCTCATCGGGCTGCTCACCGACGCCCTCCGCTGACCCGCCGCGGCAGCCGCGTGCCGGGCGCATGCGGATGTGCCGAACCGGGCGCTGAGCGGCCGGTCCCCGCATGCATGCGGCACACCCGCATGCACACGGCACACCCGCATGAACACGGCACGTCGGCTCCTCCACAGACGGCGATGGAGCGACCCCATCCGCAGCGGCCGCCGCTCCGGGGCCGAGCCGGGCGCGATCGGGTCCATGCTCCCGGGGCATGCAGCAGCAGTTCTGGACCGCCGAGCAGCTCCGATCGGCGGGCGTCAGCAAGCGACGCGTCGCGGCCGCGGTCACCGACGGCCGCCTCGTCGTGGTGCGGCGAGGCCACTACGCGATCACGGGCGCGCCGCCCGACCTCGTTCGTGCCGCGAGGGTGGGCGGACTGGCGACCGCGACGACGGCGTCGGCCGAGCTCGGCCTCTGGACCCCTCCCGACCCCCGCCTCCACGTCGCCGTCCCCCGCGGGATCGGCCGCCTTCGCGATCCGGACGATCCGCAGAGACCGTTCACGAGGCGGCCCGACGTGTGCATCCACTGGACGGACGGGCTCGGGGGAACCGACCTCCCGCACCGGATCGTCCCGATCGTCCTGCTGCTCGAGCACGTGCTGCGCGACCTCCCGCCGGCGATGGCGCTCACCGTCGTCGACTCGGCGCTGAACCACCGGATGCTTCGCCCGGACGGACTGCGGTCGTTGATCGCGGCGCTGCCGGCGCGGCTCGCTGCAGTCGTGCGATGCGCCGACGCCTCGAGCGAGTCGGGGCTCGAGACGATCACGCGGTACCTGCTCCGGCTCGCAGGCCTACGTGTGGAGACGCAGGTGTCGATCGCAGGCCTCGGACGCGTCGACCTCCTGGTCGAAGGGCGTCTGATCGTCGAGCTCGACGGGTGGGAGTTCCACGGCGACGAGAAGGCGTTCGAGGCGGACCGCCGGCGGGACACAATCGCCGCTGCGGGCCGCTACCGAGTCCTCCGCTTCACCTATCGCCAGGTCATGTTCGAGTGGCCCTCGGTGTATGCGGCCGTGCTCGCCGCCCTCTGATCCGTGTGCATGCAGATGTGCCGAACTGCAGCCGAATCAGCCGGATCCGGCCGCAGTTCGGCACGAGTGCATGAAGGCGGGACGGAGGTCAGGCGAGGCCGAGCACGTCGAGGATCCACGCGAGCTCGAAGGCCCGTTCCCGCCAGGCGGCGTAGCGGCCGCTGACGCCGCCGTGGCCGGCGCTCATCTCGATCTTCAGCAACACGTCGGCCCCGACCTCCCTGAGCCGCGCGACCCACTTCGCCGGCTCCACGTAGAGCACGCGGGTGTCGTTGAGGCTCGTGGTCGCGAGGATCCGCGGATACCGGTGCTCACCCACGTTCTCGAGCGGCGAGTACGACTTCATGTAGCGGTAGACGTCCGGGTCGTGCAGCGGGTCGCCCCACTCGTCCCACTCGATGACGGTGAGCGGCAGCGACGGGTCGAGGATCGACGTGAGCGGGTCGACGAACGGCACGCCGGCGTGGATCCCGGCGAACAGGTCCGGCGCGAGGTTCGCGACCGCGCCCATCAGCAGGCCACCCGCCGATGCGCCCTCGGCGACCAGCAGGTCGGGGCTCGTGTAGCCCTCGGTCACGAGATGCCGCGCCGCGGCGACGAAGTCCGTGAACGTGTTCCGCTTCGCGAGGGTCTTGCCCTCCTCGTACCAGCGCCGCCCCATCTCGCCGCCGCCGCGCACGTGGGCGATCGCGAACACCACCCCGCGATCGAGCAGCGACAGCCGCGCGATCGAGAAGGACGGGTCCATGCTCGCCTCGTACGAGCCGTACCCGTACAGCAGCATCGGCGCCGGCCGCTCCGGCTCCCCGAACAGCTCCGCCGCGCCGACGAGGGAGATCGGGATCTGGGTCCCGTCGTCGGCCAGGGCCCACTCGCGGCGCTCCACGTACTTCAGCGGGTCGTAGCCGCCCTGCACCGGCTGCTGCTTCAGCAGCCGCAGGTGCTTCGACGCGACGGAGTAGTCGAAGACGGTGGACGGGGTCACCATCGAGGTGAAGCCGATCCGCAGGGTGGGCTGCTCCCACTCCGGGTTCGCGCCGAAGCCGGCCGTGAACAGGGGCTCGTCGAACTCGATCTCCTCGATCTCGTCCGCCCGCTCCGGGTCGCGGGTCAGGAGGCCGATGCGGGCGATGCCCTGCCTGCGGTAGGAGACGGCGACGAAGCCGGCGAACGCGTCGACGTCCTCGAGGCGCGTCGACTCGCGGTGGGGGATGAGCACGCGGCGCTCGCCCGTCGGATCCGCGGGGGGCACCGCGACGAGCTCGAAGTTCTCCGCGCCGTCGTTGTGCAGGACGAGCAGCAGGTCCTCGCCGTCGATCACGGCGTGCTCCACGGAGTACTCGACGCCCTCGCGGCGGGGCCACACGACGCGGAAGCCGGCGTCCGGATCGCGGGTGTCGAGCAGCCAGGACTCGCTCGTGATCTTGGATCCCACCCCGATCTCGAGGTACCGGCGGCTCCGGGTCATCCCGATGCCGACCCAGTAGCGTTCGTCCTCCTCGGTGAAGACCTGCTCGTCCTGGCCCGTCGCGCCGAGCTCGTGCCGCCAGACGGTGTCGGGCCGCCAGGCCTCGTCACAGGTCGTGTAGTAGACCGACCGGCCGTCGGGCGCGAACATGGCGCCCGGCATCGTCCCCTCGATCACGTCCGGGAGGCGCTCGCCGGTCATCAGGTCCTTGACGAAGAGCGTGTACCGCTCGTCGCCCTCCGTGTCGACGGCCCAGAGCATCCGGTTGCCGTCGAGCGAGACGTCGAAGCTGCCGAGCGCGTAGAAGTCGTGGCCGTCGGCCTCGACGTTGTCGTCGAGGAGCAGCTGCTCGCCGCGGATCTCGTCCTCGAGGTAGGGCGGGGTCCAGTCGTCGGGGCCCGCGACGGGCGCGCGGTGGTGGCGCGCGTACTGGAAGCCCTCCTCCGTGCGGCTGTAGTACCACCAGTCGCCCTCGCGCGTCGGCACGGAGAGGTCCGTCTCCTTCGTGCGCGCCTTGATCTCGTCGAAGATCGCCTGCCGCAGCGGCTCGAGGTGGGCCAGGCGGGCGTCCGTGTACCGGTTCTCGGCTTCGAGGTGGGCGATCACGGCCGCGTCGTCCTTGTCCCGGAGCCACTCGTACTCGTCGACGACGGTGTCGCCGTGATGGGTGCGGGTGAACGGCCTGCGGTCGGCGACGGGCGGCTTCGGAGAGGTCAAGAGGCGCTCCTTCGAGCGAGGCGGTGGACGGCGCGCTCCGGGATGGGGAGCCAGGCGGGGCGGTTGCGGACCTCGTAGACGCACTCGTAGAGCGCCTTGTCGAGCTCGAGGGCGGCGAGCAGGCGGGCGTGCGGCGCCAGCGACGTGCCGAGCCCGGCGGCGTACCCCTCGAGGAACGCCGAGCGGGCGCTGTCCGCCCAGGCGCGCCCTGAGGGGTCGTCGTCCTCGAGCTCGAGCGTCCCGGCCACGTAGTCGAAGGAGCGGAGCATCCCGGCGACGTCCCGCAGGGGGGTGTCCGCCTCGCTGCGCTCGGCCATCGGCCGCAGGGGCTCACCCTCGAAGTCGAGCAGCACCCACCCGCGGCCCGGCACGGAGAGCACCTGACCGAGGTGGTAGTCGCCGTGGATGCGCTGGAAGGGGGGCCAGTCGTCGGCCTCGGCGGCGGACAGCACCGCGTCGATCCGGTCGGCCGTCGCCGCGAGGGACGGCAGCGCGCGGACGGCCTGCCGGGCCCGGGAGCGCATCCCGTCGAGCAGGGCGCGCTTCGCGGCCGGATCCGGGGGCAGGGTCGGCAGCGCGGCCGCGAGCACCTGGTGCACCTCGGCGGTCGCCGCGCCGAGGTCCCGTGCGGGTCCGCCGAAGTCGCGGCCGCCGCGGGCGGCGTCGAGCGCGACGCGCCACGCGTCCTCCGTGTCGGCGAGGAACTCCTGCGCGACGGCCAGGTGGCCGCGGGCGCGGCCGTCCGCGCGCCCGGGGTCGGGCCACTCGCCGAGCACCGCACCGTACGTGGCGGGCACCCGCGTCGATCCGGCGGCGGCGATGGCGGACTGCAGCACCACGTCGGGGTTCTCGCCGTGGTGCAGGGCGCGGAACACCTTCACGATGACGGTGGGGCCGGGACCTCCGTCCTCCGTCGCCGTGGTGACGATCACGGACGTGTTCGACTGCTCGCCCGACAGCACCCGGGCGCCGGTCACCGCGGGCGGGGGGCCGACCCAGCCGAGGCGCTCGCCGAGCGCGGTCGCCTCGCCGTCCCCGGCCGCCGTGCCGCCGCCGAGCGCGAGCTCGACGAGCGCGGCCGCCCACGCGCGGTCCCTGGGCCCGTCGACGACGGCGGAGCCGCCGAGGTCGACGGCGTCGGGATGCTCCGGCCGGTCGACCAGCGGCACCTGGTAGAGCGCGCGGGCGTCGGGGGAGTGGTCCTGCACCAGCAGGGTGCGGGCCTCCGTGCCCGGGACGTGCAGCGGGAAGGAGCCGATCACGGTGAGCCGCGGATCCGGCGCGTGGTTCGCGAACCAGCGCTGGCGCGCGATCCAGGCGGTGAGCCGTGGCGTCACGACGGAGCCGCCGGCGTCGTCGAGGATCCCCATCCCTGCAACCTACCGACGCCGCTTCCGCGCCCGCTTCGAGACCGCGGTCAGGCGGGCTGGTCGGGTTCCGCCCCCGTCTCGACGTCCGCGTCGCCCGGGATCGTGAAGTCGTGCTCGACCGCGTCCTCGTCGGGGAGGTCCGGATCGCCCTGCCGTGCCGTCATGCGTGCACCGTACTCAACGACTGTTGCCACTTCCTGCGGGCTTGGCGCGCCCAAGGCCGCAAGAAGTGGCAACCCTCGGGCGGAGGGGCGGGCCGCCTCAGCCCTCGCGGACCACGTCAGCGGGGCGCTTGTCGGGACGCCATCCGCGCCAGCTCGGCTGCCGGAGCCGGCCGGTGGCCGTCCACTCGGCGAAGCGCACCTCGCCGACGAGGTCGGGGGTCACCCAGTGCGCGTCCCTGGCGTCGGGCCGGGGCACGTCGAGGAACGGCGACGTCGCGCGCTCGCGCCGAGCGAGCCGCGCCCCGACGCGTTCGAGGTCCTCATCGGTGAACCCGGTGCCCACCTTGCCGACGTAGGCGAGGCCCTGTCCGGTGGGCACGCCGAGCAGCAGGGCGCCCACGCCTCCCTCCCGGCGTCCGTTACCGGGCTTCCAGCCGCCGATGACGACCTCCTGGGCCCGCTCGTGCTTCAGCTTCAGCCAGTCGCCGCTCCGCGAGCCGCGCAGGTAGGGCCCGTCGCTCCGCTTCGCGACGACGCCCTCGAGGCCGAGGCGGCGGCTCGTCGCCATGGCGTTGTCGACCGCCGGGCCGAGGTCGTCCCCGGTGGCGTCCGCCACGACGGGCGGCACCTCGATCGGACCTGCGCGGGTGACGAGCCGCTCGAGGAGCGCGCGCCGCTCCCGGTACGGCCGGTCGACGAGCCCCGCCCCGTCGAGCTCGAGCAGGTCGAACAGGAACAGGTGCACCGGCGCCGTGCGGCGCACCCGTTCGACGTCGCCCGGCCGGGTGAGGCCGAACCGCTGCTGGAGGAGGGCGAAGCTCGGCCGTCCCTGCCCGTCGAGAGCGACGATCTCACCGTCGAGCACCGCGGACTCGGCCTCGATCGCCCCGGCGAGCGCGGCGAGCTCGGGGTAGGTGGCCGTCAGGTCGAGCTCGTTCCGGCTCGTGAGCACGACCCCCTCCGAGGTGACCTCGGCGATCGCGCGGACGCCGTCCCACTTCATCTCCAGCGACCAGGCCTCGGCGGGGCTCGGCCGGCCGTTCGCCGTCGCGAGCATCGGCTTCACCGGACGGGGGAGCGGATCGCCGGCGGGACGGTGCTTCGCGTCGACCTTCGTGGTCAGGGCCATCCGGTGGATCAGCCACTGCTCGCCCGCATGCTCACCGCCCGGATCCGCGGCTGCGTTCGCACCGGCCCGGCCCTCGCCGGTCCGCAGCAGGGCGACCCGCACCGGCTCCCCGCCGAGGCCGCCGCCCGCGCGGCCGGTGAGGGTGGCGATGACCTCGTCGTCCCGCCACTTCTCGGCCGTGTACGTGCCCGAGTCCCAGATCGTGACCGTTCCGCCCCCGTACTCGCCCTTCGGGATTTCACCCTCGAACGCGGCATACGCGAGCGGGTGGTCCTCGGTGTGCACGGCGAGGTGGTTGCGCTCCCCGAGGCCCGGCACCCCGCGGGGAAGCGCCCAGGAGACGAGCACCCCGTCCCGCTCGAGCCGGAAGTCCCAGTGCAGCCGCCGCGCGTGGTGCTCCTGGATCACGAACGCGTCGCCGGCGCCGACGGTCGGCGGCTCCACCCCGACGCCCGGTTCCGGGGTCCGTCCGGGTTCCCGCATCGCCCGGTACCGCGCGAGCCGGTCCTCCGGTAGCCGGAGGGGGGCGAGCGGATCCGCGCCGTTCCGCAGCCGCTCGAGCACCTCCTCCGGGGTGAGCTGGGCGAGCGCGGGATCGTCGAGCTCGTCCCAGGTCCGCGGCGCCGCGGCCATCGGCGTGAGCGTGCCGCGCAGGGAGTACGGCACGAGCGTCGTCTTCGCCGCCCGGTTCTGGCTCCAGTCGACGAGCACCCGCCCGGTGCGGAGCGCCCTCTTCATGTCGGAGACGACGAGGTCCGGATGGTCGGCCTCGAGCGCGCGCGCGAGCTCGTGCGCCACCTCGGTCACCTGGTCGGAGGTCCACGTGCCGTCGAGGGCGGCGTAGAGGTGGATGCCCTTCGAGCCGCTCGTCACCGGCATCGCCGCGAGGCCCATGTGCGTGAGGATCGGGCGGGCCAGCCGGGCCACCTCCGCGCAGTCCCGGAGCCCGGCGCCCTCGCCCGGGTCCAGGTCGAGCACCAGCCGGTCGGGGTGCCCCGGCGTGCCGTCCGGTTCGAACCGCCACTGCGGCACGTGGATCTCGAGCGTCGCCTGCTGGGCCAGCCACGTGAGCGTCGCCCGGTCCTCGATCAGCGGGTAGACGTTGCCGCGCGACTCCCCGGGGATCCGCCTGCGCTCGATCCACTCGGGCGCGTGCGTCTCCAGATTCTTCGCGAAGAACACCTCGCCGGGGGCCTCCGCGGTGCCGACCCCGTCCGGCCAGCGCTTGCGCGTCACGGGGCGCCCGGCGGCGAGCGGGATCAGCGCCGGGGCCGCCTCCGCGTAGTACGCGAGCACGTCCCCCTTCGTGAAGCCGGTGGCCGGGTAGAGCACCTTGTCGAGGCGCGACAGCGTCACCCTGCGCCCGTCGACGTCCACGACCCGGCGCTCCGCATCTTTTCCGGCCATGGGGTGAGCGTGGCCTGGAAGCCTCCTGAATTGCTGAAGGGACCTGCGGGAACACCGGGGAACGGGCCATACTGGCCCTCCACCAGGCGATACCCATCTTGGAGGCGGTCTCGTGCGCAGCATCTGGCGCGGTGCCATCACGTTCGGCCTCGTGAACGTGCCCGTGAAGCTCTACGCGGCGACCGAGGATCACGACCTCTCGCTGCACCAGGTCCACGACGCCGACGGCGGGCGGATCCGCTACCAGCGGCGCTGCGAGGTCTGCGGCCGGATCGTGGACTACGAGCACATCGACCGCGCCTACGACGCCGGGGACCGCACCGTCGTGATCACCGACGAGGACCTGAAGTCGCTGCCCGTCGAGCGGAGCCGGGAGATCGACGTCGTCGAGTTCGTGCCGTCGGAGCAGGTCGACACGATCCGGCTCGACAAGAACTACTTCCTCGAGCCCGACTCGAAGAGCCCCCGCTCCTACATGCTGCTGAAGCGGGTGCTCGAGAAGGCCGACCGGATCGCGATCGTGCAGTTCACGCTCCGGCAGAAGACCCGGCTCGGCGCACTGCGGGTGCACGGCGACGTGCTGCTGCTCCAGTCCCTGCTGTGGGACGACGAGGTGCGGCAGGCCGAGTTCCCGTCGCTGAAGACCGACATCCGCATCCAGCAGCGGGAGCTCGAGATGGCGGAGGCGCTCGTGCGCAGCTTCGAGTCCGACTTCTCGCCCGCCGACTACACGGACGAGTACCAGGTGCAGCTGAAGAAGCTCGTCGACGCGAAGCTCGCGCACGGCGAGTCGGTCGACACGGAGGCGACGTTCGGCGAGCAGCCGGAGGGCAAGGGCGACGGGGAGGTCATCGATCTCATGGAGGCGCTGCGGCGGTCGGTCGCGGCGAACCGGGAGGCCTCCGAGCAGCGCGCGTCGTCCTCGCAGCGGAAGAGGACCCCGGCCAAGCGCGGAGCGTGATGGGGGAGCAGCAGCGCTACCAGGTCCGGTTCGACTGGGGCGTCGGCGGCGCGGCCGCGGTCGCGGCGGACGCGGACGTGCTCGTCTGGATCGACGCCATCGAGCCGCGACCCGCGCCGCTCGACGCGCTGCCGGCGGGGCCCGCGGTGGTGGAGACCGGCCTCGCCGGCGCCGTCGCCACCGGGCAGTGGATCCTCGACCTGCAGGAGGCCAGGCAGCGCCGCACCACCGTCGCCCTCGTCGCGGCCGGGGCCGACCGCGGGTCCGGGCTGCGGTTCGCGGCCGAGGACCTGCTCGCCGCGGGCGCGGTGGCGGATGCGCTCGAGGCGCGGGGGATCGACGCCATGAGCCCCGAGGCCGCCGTCGCGGACGCGGCCTACCGCACGCTCGGGCGGGCGGCCTCGTCCCTGTTCGCCGCGGTCAGCGGGACCGGCGAGCCGAACCGGAGCGCCCCGGTCGTGCGCAGGGCGCATCCCGAGCTGCGCTGAGTCACCACCGGCGCAGCAGCGTCGGCAGGGCCAGCCAGAGGGCGCCGATCATCACGAACATGACCACGCCGGCGGCGACGCCGGCCGTCGGCCCGGCCGCGACGGAGAACACCAGCACGGCGACGCCGACGATGGCGAGGCCCGCGACGGCGAGGGCGATGCGGAGGATCCGGTCGGTCCACCGCACCAGCACGTCCATCCGGTGCTGCCGGAACAGGCCCCGGTGCAGCGCGACGGGGGCGAGCACGAGCACGGTGGCGAACGCCGCGAGCGACACGGTGACGAGGTAGACGGCCACCTCGGCGTCGTCGAGCTTCGCGAACGTCTGCTGGAACGCGACCGTCAGGAGGAAGCCCGTGAGGATCTGGGTGCCGGTCTCCAGCACCCGCAGCTCCTGCAGGAGGCCGTTCCAGTTGCGGTCGAGCCGCTGCGCCGGGGTCTCGTCCCGGCCGTCGTCCGGATCCGCATCGCGCCGGTCGTCGCCCGCCATGCCACCGCACTGTAACCAGGCGGCGTGCCTGGCGCGTGGGACCCCGGCCGGTGCCGGCCGCGTCGTTTCCCCAGCGGGCGGTGGGATCATCCGCGGATGACCAGCGAACCGGTCGACCTGCAGGCCCGACGCCTGTTCAAGGCCGCTCGCCGCGGGGAGCACGTGTGGCCGCTCGCGGCGGTCGTCGCGCTGCTCTACGTCCTCTCCACCTGCTGGTCGGTCACCCGCGCCCTCGACGGCGTCGGCCCGCTCGTGACCGTGCATGCGCACCCGACGATCTGGGTGCCTGCGGGCCTCGTGGCGCTCGCGGTGGCCGCGCAGGTGCTCGCCCGCGTCGCGGAGGAGGCGGGCGCGTCGCCCTTCTGGTGGCCTCGGCAGGCGAGGCGGGTGCTCGTCGGCCTCGCCTTCGGCCTGCCGGTGCTGCTCAGCGCCGTGCAGCCGGCGCTCGTCCTCATGCAGATCGACGCGGGCACGGCGCAGCCCGCGCCCATCGCCGGCTGGCTGATCGGGGTGACCGCCTCGATCGGCGCGTGACCGTCCTCGCTCAGATGCTCCCGACGCTGCCCGCGTCGACGCGGTAGTTGGCGCCGTTGACGAACGAGGCCCCCGCCGACACGAGGAAGGCGATCACGGCGGCGACCTCGTCGGGGTCGCCCCTGCGCTTGATCGCCATGAAGGGGCGCTTCTCGGTGACCATCTGCTCCACCGCCTCGTCGAACGAGATGCCCTGCTCGGCCGAGGCCTTCGTCATCATCGCGTCCGTCATCGGCGTCGCGATGAACGCCGGCGAGACCGCGTTCACGGTCAGGCCCTCCTCGGCGTAGGGGCGGGAGAGCCCCTTCATCAGCGCGAGCACGCCGGCCTTCGCGGAGCAGTAGGGGATCTCGTCGGCGTACGGCTGGACCCCGTCCTCGCTGGCGAGGAACACGAGCCGGCCCCAGCCCCGGCGCAGGTGGGGCAGGAAGGTGCGGGCGATGCGCACCGGTCCCATCAGGTCGACCTCGAGGGTGTGCGTCCAGCCCTCGTCGTCGATCTCGTCGAAGGCGCCCTGGGCGCCCGTGATGCCGGACGCCTGCACGAGGATGTCGACCTGCCCGACCTCCCGCTCGATCCGCTCGCGCAGCGCGACGAGGTCGTCGAGCCGCGTCACGTCCGCCGCGAACGCGAACAGGCGGCCGTCCGCCGCCCCGAGCCTCGCGGCGGAGTCGTCCAGCCGGGCCTGGTCGATGTCCGACACGACGACGGTCGCGCCCTCGTCGAGCAGCCGCCTCGCCGTGTGCCAGCCGATGCCGGAGTCCCCGCCGAACACGAGCGCGGTCTTCCCTGCGATGCCCAGATCCATGCGATCGACCCTAGGAAGGTCACCTGACACCGCGCAGACCGTGATCGGCTCCTTCCCAGCGCGCGCTCGGACGGCGGGGCCTTCACTTGAGCCGTGGCGAGCGCGGTGCGAGGCGAGGCCCGGGTCTTCCGGGGGTCGGGTGCGATGCTGGCGGAGACGCCGTTCTTCGACGACGGGGCGTTGCACTGGATGGACGTGCCGAGCGGGCGTCTGCACATCTCGCCGGAGGACGCGCCGGCCGACGGGTCCGGCGACCGGGTGCTGTCGTTGCCGGCCCCGGTCCCCTGCCTCCAGCCCGCCGAGGGCGGCGGCTGGGTGGCCGCGCTCCGCGACCGCGTCGTGCGGATCGGCGCCGACGGCCGGGTCGGCCAGGAGCTGGCGCGACTCGATCTCGCGCACGACTCGATGCGATTGAACGAGGGGAAGGTGGATCCGCAGGGCCGCCTCTTCCTCGGCGGCATGGACAAGCAGCGCCCCGACGCGGACTGGTACCGGGTGGGGGCGTCCGGCAGCGAGGTGTCCCTCCGCGGCTTCTCGATCACCAACGGCCTGGAGTGGTCGCTCGACGAGCGCACCGTCTACCTCGCCGACACCGCCGTGAAGACGCTCTACCGCGCGCCCTGGCATCCGGAGACGGGTCCCGGGGACCTCGCCGTCCATCACGCCGGCGCCGCTGTGGACGGTGCCGCCCTCGACGAGGAGGGGTGCCTCTGGACCGCCGTCAACGGCGAGGGCCTCGTGCTGCGGCTCGATCCGGACGGGCAGGAGCTCGAACGGGTCGCCGTTCCCGCCCCCGGGGTGACGGGCGTGTGCTTCGGTGGCGCGTCCGGCTCCACCCTGTTCGTGTGCTCCGGCACCGAAGGGATGTCCGAGCAGCAGGTCTGGGCGGCCCCGCTGTCCGGCGCCGTCTTCGCGATCGAGACCGCCGTGCACGGCCGGCCGCTGCGCCGCTTCCGGGCGGCATGACCGCGCTCACCGGCCCCTCCGCGCCTCAGCCGCCGATCTGGGGGGAGCCGCAGCGACCGAGACACGTCGGCGCCGCCGTGGCCGCGACGTTCGGCGTCGCGATCGGGGCGCTCGCGGTCGCGGCGGTGTTCGTCTACCTCGTCAGCGGCCTCGGCGCCGCGGGCGTCGCGATCGCCGGCGTCGCCGCGCTGGTGCCGTTCGTGATCGTGCTCGCCGTCATGCGCTGGATCGACCGGTGGGAGCCGGAGCCGCGCGTCGCGCTGCTGTTCGCCGTGCTCTGGGGCGCGGGCGTCGCCGTCGCGGTCGCGCTGCTGTTCGACCTCGGCGTGCAGATCGTGGTGACCCAGACGACCGGCACGGATCCGGATCCGGTGCTGCAGGCCGTCGTGCAGGCACCGCTCGTGGAGGAGGGCGCGAAGGGCTTCGGCGTCCTGCTGCTGCTCTGGTTCAACCGGCGCAACTTCGACGGACCGGTCGACGGCATCGTCTACGCGGTGGCCGTCGCGGCCGGGTTCGCGTTCAGCGAGAACATCCTCTACTTCGGCCGCACCCTCGCCGAGCACGGGGTCGGCCCCGACTTCGCCGTCATCTTCGTCGCGCGCGGCCTGTTCTCGCCGTTCGCGCACGCCCTGTTCACCTCCTGCACGGGCTTCGCGCTCGGCCGGGCCGCGGAGCGGGGCAGCCGCCTCGGCGCGCTCGGCTGGTACGTCATCGGCCTGATCCCCGCCGCCATCCTGCACGCCCTGTGGAACGGCGGCCTCGCCGCGGCCCGGAACACGATCGGGTACTACTTCACGGTCGAGGTGCCGATCTTCCTGCTCGCCGTCGGCCTCGTGCTCGCCGTCCGGTCGCGGGAGCGGCGGATCACCCGGCTGCGGCTCGGTGAGTACGCCGAGGCGGGCTGGTTCACGCCCGACGAGGTGGCGCTGCTGTCGACCTGGACCGGCCGGCGGCACGCGCTGCGCTGGGCGGCCCTGCAGCCGGACCGGCGACGCAAGCGGCGGGCCATGATCCGCTTCGTGCGCGACGCGACCCGCCTCGGCCACGCCCGGCAGCGGCTGCTGAAGGCACGCGCCGGGGTCGGCCGCACGCCGGACGAGCAGGAGCTGCTGGCCCGCATCAGCGCGGACCGCGCCGTCCTCGTGTCCTGAGCCACACCCGGTCGTCGCGCCGATCACGCCGCTACGGGCAGCAGGCCGGGGGGCGCGAGCAGGATCACGCCGGCGGCGAGCGCGGCGAGCGCCGCGGCGACGAACAGCGCGGTCCAGATCCCGGCCGGCAGGACAGTGATCCGCGCGAGCTGGTCGGCGTCCGAGGTGCCCCGGCGATCCCGACGTCGGGCGCCCACCAGCTCGATCGCGGCGCGCAGGCCGCCGAGGAGCAGCAGCGCGGTGACCGCGAGCGCGATCCTCATCCGCCACACGGGGTCCAGCCACCAGGTCGCCGCCGCGACGAGCGCGCCGGACACGAGCACCGTCCACAGCCCGAACCAGTTGCGGATCTGCACGAGCACGAGCACGAGGAGCAGCAGCGCGGCCCAGAGCGCGAGGGCGGCGTGGCCGGCGCCCACGGCCTCCGCCGCGAGCACGCCCGCGGCGCACGGGGCCGGATAGCCGGCGGCGAGGGTCAGCACCATCCCCGGGCCCCGCGGCCGCCCGACGCTGACCGTGAGGCCCGACGTGTCGGAGTGCAGGCGGATGCCGGCGAGCCGGCGGCGCGTCACCGTGGCGGCGAAGCCGTGGCCCGCCTCGTGCACGATCGTGATCCCGTGCCGGAGCCGCCGCCACACCGGGTGCCACAGCACGGCCGCGACGACGAGGACGGCGACGGCGAGGTCGTCGGCCGGTCCGGGAGCCGGCGAGACGGCGATCACCCGGGCGGCGATCGCGGCGACCACCGCGGCGATCGCGGTCACGGGCTCGGCGCGGCCGCGTCGTAGCCGAGGAAGCCCCGGCGGCGCACGAGGACCGCCACCAGGACGATCACGAGCACGCCGCCCGCCACCGGCGGCAGCCACAGCTGGCCCGACTTCGCGACCAGCCCGGTGAAGAAGTCGCCGACCCGCGGGCCGCCCGTCACGACCACGATGTAGACGCCCTGGAGCCGACCCCGGACGTCGTCGGGCGCGGCCGCCGGGAGCACGGTGGAGCGGAAGATCGCGCTCACGTTGTCGGCCGCGCCCGCCCCGGCCAGCAGCAGGGCCGCGATCGCGATGGCGACGACGTCGACCGTCCGCGGCCCCGGCACCCATCCGGCCGCCTGCCCGAACGCCGCGACCGCGATCACGGTCCCGAACAGGAGGATGCACCCGCCGTAGACCTCGATGGCCCGCTCGATGGCGCGGCCCTGCCGCCGCACCGCGCCGAGCCGTCCCGAGAAGACGCTGCTGAGCAGCGCCCCGACCGCGAAGGCGGCGAAGAGCACGCCGACCGTCACGGATCCGCCGCCGAGCAGCACCGCCCCGATCGCGGGGAAGAGAACTCGCGGCTGCCCGAACGTCATCGCGACGATGTCGACCACGAACGTCGTGCGGATGTTCGGCGCGTCCCTCAGGAAGCGCATGCCGCTCGCGAGCGACCTCAGCCCCGGCCGGTCCACCTGCTCCGCCGGCGGGAGGGCGGGCAGGGTGAGGATGCCCACCAGGGAGGCGACGAAGAGGACGGCGTCGATCGAGTAGCACCAGGGGAAGCCTGCGGCGGCGACGAGCACGCCCGCGAGCGCGGGGCCGACCGTCACCGCGATGCCGGTGCCGATGCCGTTCAGGGCCGCCGCAGCCGGCAGGAGCCGTGCGGCCAGCAGCCGCGGCGTGATCGCCGACTCCGTGGTCATCAGCACCGTCGTCGCGACCGCCGACAGCGCCGTCAGCAGGTAGAGCGACAGCGCCGACTGGGTGCCCGTCCACGACAGGGCCGCGAGCCCCAGCGACGCCGCCCACGACACCACCGCGGACGTGATCGCGACCACGCGGCGGTCGAACGCGTCCGCGAGCATCCCGCCGTACAGGCCGGCCAGGATCGTCGGCACGAGAGCGACGACGCCGATCAGGGACACGTCGAAGGTCGATCCCGTCAGGGCGTACACGTTCAGGCCGGCGGCGACGATCGTCAGCTGGCCGCCGATGCCCGCCACCGCCCTGCCCGCGAACAGCCGCGCGAACGGCGGGCTCGCCGAGAGCGGCGAGAGGTCCACGAGGTGGCCGGATCCGCGCCCCGCCCGCGACTCAGCCACCGCACACGTCCCTTCCGGTTGACTGACCGCCCATGACCGACTTGAACAGCAAGCCAGAGCTCGATCCCCCCACGGGGCCCGCCCCGGCGGACCTCGTCATCGAAGACATCGTGACCGGCGACGGGGACGAAGCCAAACCGGGCGGCACCGTCACCGTCCACTACCTCGGCGTCGACTTCGACTCCGGGGAGGAGTTCGACTCCTCCTGGAGCCGCGGCCAGTCGATCACCTTCCCGCTCGGCAACCTCATCGAGGGGTGGAAGCGCGGCATCCCGGGCATGAGGGTGGGCGGCCGCCGGAAGCTCACCGTGCCGCCCGAGCTCGCCTACGGCCCGGCCGGGTCGGGCCACCGGCTGTCGGGCCGCACGCTGATCTTCGTGATCGACCTGCTGTCCGCCTGAGGACCGGATCCGAGACGAGGCCGGGACGCGCCGAAGAGGGTTGCGGGATCCGCGACTCGGGAGCATCCTGGCTCCGTTGATTCATCGCCCGGGCGAGTCGCAGGCAGCGCCGCGACCACCGGGCGATGAGTCATTTCCGGGCCGTCCGGCCGCACGTGGTGGAGGCCCTAGGGTTGCGCGGGTGACGGACGCCGCCGCGCTCATCGACCGGCTCACGGCCGTCGTCCCCGACTTCCCGCAACCGGGTGTGCTGTTCAGGGACCTGACCCCCACGTTCGCGGACGCGGAGGGCTTCAGGACCATCACCGACGAGCTCGTCGCCGGTTTCGCCGGGCGCTTCGACCTCGTCGCCGGCATCGAGGCCAGGGGCTTCCTGCTGGCGGCGGCGGCCGCCTACGCGAGCGGCAGCGGCGTGCTCGCCGTGCGCAAGGGCGGCAAGCTCCCGCCCGAGACCCTCGCGGTCGCCTACGACCTCGAGTACGGATCCGCGGTGCTCGAGGTCCGCCCCGACCGGTTCCCCGTCGGGGCCCGCGTGCTGGTGCTCGACGACGTCCTCGCCACCGGCGGCACCGTCGCCGCGACCTGCGAGCTGCTCGAGCGCGCGGGCGCCGTCGTCGCGGGCATCGGCGTCGTTCTCGAGCTGCCCGCCCTCGGCGGCCGCGAGCGGCTCGCCGCTCGCGACGTCCACGCCCTGACGACCGCGGACTGACCCGGACGGCGCTCCTCCCCAGCCCCGCAGGGGGCCCTCGAGCGGCGGCCCCGCCGGGAGCCGTGCCGGCGCGCCGCGCCGAGCGGCACCCTGCCGCCATGACCGAGATCGTCAAGGCGAACCGACCCGTCGACTTCCTGCGGCTCGTCCCGCGGCTCGTGGGGTTCCGGCCCACCGAGAGCCTCGTGCTCGTCGCCTTCACCGGCACGCGGACGCACGCGGCGATGCGGTTCGACCTCCCCGGCACCGACGACCCGCTCGAGCTCGACGCGGTGGTCCGGCACCTCGTCGGGCTGCTCTGCCGGGTGGAGCGGGTCGACGGCCTCGTTCCCGTGGTCTACACGTCGGCCCGGTTCGCCGCCGCGCCCGTCCTGCTCGTCGACCTCGTCGCCCGGCACGCGCACCGGGCGGGGCTCCTCATGAAGGACGCCTTCTGCGTCGCGGGCGACGGCTGGGGGCGCCTTCCCGGCGGTCGGCGGCACCCCCTCGCGGAGCTGGGCCCCGACCATCCCGACCTTCTCGACCCCGCCGACGAGCTGCGCATCGCCGACGTCGCCCCCGAGGCCCGGGCCCGCTTCGCCGCGACGCTCGCCGCCTGGCGGACCCGCTCCGCCGGGCCGGGCGGCTCGATCCACGGGTTCGTGCTCGCCGAACCGGGTGCGGCGTTCCGGCGGGGCGGCTCCTTCCTCGAGCGGGCCGCAGAGGGCCTCGACACCGGCCCGCTGATCGAGGCCATGCTCACCGCCCACGAGGACGGGGAGCCGTGCCCGTGCCTCTCCGCGCTGGCCGCGTTCGCCGAGTCGCCCGACCTCGCCGAGCACCTCCTGCTCCAGATCGCGTGGGGGCCCGGGTTCGGGGACCGCGTGCGGCGGTCCTGGCTGGAGCGCGGGGAGGACGACCCGCTCGCGGACGCGGCCCTCGACGGCGGCGAGATCGAGCGCCCGTCCGTGCTGAGGATCGAAGCGGGCCTGAACGCCGTCCGTGCCGCGCTCGCGCACCTCGAGCCGGGTGCCCGTGCCCCGCTCGCCGCCTGCGCCGCCTGGCTCGAGTGGGCCCTCGGCCGTGGCTCCCTCGCGAGCGCCTTCGTCGATCTCGCCCTCGCGGCGGGCGCCGCCCCTCCGCTCGCCCTCGCCCTCGCGGTGAAGCTCCGTCGCGGCGAGCTGCCCGAATGGGCCTTCCGTGAGGAGCCGGGGCTCTCGCTCGAGCAGCAGGTGCGCCGCATCGCCTGAGCGGGCGCCCGGCCGGCCGTCGTAGACTCGATGGCCCCGATTCGGGAGGGAACCCGCGTGACCGACACGTCCGAGACGGAGCTGCACCGCGAGCAACGGTACGTCGCGGGTCTCTACGACCGGCTCGACGCCCTGCGGCGCGAGACGGCGGCCGAGCTCGAACGCACCCGGCGCGCCGGCGCGACCGGCACCCACCAGGCGCGCAGCGAGCGCGACGCCATGGCGCGGCTCTTCGAGGACCGCATCCGGCAGCTCACGGACGTCGACGAGCGCCTCGCGTTCGGGCGGCTGCAGACCGACGAGGGCGTCCTGCGCTACATCGGCCGCATCGGCCTCCGCGACGACGACCAGCAGCCGATCCTGCTCGACTGGCGGGCACCGCAGGCGAGCGCGTTCTACCAGGCCACCGCAGCCACCCCGCTCGGCGTGCGGGTGCGGCGCCACCTCGCGACCCGCGGGCGGGCGGTCACCGGCATCGAGGACGAGGTCTTCGACCCCGAGGACATCCCGGCCGACGCCACCCTCAACGGGGAGTCCGCGCTGCTCGCCGCCCTCTCCGCGCAGCGCACGGGGCGGATGCACGACATCGTCTCCACGATCCAGGCGGAGCAGGACCGGATCATCCGCTCGGAGGCGCGCGGGATCCTCGTCGTGGCGGGCGGCCCCGGCACCGGGAAGACCGCGGTCGCCCTGCACCGCGCGGCGTACCTGCTCTACGCCCACAAGGAGCGGCTCGCGCGCAACGGCGTGCTCGTGGTCGGCCCGTCCCGCAGCTTCCTGCAGTACATCGAGCAGGTCCTGCCCTCGCTCGGCGAGAGCGGCGTCGTGCTGCGGACCGTGGGCCAGCTCTACCCGGGCGTGGACGCCTCGGCCGTCGACAGCGCCGCCGTCGCGGCGGTGAAGGGCCGCCTCGCGATGGCGCAGGTGCTGCGCAGGGCGGTGCACGCTCGCCAGGTGGCCCCGACCGAGCCGACGACCGTCACCGTCGACAACGAGCGCATCACCGTGCCGCCCGCCCTGCTCCACCGCGCGATCCGTCGCGCCCAGCAGACCCGCAAGCCGCACAACGTCGCCCGGGTCACCTTCGTGCGCGAGGCGCTCGCCGACCTCACCGACCTGCTGGTCGACGTCGTCGGCCATCGCGGCGGCACCGTCGACGACGAGGACCGGCGGATGCTCCGGGAGGACCTGCGCACCGCGCAGGACGTGAAGGTGCTCCTCAACACCGCGTGGCTGCCGCTCACGCCCGAGAAGCTGCTCGGCGACCTGTACGCGCGCCCCGCCTACCTCGCCGCCGTGAGCCCCGAGCTGTCGCAGGCGGAGCGGGCGCTCCTCGCCCGCGAGCGCTCCGCTCCGCTCACCGTCGCGGACGTTCCGCTGCTGGACGAGGCAGCCGAGCTGCTCGGCGAGCTCGACTCCGGCGGGGACGCCCGCCGCGCGGCCCGGGAGGCGCAGCACCGCCGCGATCTCGAGAACGCGGAGGCCGCCATCCGCAACATGGGCGTGGAGGGCATCGTCTCCGCCGAGGCCCTCGCCGCCAACTTCACCGACCGCGGCGAGGTGCTCACCACCGCGGAGCGGGCCGCCATGGACCGCACCTGGACCTACGGTCACATCGTCGTCGACGAGGCGCAGGAGCTCTCGCCCATGCAGTGGCGGCTGCTCCGTCGCCGCGGGCCGCTCCGGTCGTTCACCATCGTGGGCGACCTCGCCCAGGCGTCCGTCGCGGAGCCCGCGGCGAGCTGGGACGAGGCCATCTCGGCCCTCGGCGACGAGTTCCGCCTCGAGCACCTCACCGTGAACTACCGCACGCCCCGGCAGATCACCGAGCTCGCCGAGCGGCGGGCGCTCGCGGACGGCCTGCCCATCACGCCGAGCCGGTCGGTCCGCGACGGGCGGTGGCCGGTCGAGGCGACCCGCGCGGCGGCCGGGGCGCTGCCCGACGCGGTGCTCGAAGCGGTCCGGCGGGACCGGGCGATCGACGCCGAGGGGACCCTGGCGGTCATCGCGCCCGACGCGCTGGTCGGCCCGCTCCACGACCGGCTCGCGGCAGGGCTCGACGAGCCGGTGGGCTTCGGCGCCGAAGGGCTGGGCGCCCGTGTCTCGGTGCTCGGTGCGCGCACCGCGAAGGGGCTCGAGTTCGACGCCGTCGTGGTGGTCGACCAGGAGGGGATCGCGACGACCGACGGCAGCGGCGCCCTCTACGTCGCGCTCACCCGGCCCACCCAGCGGCTCACGCTGGTCGACCCGGCCTGATCAGCCCTTGGTGCAGGCGCCTGAGGAGACCACACGGGTGTCCGCCGGCGCGTGCTCCGCGACGGCCCGGAACTGCGTGGGCGTCATCGCGTAGCCGATGTCGGCCGTCGTCGAGCTCTTCGCGAAGACGATGCCGATGACGTGACCAGCGGTGGTGAGCAGCGGGCCGCCGGAGTTGCCCTGCTCGACGTCCGCGGCGAGGGTCGCGAGCGACCGCACGGTGCTGCCGCTTCCCTCCACGTCCGGGACGCGGGTGTCGCCGACCTGCAGCACCTCCGCACCGCCGGAGGTGAACGGCCCGCCGAACGGGAAGCCGTCGACGACGGCCTTCGTGCCCACGGACGGCACCCCGTCGAGCGGCAGGGCCGGCCGGCCGAGATGCGGCACGTCGACGACGGCGAGGTCCGAGGCCGGATCGAAGTAGGTCACCCGGCCGACGAGCGCGGTGCCGTCGTCGCGGAGCACGACGGGGGAGCGGACGCCGGCGAGCACGTGCGCGTTGGTGAGCACGCGGTTGGTGGCGATCACGAATCCGGAGCCGCTCTGGTCCTGGCCGCAGGCGTAGGCGGTGCCGGTGACCTTCACGACGCTCCTCGCGGCGGTCCGGAGCGCCGGCGTGCCGGTGTCGACGCCGGGGACCACCGGCTTCTGCGGGGTCCCCCCGAGGGCCTCGCCGAGCTGCGGGATGCCGCTCGCGAGCACGGTGCTGCGCAGCTGGGCGAGCGCCGACTGCACGGGCGGCGGTGTCAGCGCGCCGATGGTGCGCAGCACCGCGGACGACGCGATCGGCTGGGCGAGGAACGGCACGCCGAGGGCCGCGACGACCGCGGCGACGACGGAGATCACGAGGGCGGCGACGGCGACGTTCGCGGCGGCGCCGAGCAGCCGGTCGACGATGCCGAGGGGGCTCTTCAGCAGGCGGCCGCCGAGCAGCGAACCGATCCCGACCCCGATCGCGTGGCCGATCGCGACGAGCACGACGGCCGCGACGATCGTCACGATCACCCGGGTCCCCCCGTCGGCGACGAGCCGGCCGAGCAGCGGCGCGACGAGGGTGGCGGCGACGGCGCCTGCGGCGATGCCGACGAGCGCGCCGAGGCTGCGGATCAGCCCCAGCCGGTAGCCGTGCACGAGGTAGCCGATCAGCAGCAGCACGAGGACGACGTCGAGCACCGCGGACACTGCCGTTCGGCTCCTTCCGGGAAGCGGGCGAAGGGCACAGCGTATTGGCCGGGTGCGGCGGGACCGGGCACGACGGGCGGATGCGGGCGAACGCTCCGGGCCGTCTTCGCCCGCTGCTAGGATCGGTGGTCGCCGTTGGACCGGCCGCGGATCCAGAGAGCCCGACGCATCCCGCATCGAGCACCGCGCAGCACGAGGAAGGAGCCCCACCTATGGCATTGGATGCCGATGTGAAGAAGGCGATCATCGAGGAGTATGCGACGCACCCCGGTGACACGGGCTCCCCGGAGGTCCAGGTCGCGATCCTCACCACGAGGATCAAGGACCTGACCGAGCACCTGAAGCAGCACAAGCACGACCACCACTCGCGTCGTGGCCTGCTCCTGCTCGTCGGTCAGCGCCGGCGACTGCTCGGCTACCTGCAGGAGGTCGACATCGCGCGGTACCGGTCGCTCATCGAGCGCCTCGGCCTGCGCCGCTAGTCCGACCGCAGTCTTCGCTTCAGGGGCGTCCCGCATCGCGGGGCGCCCCTTCCGCATGTCCGTGGCGGGTGGTAGCCCTGAGGGGTGCAGGGACGCGAGCTCGCCGAGAACTGGGTGCGACAGTACGAACGGGCGTGGGCGACGAACGATCCGGACGACATCCGGGCGCTCTTCACCCCCGACGGCGAGTACCGCTTCCATCCCTGGGACGAGCCGGCCGTCGGTCACGACGCGATCGTCCAGCAGTGGCTGGACGCCCAGGACTCGGCCGACGACCACGAGTTCACCTGGGAGGTCGTCGCCGTCGACGGCGAGACGGCCGTCGTTCAGGGCCGCACGACGTACACCGACGGCGACGTCTACCTGAACCTCTGGGTGATCCGCTTCACCGAGGACGGCAGGGCCACGTCCTTCACCGAGTGGTACATGGAGCCGCCCGGCGCCGACGCGTGATCGGCGCGGCGCGCCTCAGGCCGCGGCGCCGAACTCCGACTGACCGGGCAGCACGGCGTCGTCCCTGACCTGCTGGTCCTGGGCGATGCGGGCACCGGCGCCGATGTGGGCGCGGGCACCGATCTTCGAGTGGCTGCCGATGTGGGCGCCCTCCCCGACGACCGCGGCGGCGCCGACGTGCACGGACGCGCCGATCTCGGCGTGCGGGCCGACGACGGCCTCGCGGTCGACCCACGTGCCGGCGTGGATGCGGGCGGCGCGACCGACCCGGGCGCCGGACTCGACGTAGACGGACGGCGCGAGGAAGGCGGTGGGGTCGACGGAGGCGTCGGTGGCGACGAGTCCGCGCCCGTTGGGGTGCCTGCGGTACCGGGTGACGGTACCGAACTCGTCCTCGATCTCTTCCGCGATCCTGGGGGTCCTGCGCTGCATGTCGTGGGCAACGCGTCGGCGCCCCCGTTCATTCCCGCCGCGCGCCCCCGTTCTGCCCAAGAATCGCATAAGAACGCGGCCAGGAGAGCATGTGAGCGGCGGGGGGCGCCGCTGGCAGACTGGGCGGATGATCTTCGGCCGCCGCACCCGCGACACCTCCTTCCCGAAGGGGGACCAGGGCAAGGGCTCGCTCGACGACTACAAGTTCGACCTGACGCCCACGAACCGCAACGTGACCATCCGGCTCGCGGGCAGCGATCCCCACCAGGACGTGCTCGCCGTCGCGGAGGGCGCGACGCAGGTGGAGACGGCCATCTCCGGCCGCACGGCGGAGGAGGAGCGCACCGATGCGCCGATGCCGGTGCGGCTGTTCGTCGACGGCCGGGTCGTCGGCCCCGTGGGCATGGTGCCCCGCGGGCTCGAGGGGGTCGTCAACGAGGCGATCAGCCGGCTGGAGCTGGCGGGCCGCAAGCCCCGCATCCCCGTCGAGGTCGTCCGCACCCGGCAGGGCCTCCGGGTCGACCTGCTGCTCGGCCGGACCCGCTGAACGCTCAGATCCCATCGGGAGGAATCACCTCATGCACACCATCCGCCTCGGCGCCTCCGGCCTCGAGATCTCGCGCATCGTGCTCGGCTGCATGAGCTACGGCGAGCCGGGCCGCGGCAACCACGCCTGGACGCTCGACCTCGACGCCACGAGGCCCTTCTTCCGCCGGGCGCTCGAGGCGGGCATCACGACGTTCGACACCGCGAACGTCTACTCCGACGGCTCCAGCGAGGAGATCACCGGACGGCTCGTGAAGGAGTTCGCCCGCCGCGAGGAGGTCGTGATCGCGACGAAGGTGCACGGTCGGATGGGGCCGGGCACCAACGGATCCGGCCTCTCGCGCGGCGCGATCATGACCCAGATCGACGCCAGCCTGCGCCGGCTCGGCACCGACTACGTCGACCTCTACCAGATCCATCGCTTCGATCCCGCCCTGCCGATCGCCGAGACGATGGCCGCCCTGCACGACGTGGTGAAGAGCGGCAAGGCCCGCTACATCGGCGCGTCGTCGATGTGGACGTGGCAGTTCGCCGAGATGCAGCACGCCGCCGACATCGAGGGCCTCACCCGCTTCGTGTCCATGCAGGACCAGTACTCCCTCCTCATGCGGGAGGAGGAGCGGGAGATGCTGCCGTACTGCCTCGAGACCGGCGTCGGGGTGCTCCCGTGGTCGCCGCTCGCCCGCGGGCGGCTCACGCGCGACTGGGACGCGACGACGACGCGCAGCGGCAGCGACGAGTTCGGTAAGACGCTCTTCAGCCAGGCGGAGGAGGCGGACCGGCGGATCGTCGACGCCGTCGCCCGGATCGCCGCGGAACGTGGGGTGTCCCGCGCGCAGGTCGCGCTCGCGTGGGTGCTGGCGCAGCCGGCGGTGACGGCTCCGATCGTCGGCGCGACGAAGCCGGACCACCTCGAGGACGCCATCGCGGCCGAGGGGCTCGAGCTCACCGACGACGAGGTCCTGCAGCTGGAGGCGGAGTACGTCCCGCACACCCCCACCGGGTTCTGATCCGCCCCCGGCACCCCGCCGACGCCCTCCGCTGACCCCGGCGCGGCGCCTGCTGTTCTGGCTGCGGATCTCTTTCGTCGGCGACGCGGCGCTCGCGGCCGTCGGGGGGCTGCTCGTCGCCGAGGGGGAGGACGTCGGGTTCGCCCTGCTCGTGTTCACCGCGCTGCGGGCGGGGATCGGCGTCGTCGCCCTCGTGCTCGCGGCGCGCGCCCTCGAGCGGCACGACCCCCACGACGACGAGCCGTCGGTGCTCGGCTGAGCCGGGATCAGTCCGGATCGGCGGGGTCCAGCGGCGCGTGATGGTCGAGGCCCGCGACCCCGGTCTTCCAGTAGCCGTGCAGGGAGAGGTTCGCCTTCGGCAGCCCCGCCTCCTGCCTGAGCCACCGGCGAACCGGGATGAGAGCCCCGGCCTCACCCGCCGCCCAGACGAACGTGTCGGCCGAGACGTCCTGGCTGCGGACGACGTCGAGCAGGTCGAAGTGGGCGGAGAGCGCGAGCTGTGGCGTCGCCGCCAGCGACTCGGCGTCGTCGAGGTGGTCGACGAGGCGGGCGTCGTCGCCGAACAGCACGGCGTGCACGGGGAGCACCCCGGCGAAGGCGCGGATCCAGCGGCGGAGGGCGGGCATGCCCGCGGGGTCGGCGAGCAGCAGGGCGTTCCTGAAGCCGGTCGGCGCGAGGCGGGAGCCCCGGGGCCCGGCGATCTCCAGCTCGTCGCCACGGCCGGCGCGGGACGCCCACGCCGTCGCAGGCCCGGCGTCGCCGTGCACGACGACGTCGAGGTCGAGCTCCGGTCCCGACGAGGCGCCGATGGGGCGGAACTCGGACGGGGTGTAGTCGCGGGCCACGATGCCCTCCCGGCCCGGGAAGAACGCCTTGACGTGGTCCTCGGGGCCGAGGCTCGCGAACCCCTCCAGGTCGCCGCCGAAGGTGAACCGCACGAGGGTGTCGGTCAGCCCCGTGCGCTCGAGCACGACGAGGTGCCGGCGCCTGGCCCCCTCGTGTCGGATGACGTCGCGCACGCGCGTCGAGGGCGAGAGGGGGAAGGTGCTCACCGGCCCATTCTGGCCGAGCGGGCCGCCGCGCATCCCCGGGCGCTCTCACGGTGCGGTGCGCAGGATCTGATGCGGCGGAATCCGACGCCGTGTGCCGGTGTTGCCGTTCGCATGTCCCCGCTCGCGCTCTCCGTGCTCGATCTCGTCCCCGTCCGGAAGGGGCAGCGGTCGGCCGACGCGGTCGCGGCCACCGTCGCGCTCGCCCGCGCGGCCGACCGGCTCGGTCTCACGCGCGACTGGCTGGCCGAGCACCACAACATGCCGTCGGTCGCCTCGACCACCCCGCCGGTGCTCCTCGGCGTGCTCGCCGGCCGCACCGAGCGGATCCGTCTCGGCTCCGGCGGGGTGATGCTGCCGAACCACGCGCCGTTCGTGATCGCGGAGCAGTTCGCCGCCCTCGAGGCTGCCGCACCCG
>JAICSU010000177.1 GCA_025936735.1 Amnibacterium sp.
CGTCCGACCGTGACGACCTGACGCGGCGGATCCGCTGCCGTCGCCGCGTACCCTCGATCCGCATCGTCCACGTCCCACCCGGCTCCGGAAGGCCCGCCATGCACCGCACCGACTCCGTCCGACGGGACCGGTGACCGCCGTGTCGGCTGCCACCCCGACCCCCGCGGCGCGCGTGGGGTTCTGGCGACCCGTGACGGGCGGCGGCATCGCCCTCGTCGCGCTCGGCGCCGCGCTGTGGGGCACGGATCCCCTGTTCCGCCGCGGGCTCGCGCTCACGCTCCCGACCCCGGCGCTCGTCCTCGTCGAGCACCTGCTGCCCGCGGTGCTGCTCGCGCCGTTCGTCGTCCGAGGGCTGCGGCGGGCGGCGCGCGTCTTCGGGCTGCGGGAGTGGGCCGCGCTGCTCCTGCTCGGCTGCGGGGCGTCGGCCCTCGCGACCCTGCTGTTCACCGAGGCGTTCACCTTCGGCAGCCCGACCACGCCGGTGCTCCTGCAGCAGGTGCAGCCGCTGTTCGCCGTCGCCGGCGCCCGGCTCCTGCTGGGCGAGCGGCTGCAGCCGCGGTTCGGGGCGTTCCTCGTCGCCGGTCTCGTCGGCGCCTACCTCATCGCGTTCGCGAACCCGCTCGCCGTCGGGGCCCAGGGGGTGACCCCCGCGCTCCTCGCCCTCGCGGCGGCCGCGCTCTGGGGCACCGGGACGGTGCTCGGCCGCCGGCTCGGCGCGCTGGTGCCCTTCGCCGAGCTGACGGCGCTCCGGCTCTTCTTCGGACTGATCGCGTCCGCCGCGGTCGCCGTGCCGACGGGCAGCATCGCCGCGCTCGGATCCCTCTCCGGCACGGCGGTGCTCGCGCTCGTCCTCCTGGCGCTCGTACCCGGCCTGCTCGCGCTCCTCGTCTACTACCGCGGCCTGCAGAGCACGCCCGCGTCCGCCGCGACGCTGGCCGAGCTCGCCTTCCCGCTGACCACGGTGATCGTCAACTACCTCGCGTTCGGCACGGTGCTCTCCGCCACGCAGTGGATCGGCGTCGTCCTGCTCGCCGGCACGGTGACGGTCATGGGTATGGTGCGGGCGCGGGGCGCCTCCATCGGAGTGGTCCCGGTCCTGCCGCCGCTCCCCGTCCGCGAGCCCGTCCAGGAGCGCTGACCCCCGGCGGCGTACCCGCTGTGGCATATGTCTGAGGATCCGATGGGGATCCGCTCGGGGAGGGTGGCGCTCCAAGGTTCGGAACGGAACCTCTGTGCATGACGGATCGAGCGAAGACCACCGGGGTGTGCCCGCGCCCGGACTGCGCGAGCCCGGCCTTCCGCGCGTACGACGACCTGTCCTACGCCAGCGGGCACTTCATCTGGATATGTCTCGCCGGGCATGAGGTGCATGAGGCCGGCCCCGTCCCGGGCCGATCCGTGGCCTGAGCCTCGCGGGCGCCCGCGTCAGACGCTGCTCGCCGGGAGCTGCGGCGAGCCCTGCGCGTAGGAGGCGGCCAGGTCGAGGAGAGGGGCCACCGCCCCGCGGGCCAGGTCGCCGAGGTCGAGCCCGGAGAGCAGCTCGTCGCCGCTCATCCCGCGGCGGTACCCGATCGTCCAGCCGTCGGGCCCGGGCGTGAAGGTGATGCCGAACCCCTCCCTGGCGGCGAGCGCGAGCAGCTCTCCGACCGCCTCCAGCGTGCCGGGGTCGAACGCGCCATCCGTCATGAGCGCACCCTAGCCGTACGGAAGGCCGGGTGCGCCTGCACGCCGGATCCCCGCTAGCAAGGCGCCGGTGCCTCGGCAATCCCGTGAACGTCCAGGTGACGGCAGGCAGGATCACGATGGTGAGCGATCTCAAGCGGATCTCGATGGCCGGCGCGGACGTCGCCGTGACCCGGGCCGGCGTCGCGGACCTGGTCCTCCAGTACGCGAAGTACCTGGGCCGGGTCGGCACCACGGACACGGTGACCCTGCCGGTCGCGCGCAACGGGCGCATGGAGCACGCCGACCTCCTCATCGGCCCGGCGAGCCAGATCGCGCTGACCGAGAACGACGACCCCGAGCTCGAGGGGATCCGGCTGGACGTCGACGACGTCGTGGAGGACCTGCGCCGGCGGATCGCGTCCGTCACCGGGAGGGGATCGTTCGCCTCCGCGCCGCTCGACGACGACCAGGCGACCCCGGTCAACTTCGACCACTACGAGTACTGACCGTCCGGCGCCGGTCCGCGGGCGACCCTCAGCTCGGCCGGACGGTGAGCGCCTGGTAACTCGGGTGGAGCTCGCGCCACCGGTCGACGGTGTGGCGCCCGGGCAGGCCGGTCAGGTGGGCGACGAGGTCCTCGACGTGCACCTGGAGGCCGGCTCCGTACGCGGCGAGCATCGACAGCGGCAGCCCGGTCTGCCGCACGACGAGGCGCGTCCGGTCCTGCTCCGACGTCGTCGTCACGGCGGTGGCCTCCTCGCCGTCACCGTCGTCCTCCTGCAGCACGGCGCTGAACCCCCGCTGCTCGGTGCACTCCTCGACCCGCCCCGTGCCGTTCCACCCGCTCACCCGGAAGTACGCGCGGAAGCGGCCGCCCGCGCGCAGATCGCCCGACACGTCTCCGAGCCAGTCGCGCAGGCGATCCGGCTCGGTCAGCGCCCGCCAGACCTCGGAGGCGGTGGCGTCGATCAGGACCTCGATCCGCACGCCGCCCTGCTCCCCGTCGCGGTGCAGCGTGCCGAGCGGCGCGGGCGGGGAGTCGGTCATGGCGGATCCTTTCCCTGGTCGACGCGAACGGTGTGCGGCGTCGGATCCATGATCGGGGGTCGCCGCTCCTCCCGGATGGGGCGGTCTCCCAGCCGCACTCCTCCGGCCGCACTCCTCCAGCCGCACCGACCGGTGGCGCCGCGCGGGCCGGTGCTCCCCACCCGCGCGGCGCCCACGGGTCAGCAGCAGCCGATGCCGCCGCAACAGCCGGTGGTCTCGTCCATGGATCGCCTCCTTCCCTCTCCTCGGTCACGCCAGCGAGGCGAGGAGCCCTTCGACGCGACGCCGGATCTCGTCCCGGATGGGGCGGACCTCCTCGAGCGGCAGTCCGGCCGGGTCCGGCAGGTCCCAGTCCTCGTACCGCTTCCCCGGGAAGACGGGGCAGGCGTCCCCGCAGCCCATCGTGACGACGACGTCGGAGGCACGGACGTCGTCGACCCGAAGGGCCTGCGGTCGCGTGCTCGCGATGTCGATCCCGACCTCGGCCATGGCCTCGACGGCGACCGGGTTCAGGCGATCGGCCGGCTCGCTGCCCGCCGACAGCACCTGGACGGCGCCGCTGCTCAGGGCGCGGGTGAACCCTGCGGCCATCTGCGACCGCCCGGCGTTGTGCACGCAGACGAACAGCACGGCGGGCGCGGTCGCGCTCATGGCACTCCTTCATCGAGATCGATCGATGGATCGAAGCATAGATGGTCATCGATATGTGTGTCACCATGGATCCATGACGATCGAGCTCCCCGTGACGGTCACGAGCGCCGCGTGCTGCATCGGCGACACCTGCGCCCCGCTGACCCGCGCTCCGATCACCCCGGGAGGCGCGGAGGACCTCTCCGTGCTGCTGAAGGCGCTGGCGGATCCGATGCGGCTCCGGCTCGTCTCGATGATCGCGGCGCACGAAGGCGGGGAGGCCTGCGTGTGCGACCTCACCGAGCCGCTCGGGCTGACGCAGCCGACCGTGAGCCATCACCTGAAGGTGCTGGCCGACGCCGGCTATCTCACCCGCACGAAGCGCGGCACGTGGGCCTACTACGCGCTGGTGCCCGGGGCGCTGGACAGCGTCGCGGCGCTGCTCCGCACCGTCTGACCGGGCTCTCGACGGAGCAGGACCGGGTTCGGCCCAGGACCGAAGCACCCCCTGCCCTTCCACGGTAGCGCGGGGTGGGGGTCTTGCCGCAAGGCCCCTGCCGTGCCCTACGGTGCTCGACCGCGGCCCGCCCGGGCCGTGAGCAGGGGGACGGTATGGCGGACGTGCTGGTGGTCGGTGGCGGCCCGACCGGGATGATGCTCGCCGGGGAGCTGGCGCTCGCCGGCGTGGAGGTCGCGATCATCGAGCGGCGCCCACGGGCCGAGCTCGTGGGCTCCCGCGCGGGCGGCTTCCATTCGCGCACCATCGAGATCCTCGACCAACGCGGGATCGCGGAGCCCTTCCTGGCCGTCGGCCGGACCGCCCAGACGGCCCGGTTCGGCTCGACCGTGCTCGACATCAGCGACCTCCCCACGCGGCATCCCTACGGCCTGGGTCTGTGGCAGAACCGGATCGAGCCCCTCCTGGCGGCCTGGATCGAGCGGCTCGGCGTGCCGATCCAGCGGGGGCGCGAAGCGACCGGCCTGGTTCAGGACGGCGCCGGCGTCGAGGTCCGTCTCGCCGACGGGGAGACCGTGAGGGCGGCCTGGGTGGTCGGTGCCGACGGCGGGCGAAGCGTGATCCGGAGGGCCGCAGGGATCGACTTCCCGGGCTGGGACGCGACGCGGAGCAACCTGATCGCGGAGGTCGAGGTGGCCGAGGAGCCGCCCACCGGGATGCGCCAGGACGAGAGGGGCGTGCACGGCCTCGCCCCCCTGGCCGACGGTCGCACCTATCGCGTGGTCACGACCGAGCAGCGGCTCGTGCCGGCCGCGGAGCCGACGCTCGCCGACCTCAGCGATGCGCTCACGGCCGTGTACGGCACGGACTTCGGCGTGCACGACCCGGTCTCGATCTCCCGCTTCACCGACGCCACGCGTCAGGCCGCGGACTACCGCACGGGGCGGGTGCTGCTCGCCGGGGACGCCGCCCACATCCACTACCCGGCGGGCGGACAGGGGATCGGGCTCGGGATCCAGGACGCCGTCAACCTCGGATGGAAGCTCGCGCAGGTCGTGAAGGGCGTCTCGGCCGAGTCGCTCCTGGACAGCTACCACGCCGAACGGCATCCCGCCGGTGCCCGCGCGCTCGAGCACTCGATGGCGCAGACCGTGCTGCAGCGGCAGGATCCGCGGACCGCCGCCCTCACCCGGACCGTCGACGAGCTGATGGCCATGGACCAGCCGCGCAGAACGATCGGCGCGCTCATCCACGGCCTCGACATCGCCTACGACCTCGGGGCGGGGCACCCGCTGCTCGGGCGCCGGATGCCGGACCTCGACCTGGAGGGGCCGGACGGCCCGACCCGGGTCTTCGCGCTCCTGCACCGGGCCGAGCCCGTGCTGCTGGACGTGGGGGAGGTGGCCTCCGCCGAGGTCGGCGGATGGGCGGACCGGGTGCGGCAGGTCCGCGCCCGAGTGCGGGGGGAGTGGGACCTGCCGGTCGTCGGCCGGGTCCCCGCGCCGTCGGCCGTGCTCATCCGCCCCGACGGCCACGTCGCGTGGGTGGGGGAGGGGACCGACCTCGGGCTCACCGATGCGCTCACCCGGTGGTTCGGCCCTGCATCCCGAGGCGCGTGACGCGGGCCCGCCACCCTGCTCGCGGCATCACCCGGCGTCGGATGTCACCAGCCGGCGCCCGCCGGGGGAGTCGCCGTCCGCGCACCGGCGGGAGAGGGCGTAGCGGAGGAGCGCCACGTCGCCGATCGCGCGGGTCTCGACCAGCTCCGCTCGACGCGGGGAGGTCCAGGGGAAGCGCCCGTCCTCGACGAAGCGGCGCCCGCGCCGGTCGCCGACGAACAC
>JAICSU010000050.1 GCA_025936735.1 Amnibacterium sp.
AGATGTGGGGGAGTGACCCCATGTTGTGCAGCGCGAGGCCCTGCCGCTCGAGCTCGACGGCGAGCAGCCCGTACCGGGCGCCGGCGGTGGCGGTGACGGTCCGCCGGTCGGGGGCGACCTCCACCTCCACGGGCAGGCCGGTGAGGTCGACGAGGACCCCGGGTCCGTCCGCGATGTCGTTGAAGGAGTGCCGCGTGCCGAGGGGGCGGACCCGCGCGCCGGAAGTCACCACCTCCCGCGCCTCGTCCACGGACCCGACGCGGACGATCCGCTCCGCCAGGTAGCCGTACGTGCCGGCCCAGTTCAGCTCGCGAGCGACATCGACCACGGGCACATCATCCCTCGCCCGGCGGAGGACGGGAACCCGACGACCCGGCTGCCGGCCGCCTCGAGGGCCTCGACGGTGGCGTCAGGCCTCGCTCGGTGCGGTGAGCGCGAGATCGGTGCGCTCGCCGGGCCGCAGGATGCGGACGTCCGCTTCCGGGCTCGCCTCGTGGGCGGCGAGCGCGAAGGCCTCGGGATCGCGGTCGCTCTTGGTGAGGATCCGGTCGCCGATCGGTCCGCTCGTGAACGCGTAGTGGTGGGGGATGGCGACGCGGGGGCGGAGGAGGGCGACCAGGTCTGCGGCGTCGTGAGCGTCCATGACGACCTTCTTGTTGAGCAGCGGGCGGAGGCGGAGACCGTTGGTGGGCACGAGGGCGAGATCGATGGCGGGGAACCGTCGGGGCAGATCGTGGAGCTCGGGGATGAAGGTCGTGTCGCCGGCGAAGTAGACGGTGCGGCCGGCGCCTTGGAGGACGAAGGTGATCTCCTCGACCTGATGGGCGGCGGGTGCGGCGGTGACGGTGACCGGGCCGACGGTGGTGCGTTCCCACGGCGCGAGGGGGGTCACCGTGCTGAAGCCGTGCGCCCGGGCCGACTTGGCGACGGTTCGGCAGCAGATGATCGGCGTCGCCTTGTCGGGCAGCGCGTCGAGCGCGTCGAGGTCGCAGTGGTCGTAGTGGCGGTGGCTGATCAGGATCGCGTCGAGGTGGGGGAGCTCGGGGACCGTGAGCGCGATGGGTTCCCCGGGGTGGTAGCCCGGCTTCTGGCTGAACCACGGGTCGGTCAGCACGGTGGCGCCGGCGATCTCGATGAGGTGGCAGCTGTGGGTGATGCGGGTGACAGCGAGGCGTGACATGGCGAGTCCCAACTCTTGTAGACGGCTGTCTGGTGAGATAGTTATATGGACACCTGTATGGTCAAGTCAAGGGGTGGAGGACGATTGACCGGGACCGGCGGTGAGGCGCAGCGCGCGCGACGCCAGCGCAACCGGCGGGGCGAGGGCGCGCGGCTCCGCGAGACGCTGATCGCCTCCGCGTCGACCCTGCTGGATCGGACAGGAGACGAGTCCGCGGTGACGATCCGCGCGGTCACGCGCGAGGCCGGTGTCGCGCCGCAGAGCTTCTACCTCCAGTTCCAGTCGCTCGGGGAGCTGCTGTTCGCGCTGTACGCCGGCGGCTACGAACGACTCGAGGGAGCCCTCGATGCGGCCCTCGCGTCGGCTCCTGACGGCCGGCCGTCGGGTCGCTTGGCCGCCCTGTGCAGCGGCTACCTGCAGTTCGCCGTGGCGAATCCCGGGCTCTACCGCGTCCTCATGGGGTCGGCCGGGACCGTGCATCCGGATTGGGATCGGCAGCACCTTCCGGGGCAGTCGACCTATGCGCGGCTCCGCGAGGCCATCGCCGCCGTTCGGGGCACCCCCGTCGAGGACGGACGCCTCCACGTCGCCGCGTCGCTGCTCTGGGCCCAGCTGCACGGTGTCGCGAGCCTCATGTCCGGCAGGCCCACCTACCCGTGGCCGGGCCGCGACGAGCTCGTGGCGGAGATCGTCGCGGCCGTCGGGGGCGGCACTCCTTCCGGCTGAAGGGGGCTTCCGCGCCCCGGTAGCGCAGGGACTTGCGCCATCCACCGCCGCCCGAGTATGAATGCTTCATCGATTAACTGCTGAATCGATAAAGCAAGGAGGAACGGTGGCGAAGTCGCCCCGGGCCGTGACCCTGAAGGACGTCGCGGAGCGCGTCGGAGTGTCCGCCGCCGCTGTCTCCATGGCGCTCGCCGGGCACCGCCGCATCGGCCCTGAGACGACCGACCGCATCCGGGCGGCCGCTGCCGAGCTCGGGTACGTGCCGAGCTCGGCAGGTAAGGCCCTCCGCCGTCAGCGGTCCGACGCCATCGCCCTCGTGGTCCCGAACTCCACGCAACACGTCTTCGGGCACAGCTACTTCACTCACGTGCTCACCGGCGTCACCTCCGCCGCGAACGACCGTGACGTCCAGGTGCTCGTCTCCACGAACTCGTCCGAGGCGAGCGGTCTGACGGCTTACGAACGAGTGATGCGCGCCCGCACGGCCGACGGTGCGGTCGTGACCAGCGCCGGCATCGAGGACCCGAACATCGAGCGCCTCGCTGCGTCGGGGCTTCCCGTCGTGCTCATCGGCAACTATCCCGAGCTGCCCTCCGCCTTCAGCGTGGGGGTCGACGATGTCGCGGCCTCCCGGTCGATCACGGAGCACCTCATCCTCGAGCACGGGCGCACCCGCCTGCTGCACGTGACCGGCCCCCTTGACCACCGCACCGCCGTCGACCGACGTGACGGGTTCCTCCAGGCCGTCGCGGCTCACGGCCTCGCCGACGATGCGCAGGTCGTCGAAGGCGACTTCAGCGAGCGCTCCGGTTGGGTCGCCGTTACCGGTCGCCGGTTCGGTGCGGACGGATTCGACGGCGTGGTCTTCGCGAACGACGACATGGCGTTCGGAGGGCTCCAGGCGCTTCGTGCCGAAGGCTGGTCCGTTCCCGGTGACGTCGCAGTGGTGGGCTTCGACGACTTCGGCATCGCCCGCGTAGCGAGCCCCTCGATCACGACCGTGCGCGTGCCCGCCGAGGCCATGGCCCGGCTCGCGACCGACCGGCTCTTCGCGCAGATCGAGGGGGAGGACTCCGTCCCCACGCGTGACGAGCTCCCGGTCGTCCTCGTGCGGCGCGCCTCCTGCGGCTGCGCGTCGCCGCCCATCGACCTCCTCGACGACTGAACCCCTGCGCTCCAGATCCCCGAAAACCACACTCAACGGAGAGGCACCATGAAGAAGACACTCGCTGTCGCCGCTAGCGCGGCGACCGTCCTCGCCGCTCTCACCGGCTGCTCCGCCGGCGCAGGCGGCTCGTCCGGACCCGGCGGATCCGGCTCTGGGCCGGTGAAGCTGACGGTCTGGACCGGATTCACCGGCGGCGACCGTCCGGGTTACGACCAGATCGTGAAGGACTTCAACGCGTCCCACAAGAACATCCAGGTCAGCATGACTGTGCAGCCCTGGGACACGATCACCCAGAAGCTGCCGTCCGCCTGGCTGACCGGCAGCGGGCCGGACATCGCCGCGCCGAGCTCCGATCCGAACGTCATCGCCCAGTACGTCAAGACGAACTCCGTGCTGCCGCTGACCGACACCGGATCAGGCAGCAAGATCAACGTCGACCAGATCGCGCCCGCGCTGATCAAGGAGTACACGTACAACGGGAAGCTCTACGCGGTCCCCGCCAACTACGCGACGCTGAGCCTCTACTACAACAAGAAGATGTTCGCCGCAGCCGGCATCTCCGCACCCCCGTCGACGCTGGCGGAGTTCGAGGCGGACGCGAAGAAGCTCACCAAGCCGGGTGGGAAGCAGTACGGGCTCGTTCTCGCGGACAACCAGACCATCCAGATGTGGCCGATCCTCCAGTGGCTCGGGGGCGGCGACATCGTCTCCTCGAACAACTGCAGCGCGCTGGCGAGTCCGCAGTCCCAGGCGAGCCTGAAGCCGTGGGTCGACATGGTGGTGAAGGACAAGATCTCGCCCGTCGGGCTCACCGGCGCCCAGGCCGACTCGCTGTTCTCCGCGGGCAAGGCCGCCATGGAGATGAACGGGCCCTGGGCCGCCCCCGGATACAAGTCCGCCGGCATCGACCTCGGCATCGCGCCGATTCCGGCGGGAGCCGACGGCCACTCGGTGACGCTCGGCTCGACCGCACCGCTGGCGATCTCGGCCAAGACGAAGTACCCGCAGCAGGCCCAGGAGTTCCTCGCCTACTGGACGAGCAAGACCGAGCAGAAGAAGTTCTCTCTCACGACCGGCTTCCCGACGCTCAGGACCGACCTGGCGAGCGATCCGCAGCTGAAGGCGAACGAGACGATCGCGACGTTCACCGCCCAGGTGCCCGACGCCCGTCTGTACCTGCCGAAGGTCCCGCAGGCGACGCAGGTCGACGCGAACGGCTACGTGCCCTTCATCGGGCAGATCACCCGCGGGCAGAGCCTGTCCGCGCAGGCGGCCGCTGCGAGCAAGACGATCAACAGCCTGACCGGCTGCTCGTCCTGATGTCGGCGCAGACCGCCCTCCGGGCGCGCGAGGGAGCTCCCCTCTCGCGCGCCCGCGAGGGTGCCGAGCCGCGCCGGCGGCGACGTCGATGGCAGCCGGCGTGGCTCTTCATGGCGCCGAGTCTGCTCATCCTCGGGGTCTTCGTGATCTACCCGATCCTGGTGTCGTTCTGGTACAGCCTCCACGACTGGACCATCGGGGCGGCCGTCGAGCCGTTCGTCGGCCTCGGCAACTACATCGCGTTGTTCCAGGACCCCCAGTTCTACAACGCGCTCGGCAACACCGTGGAGCTGACGATCGTCTCCGTCGTGCTGCTGATCGTCCTTGGGCTCGCCCTCGCCATCGGACTGCTCAAGGACGGTCCGGTCACGAAGATCGTCCGGTCCACCTTCTTCTTCCCCACCGTGGTCTCCCTCACCTCGATCGGGCTCGTGTGGCGGTTCCTGCTCGACCCCGACATCGGCCTGATCGGCGGCATCAGCCACGCGCTGGGGCTGCCGGCGCTCGACTGGCTGCAGTCCACGACGCTCGCGCTTCCGGCGGTGATCTTCGTCGACATCTGGAAGAACGTCGGGTTCGTCATGATCATCTTCATCGGTGGCCTGAAGGCGGTACCGGGGGAGCGCTACGAGGCCGGCCGCCTCGACGGCGCTAGCGAGTGGCAGATCACCCGCTACATCACCCTGCCGAGCATTCGGCCCACCCTGCTCTTCGCGACGCTCATCCTCACGATCCAGTCGCTCCAGCTCTTCGATCTCGTCTACGTCATGACCGGTGGGGGCCCCATCTTCCACACCGACACGCTCGTCACCGAGCTGTTCCGCGAAGGGTTCGTCAACTACCGGACCGGCTACGCGTCCGCGATCTCCTGGGTGCTCTTCGCCCTGATCATGCTCATCTCCGCTCTCCAGCTCCGGATCTTCCGCTATGACGACGTCGACTGAGGCGGTCGGCGCGCGGCGCCGTCCCATCGCCCGCCTGCTGCCCGGACTGAGATGGCTGCCGATCGGCGTCGGAGCGGTCATCGCGGTCGTGCCGTTCCTCTGGATGCTCGGCGTCTCGTTCCGCTCGGAGAACGACCTCTTCGCCCACCCTGAGAGCCTCCTACCGCAGGCATGGACGCTTCACGGCTACCTCGGCGTCTGGGAGCAACTGCCGTTCCTGCGGCTGGTCCTGAACACGGTCGTCTTCGCCGGAGTGACGACGGCCCTCACGGTGCTGCTCGACTCGCTCTGCGCCTATGCCCTCGCCCGCATCCGGTTCCGCGGTCGAACGCTCTGCTTCTACCTGGTCCTCGCGACGCTGATGGTGCCGTTCCAGGTCACGCTGATCCCGGTCTTCATCGAGCTGTTCCACCTCGGCTGGCTTAACACCTACCAGGGCCTGATCATCCCTCGCGCGACCAGTGCGTTCGGCATCTTCCTGCTCCGCCAGGCGTTCCTCTCGATTCCGCCGGATCTCGACGAGGCGGCCCGGATCGACGGCGCGGGGCACTTCCGGATCTACCGTCAGGTGATCCTGCCGCTGTCGAAGCCGGCCCTCGCGACCGTCGCGCTCCTGAACTTCATGGCGCTGTGGAACGACCTGCTCTGGCCGCTGATCGTCACGAGCACTCCCGAGATGCGCACCCTGCCCGCAGGACTCACCCTCTTCGGCGGCACGCACGTGACGGACCACGCCGTGCTCCTCGCCGGCGCGACGATCTCGCTCCTCCCGCTCGCGATCGCGTTCTTCCTCGCGCAGCGCTACTTCGTCGCCGGTGTGGCGACGACGGGGCTGAAGTGACGGCGTTCCCGCCAGGCGGCCTCGTCTGGATCCTCGGGATCGAGGACACGAGCGTGTACCCGCCGCCGCACTACGACATGGCGGAGCTCGACGAGCACGACCTCACCGGGCACACCCAGCGTTGGCGGGAGGACCTGATCGCCGCGCGCGACCTCGGAGCGACCGCCCTCCGCTACGGGGTGACGTGGCCCCGCGTCCACCTCGCCCCCGGGCGGTTCGACTGGGCGGAGCTCGACGAGCGCCTGCACTTCGCGGTGGACGATCTGGGGCTCACCGTGATCGCCGACTTCGTGCACTACGGCACGCCGACCTGGCTCTCCGAGTCCTTCGCCGACCCTCGGTACCCCGACGCCATCGCCGAGTTCAGTGCCGCGTTCGTCGACCGGTATCGAGGTCTCGTCGAGCACATCACCCCCCTCAACGAGCCCGTGACCACCGCCTCCTTCTGCGGCCTCCGAGGGGTGTGGCCCCCGGCCCTCAGGGGCTGGAACGGGTGGGTGCGCGTCACCCTCGGCATCGTCGACGGCATCCGCCGCACGATCGAGGCGGCCCGTGCCGCGAACCCCGCCGTCGTGATCGTGCACGTCGAGGCCTCGAGCCTCTACCTGCCGGCCCAGCCGGACCTCGCCGAGCACGCCGCACTCCTGTCCGCCGTCGCCGCGCTCCCCACGGAGCTCCTGCTCGGGCTGGTCGACGACGGCCACCCCATGCACGGGTGGCTCGTGCAGCACGGTGCGGACCCCGCCCGGCTGGCCTCGTTCGAGTCCGCGATCCCGACCATCGATCTGCTCGGCGTCAACTACTACCCCGACCTCACCCCGAGACGGCTCGTCCGACTCGGCGACTCGGTCGAGCAGGTCACCACGAACCGATGGCAGGACGGCCTTCGTGCCTGCCTCCGCTACTTCGCCGACCGGTTCGACGTGCCGATCCTGCTCACCGAGACCAGCATCGAGGGCGACGAGGCGCTGAGGGCCGACTGGCTGGCGGCTTCTGTGGAGTCGATCCGCGGCCTGCGGGATGACGGCCTGGACATCCGCGGGTACACGTGGTGGCCGCTGATCGACTTCGTCGACTGGTCCTACGCGTCCGGCGGACGGAACGTCGAGGAGTTCGTGCTCGATCGCGGGGGCGCCGATGATGTCGCTAGGGGACACGCGGAGCAGTACTTCGCGGACGCATCAGCGGGACGGGCATCGTTCTTCCGTCGCATGGGTCTGCTCACGCTCACCGAAGCGCCGGACGGCAGCCTCGGCCGCTCGCCGACGGCCGCGGCTCGCCTCTTCACCGCCCTCGCCGCCGGGCAGCCGGAAATCGCTCAGTAGCGCATCCGCGACCGGGGACCGGTCGTGGAGCGCTTTCCCAGGCCTTCGCAAACCTGCGCTCAGTCGGTGCAGACCTGCATTCATCCTGAACCTTGTGTCATGGTGGGTCGCACCAGCTTCTCCGGGAGCTGCATTTCCCCGCCCACCCCACTCGTGAAGATGACCTGATGAATGCGTCGTTCGACCCCTGCGCGCGGCCGAACGACGCCCCGCGCCGGCCGCAGATCGCGTCATGCCGTGCTCGCTGCGCAGCGGTCACCGAGGTCGATCTCGAACCGCCCGGCGCGCTGCACCGGTGGTCGGTCGAGCACTACCGCGACTTCTGGCGAACCTTCCTCGATTGGGCCTCGCCGGCGTGGGAGGGATCCGCCGACCTCGTCTGCACCTCCGACGACGTGGAACACGCGACCTTCTTCCCGGATGTCCGGCTGAACTACGCCGAGAACCTGCTCCGCCCCCTGCCGGGCGTGGACGAGGAGGCACCCGCCGTGACGGCGGTCCACGGCGACGGCAGCGTCGAGCGCCTCAGCCGGGCGAGCCTGCGCCGGCGCGTACAGGCAACCGCCACCGAGCTGGCCGAGCAGGGCGTCGCGGCGGGGGACCGCGTCGTCGTCATCGCGCCGAACAACGCCCGAGCGGTGGTCGTCGCACTCGCCGTGGTCGCGCTCGGCGCCACCGTGTCCCTCGCGTTGCCGGACATGGGGCCGAGCGCTCTGCTCGGTCGCTTCGAGCAGATCGACCCGCGGCTGCTGGTGCTCGACCGGGGCAGTGCGGCGGGATGGGAGGGGACCGCCGGCGACAAGCTCACCGCGCTGGTCTCGGGGCTGCCCGGCCTCGCGAAGGTGCTCGTCGTCGACGACGGCGCCCTGCCCGTGGTCGACGGCCCCGACGTCGGAGCGCTGGATGCGGAGACGGAGCGGATGGCGGATCATCCCGCCCCCTGGCCTCGCTTTCCCTTCAACCATCCGATCTTCGTCATGTTCACCTCGGGCACGACAGGGCCTCCGAAGGCGATGCTGCACGGGGCCGGCGGCACGCTGCTCGAGCACGTCAAGGAACATCGGCTGCACATCGACCTCGATGCCGACGACGTCTTCTTCCACCACACCACCACGGCGTGGATGGTCTGGAACCGGCAGCTGTCCGCGCTGGCCACGGGCGCGGGCATCGTGGTCTACGACGGGCCCGTCCGGGGCCCGGAGACTCTGTGGCGGCTGGTGGCCGACCACGGCGTCACCGTCTTCGGCACCAGCCCCGCCTACCTGCAACTCTGCGAGGACTCCGGCTACCGCCCGGCCGCCGAGGTCGATCTCCGGCGGCTGCGCGCCGTGCTCACCACCGGATCGGTCCTGCACGACTGGCAGTACGACTGGTTCGCCGCGGCCGTGGGGCCGCAGCCGCTGCAGTCGATCGGCGGTGGCACCGACATCCTCGGCGCGTTCGTCCTCGGCCATCCGGAGCTTCCGGAGATCCGGGGCCGGAGCCGCGCGCGGAGCCTCGGTCTCGACGTCGTCGCCGTCGATGAGGACGGCAGGGAGGTCGTCGGGGTCGTCGGTGAGCTGGTGTGCCGCAACCCGTTCCCGTCGCGGCCGGTGGCGTTCCTGAACGACCCGGACGGCCGGCGCTTCCACGAGGCCTACTTCGTCCAGCACCCCGGCGTGTGGACCCACGGCGACCTCATCGACGTGGCCGCCGACGGCTCGGTCCGCTTCCACGGCCGCTCGGACGGCGTGCTCAACATCGACGGGGTCCGAATCGGGCCCACGGAGATCTACCGGATCCTCGGGCGGTTCCCCGAGATCGCCGCGGCCATGGCCGTGGAGCAGCGCGACCCCGGGCACCCCGGCAGCTCGCGGCTGGTGCTGCTGGTGGTCCTGAGCGAAGGACACCGCCTCGACGACCACCTGGCCGAGCGCATCCGCGCCGAGCTGCGCCGGGAGGGCTCTCCCTCGCACGTGCCGTCGCTCGTCGTGGCCGTGCCGGAGCTGCCGACGACGCACAACGGGAAGCTCTCCGAGCGGGCCGCGCGCGACGCCCTCAACGGGGAGCCTCCCCGGAACACGGGCGCGCTGAGGAACCCGGGGTCCCTGCAGGAGATCGTGGCCGCGGTGCGGGAGGCGGCCCGGCCGGTGCCGTCCGTGCCCGTGGCGAGCCGCGGTGAGCGCGGTGCGGAGACGGTGGCCCGCCTGTTCCAGGAGGTGCTGGGTCATCCGCTGGGCGAGACCGCGAACTTCTTCGACGCCGGCGGCACGTCGCGCCAGTCGATGACGCTGCTGCGCCGGCTGCGGATGGAGTCGGGCAGGGCCGTCTCCATGGACACGTTCATGGCGGACCCGTCGATCCGCGGGCTGGGCGACGCGCTCGACCGGACTCCCGCCGTGGCCGTGCACGAGGTCAGCGTCCTGCTGCTGCGGGCGGGCAGCGACCCGTCGGCGGTGCCGCTGTTCCTCGTGCAGGGGGTCCACGGCGACGTCGACCTGTACCGGTTCGTGGTGTCGAACCTGGAGACCGCAGGCGACGTGTACGGGGTGTTCGGGGCGATGTCGGGAGCCGACGGCGAGCGGCTCCCCGTCGCCGAGGTCGCCGCCCGCTTGGTGGAGGCGATCACGGCCGTGGACGCCGTGCAGGGCCCGATCGCGCTCGCCGGGTACTCCTTCGGTGGCCTGGTCGCCTACGAGATGGCCCGCCTGTTCGAGGCGGCCGGGCGGCGGGTCGCGTTCCTGGGGCTGCTCGATCCCCGGCCGCCGCTCGCGAGCCTCACCGGTCCCGAGCGGCTCGCGCGGAAGGCGGCGTCGTTCATCGCCATCTTCATCCCCGGGTTCTCCGACACCACGATCGGGACCGCCATCGCGAACCGGTTCCGCCCGCAGACGCTCACCAGCGAGCAGCTCATGCTGCTCGACTCGGTGCGGATCGCCCGCTCCTTCCGGCTCGGGCCGTACGGCGGTCCGGTGACCTTCTTCCGGGCGAGCCGGCGGATCCCGGTGATCTCCCATCTGATCTACGTCTGGCGCCGGATGGCGCCCCGGCTCAAGGTCGTCGACGTGCCCGGCGCGCACTACAGCCTGCTGAGCGAGGAGAACGCGCCGGTGGTCGCCGCGCGGATCTCGCGGGCGCTGAGGGCCGCGGAACGGGCGCGGGGCGGCACGCGGAACAGGACCCGGGCGGGGTGAGAAGGACCTCCCGGTCGGGGCCCGTCCACCACTAGCATGCGAGTGGCCGAGACCGCCGTCTGACACGGAGTGTCACCATGCATCCGCTCCCCGAACCTCTCGCCATCTCGCCGCGACGGAGCGCCGGGCAGAGACGCACGGGGGTCGCGTCCCGGGTCGGGAGCGCGGTGCCGCCGCCGCGTGCAACCGCCCGGAGCGCGCTGGACCTCTGGGTGCTGCCCGTCGACCTCGCGGCTCCTGGCTGGGACGTCGAGTCCGCCGCGGCCCTCCTGAGCGACGCCGAGCAGCGACGGGCGGCCCAGGGCGTCCCGTCCGTCCAGCGCGTGCGCATCCTCATGCGCGCCGCGTTGCGCAGCCTCCTCGGCGACATCCTCGGCCTGGACCCGGCCGCCGTGCCCCTCACCGGCGCCCCCGGGAAGCCGCGACTGGAGGGCCCCGCCGCGCGGCGAGGGGTCGACGCCAGCTGTTCCACCAGCGGCGACGTCGGCATGGTGACGGCCGTGCGCGGGGGCCGCGTCGGTGTCGACGTCGAGCGGATCCGCGGCGAGGACCTGTGGGGCGCCGCCGCGGAGGGCTGGCTGGCGGCCGGAGAGCGGGCGGCGCTCGCGAGGCTGCCGATCGCCGAGCGCCCCCGCGCGGTCGCACGAGCGTGGACGCAGAAGGAGGCCATCCTCAAGGGGGAGGGCGTCGGCCTCGCCGCCGACCCCGCGTCGACCGTCACGCCGGTGGCGGACCGCGGCCGCGTGCGGCAGTGGTGGGTCTGTCCGCTCGCCGTGCCCGAGAGCCACGTCGCGAGTCTCGCGATCGCGCCCGCGGGGTGGGGGGTCCGGCTCCGCGCCACCCCGCCGATGGTCCTGAGAGCGATGAGCGCGCCGCTGGGCTTCAGCGCGTAGGAAGCGGTCCCGCCGGGCCGCGGCATGCGGCCCGGGCGCGGCTGTGGAAGCGTGCACGGATGGATGACGAGGCGTTCGTCGCGTACGTGGGGGAGCGGCTGATCTCGCTACCGGCGGTCCAGGGGGTGACCCTGGGCGGCTCGCGGGCCGAGGGGACGAACCGGCCGGACAGCGACTGGGACTTCTCCCTCTACTACCGCGGCGGCTTCGAGCCCGCGACGCTGCGCGCGCTCGGCTGGCCTGGGGAGGTGACGGAGCTCGGGGGCTGGTCGGCCGTCACGGGAGGAGTGTTCAACGGCGGCGCGTGGCTGGAGGTCGACGGCCGGCGCAGCGACGTGCACTACCGCGATCTCGACGTCGTCGACCGGGTGATCGCCGAGGCGAGCGAGGGCAGGTTCGTCATCGAGCCGCTCTGGTTCCACCTCGCCGGCATCCCCTCCTACCTCGTGCTCGCCGAGCTGTCCACGAAGCGGCTCCTCGCCGGACATGTTCCGGAGGTCACGTATCCGAGGGCGTTGCGGGAGCGAGCCCCGGCGGTGTGGCGGGCGCAGGCCGAGGCGGAGCTCGACTACGCCCGCCGGTACCACGCGGCGGCCGGTCGGCTGACGCAGTGCCTCGGCCTCCTGGCGCGGGCCACCGCATGCGCGGCCCACGCCGTGCTCGCCGCGCGCGGACGGTGGGTCACCAACGAGAAGCAGCTCGTCGCGCGGGCGGGCCTGGGCTCGGTCGATCGGATCCTCGGCGCTGCGACGGCGGACCCGGAGGTGCTCAGGGACGTCGCCGAGAGGACGCACGCGACATGCGCCGACGCGGTCCGGTCGGCCGTGACGGCCGGCGGACAGGCGGAGTCCACGTGACGACGGCGCCCGGCATGGTCGTACCGCCGACGTAACCTCGAGCATGGTCACGGCGCACTTCGACCCGTCGCGGACGTAGGTCCTCCCATCGCCGTCTCGACCGCCGGCACCAGGGCCGGCCTCGGCACCGTGGGCGGTGTCGCGCTCTACGTATCCGCGGTGGTGGGCCCCGGCATCCTCACCCTGCCGGCAGCAGCAGCGCAGATCGCGGGTCCCCTGTCACTGGTGGCCGTCGCCGCCCTGCTGGCCGTGTCCGTCCCCGCGGCGTTCGCGTTCGTCGACATCCATCGGGCCTCCGTGGGACGAGGCCGGACGGCGAGCGGGGGCCTCCAGCGGTACTCGACCCTCGCCTTCGGTGAGGTCGTGGGACGCGTGGTGGCCACCTGGTTCTACGTCGGCGTGCCGATCGGCGTGCCGGCGCTGGCGCTGATCGGCGGCTCGTACATCTCCGCGGCGACCGGTGGAGGGCGGCCGGTCACTGTGGCCGTCGCCTGGGCGGTGGCCCTGGTCACGGTCGTGATCGTCGCTGCCAGCGGTCGCTCCAGCGGCGGGCTGTCCCTCGCGCTCGGGATCGCGCTGGTCGTGCTCATCGTCGGCGCCGCCGCCGTCTCGATCCCGGAGTGGCGCCCGGACCGGCTCCGGAACCTCGCGCCGCACGGCGCGCTTGCGCTCGTCCCGGCCGCGGTGACCCTGGCCTGGGTCCTCATGGGATGGGAGGCGTCCACCAACTTCACGTCGATGCTGCGCGACCCGGACCGCCGCCTTCCGCGCGTGATCGCGATCTCGCTGGCCGTGGTCGTGCTGCTCTACGCGTCGGTCGCGATCCCGGAGCTTCTGGTCCTGGGTCCGTTCGCCGGATCCACCACCGCGCCGGTCGCGGCCGTGCTGCGGGCCGCCGTCGGACCTCCGGCGAGCCTCGTCGCAGCCGTGCTGGCCGTCGTGCTGACCCTCGCCACCTCCGTCGCCTACCTCACGAGCTTCCGGGAGCTCGGGCGCTCGCTGCTGCCGGCGACACCGCGGCTCACCGACTCCGGCCGGGACCGGCTCGCGCTCGCCACGCCGGCCCTGATCGCCGCGGTCGGCCTGCTGATCGCGACCCTCGCGCCGGTCGATGCGGCCTGGTTCGTCCGGGTCTGCGCAGGCTCGCAGATCCCGGTGTACCTCGTGGCGCTCGCATCCGGGCTCGTGCTGCTGCCGCGGTGGACCCGGGGATGGTGGCTCGCCCTCGTCGCCACCGCCGCGGTCGCGGTCCTGCTGATCTCCGCCGGACCGTACCTGCTCGTGCCCGCTGTTCTCGCCGCCTGCGTACTCGCCGCACGGCTTCGTCCCCGTGCCGAGGGCGCGGGGACGTACAGGGCCGACGGCGGCGGAGCGACAGAAGACGAACCGGAGGGCTGAGGCGGTTCGAACCCGCGGATACCTTCCGGTCTCCTCCGCTGGTTCATGCGGCATCCGTTCCTCCCCAGGCCGGTTCAGGTCGGGCGGTCTGTGGACAACGAATCCCTGGTCGGCGGGTCTTCTCGGCCGTCAGGGGCTGTCGGTGGTGGGTGTCACGATGTGTGCATGCAGGTGATCGAGCGGCTGGCGGCGGAAGCCCTCGCGCTGGCCGCCGTCGCCTGCCGACCCGCGGTGCTGGACGACTGCCGGCTGCTGGAGCAGAGCGAGGCGTGGGAGGCCATCGGCCGGCTGGTCGATGCCCGTCGGGTCGCGCTGGCCGGTGAGGTCGCCTGGCGGTCCCGGGACCAGCTCGGCGACGCGTCGCTCGCACGGAAGCACGGCGACCGGGACGCGACCGACCTGCTCGCCCGCCAGCTGCGGATCGGCACCAGGGAGGCGCGGCGGCGCACCGCGCTGGGCCTCCGGGTCCGGGCGGGACTGTCGATGACCGGGGAGGATCTGCCCGCGCGGTGGAGCCACGTCGCGGCCGCACTCACGGCAGGCAGCATCGGCGTCGACGCCGCTCGGGTGATCGTCGACGCGCTGGGCGCGGTGGCCCGGCGTGCCGGGCGGGAGCAGCTCGAGGTCGCCGAGGCCGCGCTCGTGGAGTCCGCGCTCGCGTTGTCGCCGGATCTGCTGCGGGTGCAGGCCGAGGTGTGGCAGGCCGTCCTCGACCCGGACGGCGCGAAGCCCGCGGAGGACGCCGCGCACCACAACCGGAGCCTGAAGATCGGGCGAGAGGGCGCCGACGGGATCACCACCACGATCCTGAAGACCGAGCCGGAGATCACGGCGCTGCTGCGGGCGGCGATCGCGAGTCACCGGCGTGGGGTGCAGTGGGCCCGTCAAAGCTGTGAGGACTGCCAGGACGACAGCGAATGGCACGAGGCCGACGGAGACCA
>JAICSU010000143.1 GCA_025936735.1 Amnibacterium sp.
GGCGCGGAGCCGGTGCCCCTCGGCCTCGGCGAGGCTGCGGAGGATGTCGAAGTCGGCGGTCGAGATGCCCGCGTCCCGCTGCAGCCGCTGCTCGAGCGCTCGCTCGAGCGCGCGGCGCATCCCGCTGAACGAGCGCCACATGGCCCAGTCGGCTGGGTCGAGACCGGACGGATCCGACATGAACCGAGGTTACCATGCGTGAGGTTGATGTGTCACCGAAGTGGTGCATACTGGATGACGGATCAACCACCTGGAACGGAAGGACCTCCATGGCCGACCTCAAGATCGCCATCATCCTCGGTAGCACCCGCCCCGGCCGGAACGGCGCCGCCGTCGCCGAATGGGTGCTCGGCCGCGCGGGATCCCGTGAGGGCGCCGACTACGAGCTGATCGATCTGAAGGACTTCCCGCTCCCCCACCTCGACGAGGCGATCCCGCCGTCGATGGGGCAGTACGCCGGGGAGCACACCCGCCGGTGGGCCGAGACCATCGCGAAGTACGACGGGTTCGTCTTCGTGACGCCGGAGTACAACCACTCCACGTCCGGGGTGCTGAAGAACGCGATCGACTACCTCTACGCCGAGTGGAACAACAAGGCCGCCGCGTTCGTCAGCTACGGGTCCCTGTCCGGGGCGCGGGCCGTCGAGCACCTGCGGGCGATCGCGTCCGAGCTGCAGATCGCGCACGTGCGCCAGCAGCTGAGCTTCTCGCTCTTCACGGACTTCGAGAACTTCTCCACCTTCACGCCGGGGCCGCAGTACGAGGCGGCCGCGGACACCATGTTCGACCAGCTCGAGACCTGGGCGGCCGCCATGAAGTCGGTGCGCGCGGGCGCCTACGCGGTGGCCTGAGCCCGCTCGCAACAGCGGCTGCGCAGCTCAGAGCACCTCGGCGAGGAAGTCCTTCATCGCCGTCCAGCTGCGCCGCTCCGCCCGCGGGTCGAACTGCGCCCCGTGGTCCGGCGCATTCGCGCCGGGCACCGAGAAGGCGTGCATCGCGCCCGAGTAGGTGACGACCTGCCAGTCGAGGTCCGGCACCCGCCCCAGCTCGGCCTCGAGCGCCTGCACGTCCTCGGCGGGGACGACGGGATCGATGGCGCCGGTCAGGATGAGCAGCGCCGCCCTGATGCTCTCCGCCTCGCCCTCGGGGCCGGTCGCGAGGCCGCCGTGGAAGCTGACGACGGCCCGCAGCTCTGCGCCGGTGCGCGCGAGCTGCAGGGCGGTCGAGCCGCCGAAGCAGTAGCCGATCGCCGCGGTCCTGGCGGTGTCGACGGCGGGCTCCTCGCGCATCCGGTCGAAGGCGCCGACCACGCGCCGCCGCCAGAGCGCGCGGTCGCCGTAGTAGGTCCCGGCGACCTGCCCGGCCTCCGCGTCCGAGGGCCGCACGCCGGCGCCGAAGATGTCGGCCGCGAAGGCGGCGTAGCCGAGGCGGGCGAGCATGTCGCACCGCATCCGCACCGAGTCCGTCACGCCGTTCCAGTCGTGCACGACCAGCACGCCGGGAACCGGCCCCGACACGGCGGCCGGCGTCGCGAGGTAGCCCTCGCAGCGCGTGCCGTCGACCGAGTAGGCCACCTCCGAGGAGGTCGTTCCCCCGGCGGGCTCAGGCTCCCGGGAGAGAATGCGGCCGAGGTCGGGCGCGTAGGCAGGCATGGCGCCATCCTCACCGTGCCCGGATCCGAACCGGCTGGATGGAGGGCGCTGTGATCGACGCGAGCCTCCTCGTGGTCGCGGGCCTCGTGCTGATCGTGCTCGTCGCCGCGTTCTCGCGCCGCACGGGCGTCGCCTCGCCGCTCATCCTGCTCGTCGTCGGCGCGGGGGTCGGCTCCCTGCCGTTCGTGCCGCCGGTCGCGGTCCCCCACCAGTGGATCCTCGACGGGGTGCTGCCGGTCCTCCTGTACGCGACGGCGGTGAACCTGCCTGCCGCGGACTTCCGCCGCAACATCGTGCCGATCACCGGCCTGTCCGTCGTGCTCGTCGTGCTGAGCACGGCGGCGATCGGCGGCCTGCTCATCCTGCTGTTCCCACAGCTGGACGTGTTCGCCGCGTTCGCGCTCGGGGCGATCGTCAGCCCGACGGACGCGGTCGCCGCCACCTCCATCGCCCGGCGCCTCGGCCTGCCCGAACGGACGATCACGGTGCTCGAGGGCGAGTCGCTCGTCAACGACGCGAGCGCGCTCGTGCTGCTGCGCGCCTGCGTCGCCGCCGCCACGGCCGGCACGGTGGACCTGCTTGGGATCGGCGGCTCGTTCGTGCTCTCCGCGCTGCTCGCGATCGCCATCGGCCTCGTCGCCGGGTGGATCACCTCCCAGGTCAGGGCGAGGCTGTCCGACCCGGTCCTCACCACGACCATCTCGTTCGTCGTCCCGTTCGTGGCGTTCGTGCCGGCGGAGCGGCTCGGCGCCTCCGGCGTGCTCGCGACCGTCGTCGCCGGTCTCGTCACCGGGGCGCGCGGAGCGCGGATCTTCGACGCCTCCCAGCGGGTGAGCGACCACACCAACTGGCGCACCGTGCAGTTCGTGCTGGAGCACGCCGTCTTCCTCGTGATGGGCCTCCAGGTCAAGGCGCTCGTCAGCGAGCTCTCGCACGGCACGAACACGATCACGCAGGCGGCCGCCGTCGGCCTGCTCGTGGTGCTCGGCCTGTTCGTGGTGCGCGCGGCCTACGTCGCCGCCGAGCTGCCCCTGCTGCGGCGCTGGGAGCGCGCCGCGCTGCACCGGGCCGACGAGCTCGACCAGCGCGCGGAGCGGCTCGAGGCGTACGACCCGCAGGACGAGAAGAAGGCCGAACGGAAGGACCGCGCGGAGCGGAACCTCGCCCAGCGCAGGGCAGACCTCGCCTTCCTCCAGGCGAACGGCCTCAGCTGGCGGGGGGCGGCCGTCGTCTCCTGGTCGGGGATGCGGGGAGTCGTGACCCTCGCGGCCGCGCAGTCGCTCCCGGACGAGGTCCCCGGCCGCCCGCTGCTGGTGCTCGTCGCGTTCACGGTCGCGGTGGTCACGCTGCTCGGCTTCGGCGGCACGCTGCCGTTCGTCATCCGGCTCCTCCACGTACGGGGCACCGACCGGGAGGCGCGTCGCGACGAGGTGCGGGAGCTGCTCGACCAGATCAACCGGTCGTCCCTCCGCGTGCTGGACGACCGGCAGCTGCGCCGGGTGAACGGCAACGAGCCCGACCCGCACGTCGTGGACTCCCTCCGCAAGCGGTACGGCTACCGCGCGGACGAGGACGACGGGGCGGACGAGCCGCGCGACGACGACGAGATCCGCGAGCAGTTCCTGGTGCTGCGGCGGCGGATGCGTCAGGCGGCGAGGGACGAGCTGCTCGACGCCCGGTCGGTGGGCACGTTCAGCACCCGCGCGATCCGCACCGCGCAGGAGATCCTGGACCTCTCGGACGCCCGCGAGGACCGGATCGCCGACCAGCTCTGACGGCGCCCGAGGGCGCTCGGTAGATTCGGCGGATGGCCTCCCTCGCGTTCCCGGTGCACGGGGCCCGTCCGGGACTCGCGGTCCGGCCGGCCACCCGTGCGTGACGCGGTCGTCCCACCGGACGCCATCCGCACCGACCGCCTCGAGCTGCGCCCGCTCGGTGCCCGGGACCGGGACGAGCTGCTCGCCTACCGGTCGGATCCCGAGACGTGCCGGTTCCTGCCCTTCGCCCCGCAGACGGCGGAGGACATCGACCGGTACCTCGCGACCCGTGCCGCGCGCCGACACCTCGGCGAGACCGACAGCTCGCTCTCGTTCGGCGTCCGGCTCGTGGGCGGCGGGCCGCTCGTCGGCGATGTCATCGTGTTCGTGCGCAGCCGCGTCGACGAGTGCCTCGAGCTCGGCTGGGTGCTGTCGCCCGAGCACCGTGGCGCCGGCTACGCCACCGAGGCGGCCGCGGCGCTGCTCCGGTTCGCGTTCGACACGGTCGGCGCCCACCGCGTCGTCGCCCGGATGGATCCCGCCAACGACGCCTCGGCGAAGGTGGCCGCCCGCCTCGGGCTGCGCCGCGAGGCGCTCCTGGTCGAGGCCGAACGGGTGAAGGGCGAATGGCGGGACACGCTGTACTTCGCGATCCTCGAGCGGGAGTGGCGCGCGATCCCCCGGTGACCGCGGAGCACAAGCGGCGGGCACCGTCTGTCAGGATCGGGCGGTGACAGCGGTGCTCTTCGACCTGGACGGCACGCTCGTCGACGGCTCCGACCTGCCGCTCGCGGTGCGGGGCGTCGCCGCCCTGATCGCGACGCACGTCCCGCGGCTCGATCCCGAGGACGTCGTCGCGGCGAACACCGCCGAGTGGCAGGAGCTCTGGCCCGAGGTCGAGGACGACTGGATGCTCGGGACCGTGCCCGGTGAGCAGCTGAACGAGCGCGCATGGCAGGGCACCCTCCGCCGGTGCGGCGTCCGGGACGACGAACTGGTGGCGATGGCCTCCGCCGCGTTCCGCGAGCTCGAGCGACAGGCGGTCCGGCTCTACCCGGACGTCCGGCCGGCGCTGGCAGCGCTCCGGGCCGCCGGATGCCGCCTCGGGCTCGTGACGAACGGCGCGTCGGTGCTCCAGCGGGACAAGCTGCGCGCCCTCGGCCTCGACGGCGAGCTCGATCCCGTCGTGGTCTCCAGCGAGATCGGCGCACGCAAACCCGACCGTGCCGTCTTCGATCACGCGGTGCTCGCCGCGGGACTCGAGCCCGCTTCGACGTGGTTCGCCGGGGACAACCTCTGGGTGGACGTGCTCGGCGCGGGCCGGGCCGGGCTGCACACCGTCTGGGTGAACCGGAGCGGCGGTCGACGGCCGGACGGGGCGCCGGCGCCGGAGGTGGAGGTGACGTCGCTGATGGAGCTCCCGGCGCTCCTCGCTCAGGATCCGCGGTGAGTCGAGTACCCGAACGGGCTGAGCACCAGGGGCACGTGGTAGCCCTCTGCGCCCGTCACGAGGAACGAGATCTGCACCTGGGGGTAGAAGGCCGGGCGGTGCGTCGCGTCGAAGTAGTCCCCGGTGGCGAACACGAGCCGGTAGACGCCCGCGTCCAGACGCTCGGGACCGAGGGCGCCGATGCGGCCGTCCGCGTCGGTCGCCCCGCTCGCGACCTCGCTCCAGCCGTCCCGGACCTGCCGGTCCAGCTCGACCGCGACCCCGACCGCGGGCGTGCCGAACGCCGCGTCCAGCACCTGGGTCGTGACCTGGCTCACCGCTCGCCCCCGAACGTCGCCGTCACCCGCTGCACCGCCAACGCACGGAGCTGCTGCTTCACCTCCGCCGCCTCGTCGGCCGGGTCGTTCTTGAGGCGCCGCTGCAGCTCGTCGAGCACCTCCTGGCGGCTGAGTCCGCCCGTGCGGAGCAGGAACGCGCGCCCGAACCGCTGCCGGTAGACCTCGTCGCCACGGGCGATCGCGGCGTCGACGCCCTCGTCCGTGCGATCCAGTCCCTCCCCCGCCGGGAGCCCGCCGGGTCCGGCGGCACCGGTGGCGGGCGGACGCGAGACGGCCTCGTCGAGCTCCTCGTCCGTGAGCCGAGCGCCCGCCACGTCCACCGCGGCCGCGAGCGCCTCGACGGTCGGATACGGGCCACCGGCGGCGACCTCGTCCACCCAACGGCGCACGCCCAGCGCCTCCTCGAGCCGCCGGCGCGCATCCGCGGTCCCGGGATCGATCACGGTCGCCTCCGTCTCCCGCCTCACCCTACGATGCGCGCACCCCGGCGCCGTGAGGCGCCCTCGCGCCCCGCTGAGCGGATCGTGGTGCGAGGCAGTTGGATGAGGGTCCGACCGAAGGGATGCCATGCCGGCCACCACCGACCGCCTCCACGTCGGACTGATGCTGACGCTCAGCTTCTCCACGGGGATCGTCGACGCCGTCGGCTACCTCGGCCTGGACCGGGTCTTCACGGCCAACATGACGGGCAACGTCGTCATCCTCGCGATGGGCCTCACCGGCGCGAACGGGCTTCCCGTCGTCGGGCCGGTCGTCGCGCTCGCCGGGTTCGTGCTCGGGGCGATGATCGCGGGCCGCGTGCTGCGCGGCGTGCCCACCGGCTGGGGCACGAGGGACACCGGCCTGCTCGCCACCGTCGCCGTCCTGCTCGTGGTGGCGTTCGTGCCGACCCTGCTCGCAGGCGCCTCGCCGTATCCCGCCGGGATCGCCCTCCCCGTCACCGCGCTGCTCGGCTCCGCGATGGGGATGCAGGCGGGCACGGCCCGGCACATCGCCGTGACGGACGTCACGACCGTCGTCATCACCTCGACGCTCGCCGCGCTCGCCTTCGACTCCTGGCTCGGCCGGCGGACGGGCCAGGCCTGGGGCAGGCGGCTGGGCGCGGTCTCCCTGATCGCCCTCGGCGCCCTCGTCGGCGCGGCCCTGCTGCTCGTGCAGTTCTGGCTCGGCCTGGGACTCGCGGCGGCGATCCTCGTGGTGGTCGCCGTGCTGGGACTCGTCGGCCAGCGCCGCGTACGGACGGCGGCGACGGCCGGTCAGTAGCATTCGATGGCAGCCGCCGGGCCGACGGGGGCGAAGAAAGGAACCCGTGAGCGGCGTCGTCACCCTCACCCCGGCTCCCGTGCTGGACCGCACCTACCTCGTCCGTTCGCTCGCGCACGGCAAGGTGAACCGGTCGTACGAGATCCACGAGTACATGAGCGGCAAGGGCCTCAACGTGGCCCGCACGCTGCACATCGCACGCGTGCCCGTCGCCGGGGTGCTGCCGATCGGCCGCGACGACGAGCACCTGCTGTTCCGCACGCCCTACCCGCACATCCTGCGGATCGTGCCGATCCTCGGACGGATCCGGGTGAACACCGCCATCGTCGAGGACGGGGGCCGCACCACGAACGTGAACCAGGGCGCCATCCCGATATCGACCGCCGACTGGCAGCGGGTCGTCGACCTCGCTGTCGAGCAGCTGACGGAGATGGACGCGGACTGGATGGTCGTGTGCGGCACCCATCCGTTCGACAGCGACACCGGCGACTACCTCGACATGACGCAGCTCTTCGAGCGCACCAGGGAGGCGGGCGCCCGCGTCGCGCTCGACACGAGCGGGGTGCCGCTCGAGCGGCTGACGAAGAGCGGTCTCGTGAACCTCATCAAGCCGAACGCCGACGAGCTCGCGAACCTCGTGGGCCGCAACCTGCACACCATCGGCGACGCAC
>JAICSU010000225.1 GCA_025936735.1 Amnibacterium sp.
ATGGGGTCGGTCATCAAGAAGCGCCGCAAGCGCATGGCCAAGAAGAAGCACCGCAAGCTGCTGCGCAAGACGCGTCACCAGCGCCGCAACAAGAAGTGACGTCGCGGGGGCGCACAGCGCCCCCGACGCCGGTGCGCGTCGTGCCGGACCGTCACGCGGAGCTGCGCCGCGCCTCCTCGCGCACCCGCCGCCGCTCGGCGCGGATGCTCGACGGGTCGAGCCGCAGCATCCGCCAGCCGGCCTCGGCGGCGTGCGCCGCGAGCTCCCGGTCGGGGTTGATGACGACGGCCGTGCCCACCGAGCTGAGCAGCGGCAGATCGTTGATGGAGTCGCTGTAGGCGTAGCAGTCCGCGGGGTCGTAGCCGCGGTCGGCGAGCAGCCGTGCCGCCGCGGCCGCCTTCTCGGGGCCGTGCATCGTCGGGCCGGTGAAGCGGCCGGTGAAGACGCCGTCGGCGATCTCGAGCCCCGTGCCGATCCCCCCGGTCGCGCCGAGGCTCGCCGCCAGCTCCTGGGCGAGGAAGTCGGGCGTCGTGGAGACGAGCCACACCTCGTGGCCGGCGTCCAGGTGGGCCCGGAGCACCTCCCGCGTCTCCGGCCAGAGCTTCGGCTGCATCCGCCGGACGACGGAGCCCGCGAGGCCGTGCAGGCGCTCCGCGGAGGTCCCGGCGAGCATCCGCATGCCGCGGTCGCGCACCTCCTCGAGGACGCCCAGGTGCTCGCCGCGGCGCCGGAACCTCAGTGCCTCCCACCCGAAGCGGGCGAGGTCGCGCAGGGAGACGATCCCGAGGGTGCGGGCGGCGCGGGCGAGGAAGAGCAGGCTGGCGCCGTTCAGCAGGGTCTTGTCGATGTCGAAGAACGCGACGACGGGCAGCGGGCGCGGGGCGGACGGCTGCTCTGACATCCGGCGAAGTGTAGGCCAGCGGCCCTCGGCGCGGCCCGGGCTACGCTTCCGTTCCGTGTCCGCGACCACCGTCACCCTGATCGCCAAGCCGGGCTGCCACCTCTGCGACGACGCCCGGACGGTCGTCGACCAGGTGCTCGCCGAGCTCGGTCGCGAGGGCGTCCCCGTGCGCCTCGTCGAGCGGAACATCCTCGAGGAGCCCGAGCTCGCCTCCCGCTACGCCGAGGACATCCCCGTGGTGCTCGTCGACGAGCGGATCCACGGCCGGTGGCGCGGCGACGCCGCCGCGCTCCGCGAGGACCTGCTCCGCTAGTCGTTCCAGGACTTGATCGCGGTCCAGATGACGCTCGCGGTCGGCACGGCCAGCACCGCCCCGATGATGCCGGCGAGCACCGAGCCCGCCGTCAGCGCCAGCAGGATCGCGAGCGGATGCAGTGACACTGCCTTGCCCATGATCATCGGCTGCAGCACGTTGCCCTCGATCTGGTTCACCAGGACGACGATGCCGATCACGATCAGCGCCTCGACGGGGCCGCCCGTGACCAGGGCGACGAGGGCGCCGACGATCCCGGACAGCGTCGCGCCGACGACGGGGATGAACGCGGTGACGAAGACGAACACGGTGAGCGGGAGCGCGAGCGGCACCCCCAGGATGAACAGGCCCGCGCCGATGAACACCGCGTCGATGAGCGCCACCAGCGCCGTGCCCCGCACGTAGGCGCCGAGCACGCCCACGGATCGGTTGCCGATGCGGTGCGCCCGGGCGCGGTTGTCGCCGTGCAGCGGCTGGATCAGGAACTGCCAGATCGTCCGGCCGTCCTTCAACAGGAAGAACAGCACGAAGATCACCAGCACGAGCCCGGTGAGGATGGTCGTCGCCGTCGAGAGGCCGGCGAGCGCTCCGGAAGCGAAGGCGCCGCTCGTGAGGAACGACACCACCGACTGGCGCGCACTCGTGATCTGCTTCTGATCGATGGGGAAGCCGCTGCTGGCGACGAACTGCTGCAGCTTGTCGACGCCGGCGGCGGCCGAGCTGACGAGAGTGCCCCACTGGTTGACGACGGCGAGGGTGACCCCGGTCAGCACCCCGACCAGCACCACGATCGCGAGCACGAGGGTGAGCAGCGCCGCGAGCGCGTTCGGCACCTTGCCACGCTCCAGCCACCCGACGACCGGGTGGAAGGCGGCGGCGAGGATGATCGCGATGATGACCGGGATCACCACCAACCACAGCTGATGCGCGACGTAGATCGCGACCCAGCCGAGCAGGGCAAGGATGAGCAGCTGCAGGGCACGGATGCTCGTGCGCCCGAACGAGTCGGCCCAGATCCCGACGACGCGCCTCGTCCCCCGTACCACAGCCTGCGCAGGGCCGGTCGACTCGCGCTCCTCGCTCACGGCAGCAGCCGGTTCGGCCCCCGGAACAGGAACGTCGTCTCGCGGATGCTCTGCCGCTCGAGCAGCAGCATGAGCACGCGGGCGAGGCCCATCCCGAACCCGCCGTGCGGCGGCACGCCGTAGCGGAAGAAGTCGAGGTAGGTGGCGAGCTCCTTCGGGTCGAGTCCCTTGTCCACCGCCTGCGCGGTCAGCACGTCGACGCGGTGCTCGCGCTGGGCGCCGGTGGATATCTCGGTGCCCCGGTAGATGAGGTCGTAGCTCCTCGTGAGGGCCGGGTCGTCGGCGTGGTGCATGTGGTAGAAGGGCCGGATGCTCGTGGCGTAGTCGGTGAGGAAGACGAAGTCGTGCCCGAGCTCCTCCCGCACGTACGCCGCGATCCGCCGCTCGCCCTCGGGGTCCATGTCCTCGTCGGCGCGGGGGACCGTGTAGCCGCGCTCGGCGACGATCCGCTTCGCCTCGGCGAGCGGGATGCGGGGGAACGGCCGGCTCGGCACGGTCACCTCGATGCCGAACAGGCGCTCGATGTCCTCCCCGTGCTTCGCCTTCACGGCCTCGAAGCCGGCGACGAGCAGTCCCTCGTGCATCGCCATCACGTCCTCGTGGCTGTCGATCCAGCTGACCTCCATGTCCACGCTCGTGAACTCGGTCGCGTGCCGGGCGGTGAACGACGGGTCGGCGCGGAAGGCGTCGGCGATCTCGAAGACGCCCCCGAACCCCGCCGCCTGCGCCATCTGCTTGAAGTGCTGCGGGCTCTGCGCGAGGTAGGCCACGGTGTCGAAGTAGCCGAGCTGGAACAGCTCGGCCCGGGACTCGGACGGCGACGCCATCAGCTTCGGGGTGTGCACCTCGAGGAAGTCGTGCTCGACCCACCAGGTGCGCAGCGCGTGCTCGAAGGTCGTCTGCACCCGGAAGATCAGCTGCTGAGCGGGCTGGCGCAGGTCGAGGAAGCGCCAGTCCATCCGCTTGTCCACGCCGGAGTCGGGCGCGATGGGCAGCTCGTGCTCGCTCGCGCCGACGACCTCGAGGGACTCGATCCGCACCTCGATGCCGCCGAGCTTCACCCGCTCGTCGTGCTTCAGGCCGCCCGCGACCAGCACGAAGCTGCCGATCGCCATCTCGGAGATCGCCGTCGCGATCGCGTCGTCCTCCGCCGGACGGGGCCGGACGAGCTGCACGGCGCCGCTCTCGTCGCGCAGGACGAGGAACTGCACCTTCTTCTGATCACGGACGGTCTCGATCCAGCCGCCCACGACCACCGGCCCGTCGTCCAGGGCGGCGAGGTCGGCGATGCGGATGCGGGAGGTCACGGCCCGGAAGCCTACAGAGGGGTGCTCCGCGGCGCCCGGGGAGGCGTCGGATGTGCAGCCACGATGGGCGGCGCAGGCGTCTTATGAGCCGTTCGTACACTGTGCGGGTGGTCGCTCGAGCGCTCCACCTCGTCCGTCACGGCGAGGTGTACAACCCGGCGGGCGTCATCTACGGGCGGCTCCCGGGTTTCCGCCTGTCCGATCGGGGCCGGGAGATGGCCGCGATGGCGGCTAGGGCGATGGCCGACCTGCCCGTCACCCGCCTCGTCGCGTCGCCCCTGCTGCGCACCCAGCAGTCCGCCCAGCCCATCGCCGAGATCTTCGATCTCGAGGTCGAG
>JAICSU010000257.1 GCA_025936735.1 Amnibacterium sp.
CTCGGCTGGGAGACGACGCCGGACGGCGGCGCGCGCCTCACCGTCTCGGCCCCGCTCGCCGCGTCCGACGCGGCCCACGGCGACTCCATCGCCGTCTCCGGCGTCTGCCTCACCGTCGTGGCGTTCGGCGAGGGCCGCTTCACCGCGGACGTGATGGGGCAGACGCTCGCCGTCAGCGCGATCGCGGACCTGCGGCCCGGCGACGACGTGAACCTGGAGCGCGCCGCGAAGGTCGGCGACCGGCTCGGGGGCCACATCGTGCAGGGCCACGTGGACGGCACCGCCACGGTGCTCGAGGTGCGGGACGAGGGCTCCTGGCGCGTCCTGCGGTTCCGGCTCCCCGACGACCTCGCTCCGCTCGTCGTCGACAAGGGGTCGATCGCCGTGGCCGGCGTCTCGCTCACCGTCTCGGCCGTCGGCCGGGACGACGCCGGGCACTGGTTCGAGGTGAGCCTCATCCCGGAGACACTCGAGGCGACGACGCTCGGCGCCATCGGGACCGGGGGCCGCGTGAACCTCGAGACGGACGTCCTCGCCCGGCACGTGCAGCGGATGCTCGCCTTCGTCCCGGCGGCGGTGGCCTGATGGCGCTCGCAGCGATGGAGGAGGTCCTCGACGCGCTCCGCGCGGGACGCCCCGTGATCGTCGCCGACGACGAGACACGGGAGAACGAGGGCGACGCGATCCTCGCCGCCGAGCTCGCCACGCCCGAGACGGTCGCCTGGATGGTGAACCACTCGTCCGGCTTCATCTGCGCGCCGATGACGAACGCGATCGCCGACCGCCTCGAGCTCACCACGATGGTCCGCTTCAACGAGGATCCGCGCGGGACGGCGTACACGGTCACCGTCGACGCCGCCGACCGGTACAGCACCGGCATCAGCGCCGCCGACCGGGCGCACACGCTGAACGTGCTCGCGGATCCGTCGTCCACCGCGGCGAGCGTGACGCGGCCCGGCCACATCCTGCCGCTGCGCGCCGTCGACGGCGGCGTGCGGATCCGGGGCGGGCACACCGAGGCGGCCGTCGACCTGCTCCGCCTCGCGGGGCTCACCCCGGTCGCCGCGATCTCCGAGATCACCTCGCCGGACGGCACGATGACGCGGCTCCCGGGGCTCCTGGAGCTCGGCGAGGCCGAGTCGGTGCCCGTCACGACGGTCGCGGCGATCGTCGCGCACCTCGACGCGAACCCGGGCCTCTGCACGCGGGTCGGGATCAGCGTGCCGCCCCCGCCCCCGCGGATCCGCTTCGAGGTGGAGACCGCCCTGCCGACCGTCCACGGCATGTTCCGGGTGCGCGCCTACCGCGACACGATGACCGGGGACGAGCACGTGGCGCTCATCGTCGGCACGCCGGTGCCGGGAGCCCTCGTCCGGGTGCACTCGGAGTGCCTCACCGGTGAGGCGTTCGGCTCCCTGAAGTGCGAGTGCGGGCCGCAGCTCGACGCCGCGCTCGAGGCCATCCAGGCCGAGGGCGGCGTCGTCGTGTACCTGCGCGGGCACGAGGGCCGCGGGATCGGCCTCGTGAACAAGCTGCGCGCGTACCGGCTGCAGGAGGACGGCCTCGACACCCTCGACGCCAACCTCGCGCTCGGCCTGCCGGCCGACGCGCGCGAGTACGTCGCCGCGGCCGTGATCCTCGAGGACCTCGGCGTCGCGTCGATCCGGCTGCTCACGAACAACCCGAACAAGATCGCGCAGCTGGAGGCGCACGGGGTGCGCGTGACCGAGCGGGTGCCGCTCGTCGTCGGCGTCGGCGACGTCAACGGGGGCTACCTCGAGGCGAAGCGCACGCGGATGGGTCACCTGATCGACGAGGCGGACCTCAAGCCGCTCGCCGAGGGCAGCGCCCGATGAGCGCCGGGGGCAAGCCGGAGCAGACCGGGGTCGACGGCCGCGGCCTCACGGTCGCGATCGTGCACGGCACCTGGCATCCGCGCATCGCGGACGGCCTGCTCGCGGGCGCCCGGCGCACCCTCGCGGAGGCCGGCGCGACCGTCCTCGAGTACGCCGTGCCGGGCAGCTTCGAGCTGCCCGTCGTCGCGCAGGCGGCCCTCGAGGCCGGCGCCGACGCCGCGGTCGCGCTCGGCGTCATCATCCGCGGCGGCACCCCGCACTTCGAGTACGTCTCGTCGGCGGCGACGCAGGGGCTGACCGAGGTCGCCCTGCGCACGGGCCGTCCCGTCGGCTTCGGCGTGCTCACCCTCGACGACGAGCAGCAGGGCCTCGACCGGGCCGGGCTGCCCGGATCGAAGGAGGACAAGGGCGCCGAGGCGGCCGCCGCAGCCCTCTCCACGGCGAGGGTGCTGCGCGAGGTCCGCGCCCGCTGATCCCCCGCTTCCCGGGCGCTCGATTCGCGCCCGGGATCGCGGGCGTCAGCTCTTCAGCACCGCGGCCAGGCGGGGAGCGAGGTAGGGGGCCAGGGTGCGGGCGTAGGTCCCCGTCAGGTGCGAGCCGTCGAAGTAGACCGGCACCTGCCCGACCGCGGCGGCGCAAGTCGTCGGCGCGCAGATGAGGTTCGTCAGGTCGATCACCGACTGGTGCGGATCCGCGACCTGCCTCACCGCCGCCACGGTGGGATCGGCGGGCACCCAGGCGGACCGCGGTCCGGCGCAGGCGTCGTAGTGATCCGGATGGGCCGCCAGGCAGTCGGGCACGGAGTGCACGCCGCCGTCGCCCGGCGCCGGCGTGTCGCGGATGACCGCGACGGGCACGTGAGCCGCCGAGAAGGCTCGGAGCACCTTCTCGTATCCCTGCTCGTACAGCGGCAGGCTGGAGGCCAGGTCGTGCCCCACCGCGGAGACGGAGACCCGGTCGGACATGACCACCAGGTCGAAGCGGCCGTGGGTGACACGATCGATCACCCGTCGTCCCCACGCGGCGCAGCTGGCCGAGTGCGCAGGCGTGTCCATGTTCTGCGCCA
>JAICSU010000315.1 GCA_025936735.1 Amnibacterium sp.
GAGCTCGAGCACGAGTGGTTCAACTTCGACGCCCTGAACATCGACCCCGACCACCCGGCGCGCAGCCCGCAGGACACGCTCTTCGTCGAGCCCGAGGGCGCCCACCTCGTGCTCCGCACGCAGACGTCCCCCGTGCAGGTCCGCTCGCTGCTGGAGCGCGGTGCGCCGCTGTACGTGCTCGGCCCGGGGCGCGTCTACCGGACGGACGAGATCGACGCCACCCACCTGCCCGTCTTCAACCAGTTCGAGGGGATCGCGGTCGACCGCGGGCTCACCATGGCGCACCTGCGCGGCACCCTCCAGCACCTCGCACGGCTGATGTTCGGGCCGGCGACCCGCACCCGGCTCCGTCCCAACTTCTTCCCGTTCACGGAGCCGTCCGCCGAGATGGACATCTGGCATCCCGCGGCGAAGGGCGGCCCGAGGTGGATCGAGTGGGGCGGCTGCGGCATGGTGCACCCGAACGTGCTGCGCGCCGCCGGCGTCGATCCGGACGAGTTCCAGGGCTTCGCGTTCGGCCTCGGCATCGAGCGGACCCTCCAGTTCGCGGAAGGGCTGACCGACATGCGGGACATGATCGAGGGCGACGTGCGCTTCGCGAGCCAGTGGGGGCTGGTCGGACGCGCGCTGCAGCTCGGCACGACGTCGCACGCCACGGACGGGGGGCCGCGCGCGTGAGGATCCCGCTGTCCTGGCTCGCCGAGTGGGCGGACCTGCCCGAGCACGCCACCCCCGAGGCACTGCACGCCGCGCTGGTGCGCGTGGGCTTCGAGGAGGAGACGGTGCACGGCGGCGACCTCTCCGGTCCCGTCGTCGTCGGTGAGGTGCTCGAGTTCACCGAGGAGCCGCAGAAGAACGGCAAGACGATCCGCTGGTGCTCCGTGCGTGTGGCGCAGGACGGGCAGCGGGCCGCGGACGGCGGCGAGGCGGTCAGGGGGATCGTCTGCGGCGCCCGCAACTTCCTCGTCGGCGACAAGGTGGTCGTGACGCTGCCCGGCACGGTGCTGCCCGGGCCGTTCCCCATCGCGGCGCGCAGGACCTACGGCCACGTGTCCGACGGGATGATCGCCTCCGGCCGGGAGCTCGGCCTGTCGGACGAGCACGAAGGCATCCTCCGGCTCACGGAGCTCGGCCTCGACCCCGAGGTCGGCACCGACGCCATCCGCCTGCTCGGCCTCGACGACTCCGCCGTCGAGATCAACGTCACGCCCGACCGCGGCTACGCCCTCTCCATCCGCGGCATCGCCCGGGAGTACGGCGCCTCCACCGGCGCCGGGTTCCGCGACCCGGCGGAGGCCGTGCAGCCGCCTCCGGACACCGACACCGGCGCGGTGCCCGTCGTCGTCGACGACGCGGCGCCCATCCGCGGACGGGCCGGATGCGCCGTGTTCGTCACGCGGGTCGTCCGCGGCATCGACCCCGCCGCGCCCGTCCCCGGCTGGCTCGCCTCGCGGCTGCGCCTCGCCGGCATCCGCTCGATCTCCCTGCCGGTCGACATCACCAACTACGTGATGCTCGAGCTCGGCCAGCCGCTGCACGGCTACGACCTCGACCGGCTCGACGGCGGCCTGACCGTCCGGCGCGCGCTGCCGGGGGAGCGGCTCACCACCCTCGACGGGCAGGAGAGGACGCTCTCTCCCGAGGACCTCGTGATC
>JAICSU010000237.1 GCA_025936735.1 Amnibacterium sp.
CGGCCCCCCGCGGCATCCCGCAGGTCGAGGTCACCTTCGACATCGACGCGAACGGCATCGTGCACGTGTCCGCGAAGGACAAGGGCACGGGCAAGGAGCAGTCGATGACGATCACCGGCGGCTCGAGCCTGCCGAAGGACGACATCGAGCGGATGATCCGCGAGGCCGAGGAGCACGCCGCGGAGGACAAGCGGCGCCGCGAGGCCGCCGAGGTGCGCAACTCCGCCGAGCAGCTCGTCTACTCGATCGAGAAGCTCATCAAGGACAACGACGACAAGCTGCCCGCGGACGTGAAGGACGAGGTGCAGGGCGACGTCGACGCGCTGAAGTCGGCGCTGGCCGGCGACGACGACGACGCCGTCAAGACGGCGTTCGACAAGCTGTCGCAGAGCCAGACGAAGCTGGGTCAGGCGATCTACTCCCAGTCGCAGGCCGGCGAGGCGGCGGCGGGTGAGCAGCAGCCGGGTGCACAGGGTGCCTCGTCCGCGTCGTCCTCCGACGACGACATCGTCGACGCCGAGGTGATCGACGAGGACGGTGCCGCCTGATGACCGATCCCCAGGACCGGAACGAGGGGGTGCCCGGCGAGGAGCCGGGCACCCCGGACGACGAGTTCGTCGCGGCCGAGGGGCCGGACGTGGAGACCCCCACCGGCGGTGAGGGCGGCTTCTCGGACGCGGACCAGGCGTTCCTCGACGGGCTCTCGAGCCAGGAGGCGCCCGCGCCGACCGACGAGGCGGCCGAGCACCTCGCCGACCTCCGGCGGCTGACGGCGGAGTACGCGAACTACCGGCGTCGCGTCGAGCGGGAGCGGGTCGTGGAGCGGGAGCGCGCCGTCGGCGACGCCGCCCGCGCGATCCTCCCCGTGCTCGACGACCTCGACCGGGCGGAGGCGCACGGCGACCTCGACGCGGGCGGCCCGTTCACCACCATCGCCCAGAAGCTGCGGGGCGCGGTCGGCAAGCTCGGAGTCACCCCGTTCGGCGAGAACGGGCAGCTCTTCGACCCGCGCGAGCACGACGCGATCTTCCAGCGTGAGAACCCGGCGGTCGACAAGGCCACGGTGTCGGACGTCGTCGAGCGGGGCTACCGCATCGGCGACACCGTCCTGCGCCCGGCCAAGGTCGTCGTCGACACCCCTGCGAGTTAGCCATGGCCAGCCAGGACTGGTTCGAGAAGGACTTCTATCAGGTCCTCGGCGTGGACAAGTCGGTGACGCCGCCGGACCTGAAGAAGGCGTACCGCAAGCTCGCGAGGAAGTACCACCCGGACTCCAACCCGGGTGACACGAAGTCCGAGGCGCGGTTCAAGGAGATCAGCGAGGCGTACAGCGTGCTCTCCGATGAGGAGCAGCGCCGCGAGTACGACCAGATCCGGGCGATGGGGTCCGGCGCGCGGTTCACCGCCGCCGGCCCCGGCCAGGGAGGGTTCGAGGACGTCTTCGGCTCCATGTTCGGCCAGGGCGCCCGTGGGCGCTCGCGGGGCGGGTTCGAGGACCTGCTCGGCGGGATGTTCGGGGGCAACGGCGGGGGCTTCGGCCAGACGAGCGGCGGCTTCCGCGGCTTCGGCGGCCCCACTCCGGGGCGCGACGTCACCGCGGCCGTCACCATCGACTTCACGACCGCGACCCAGGGCGACACCCTCACCCTCTCGGGCGGCGGCGGCAAGCCGATCACCGTTCGGATCCCGCCCGGCGTCACCGACGGCCAGAAGCTGAAGCTGAAGGGCAAGGGCGAGCCGAGCCCCGACGGCGGCGAGGCGGGCGACCTCGTGCTCACGGTCAACGTCTCCAAGCACCCCGTGTTCGAGCGGGACGGGTTGAACCTCAAGGTGAACGTTCCGGTCACCTTCGCGGAGGCCGCGCTCGGCGCCACGATCGAGGTGCCCACCCTCGGCGGGGAGCCCGTGCGGATGAAGCTCGCGCCGGGCACCTCGAGCGGCCGGGTGCTGCGGGTCAAGGGCCGCGGCGTCGTCACCCCGAAGGGCACGGGCGACCTGCTCGCCCGGGTGGAGGTCGCGGTGCCGAGCCACCTCACGGCGGCGCAGAAGGAGGCGCTCGAGCGCTTCACGGCCGCAGGCCCCGCGGAGAACCCGCGGGACGACCTGATGGCGAAGGCGCGCGGATGATGGAGATGAGCGCCGACGACCCGGTCTTCGCGATCGCCGTGGCGGCGGACCTGGCGGGCATGCACCCCCAGACCCTCCGCCAGTACGACCGGCTCGGCCTCGTGTCCCCGCGGCGTACGGCGGGCAAGTCCCGCCGGTACTCGCTCCGGGAGGTGGCGCAGCTGCGCGAGGTGCAGCGGCTCTCGGGGGAGGGCGTCTCCCTCGAGGGCATCCGCCGCATCCTGGACCTCGAGAACGAGGTGGTGGGACTGCGCGCGCGGGTGCGGGAGCTGGAGTCGGCGCTCGCCACCGAGCTGCTCAACCGGCCCGGCTCCCGCGTCTTCGCCTCGACGGTCGACGGCGACGTCGTGCCCCTGCGCCACGGCGCGCGCACGATCCGCCGCAACGAGGTCGTGGTGTGGCGGCCGCGGGCCTCGGAATAAACCTGAGTCCTTACGACTCAACTCTACAGACCACTGATTTTCCCGAGGAGGTAGCGTGGCGAACATGCGTGGGGCGGCAGCCCCCCAGGAGGACACCGGCAGCGCGCTGAAGCGCTACGGCATCAACCTCACCGAGATCGCCCGCGCCGGCAAGCTCGACCCGGTGATCGGCCGTGACGCCGAGATCCGCCGGGTCAGCCAGGTGCTGACGCGGCGCACGAAGAACAACCCCGTGCTCATCGGCGAGCCGGGCGTCGGAAAGACCGCCGTCGTCGAGGGGCTCGCCCAGCGGATCGTCGCGGGCGACGTGGCGGACTCGCTGAAGGACAAGCAGCTCGTCTCGCTCGACCTCGCGGCCCTCGTCGCGGGCGCCAAGTACCGCGGTGAGTTCGAGGAGCGGTTGAAGGCCGTCCTGAAGGAGATCAACGAGTCCGACGGCCGGATCATCACCTTCATCGACGAGCTCCACACCCTCATGGGTGCGGGCGGCGGCGAGGGCAGCGTGGCCGCTGCGAACATGCTGAAGCCGATGCTCGCCCGTGGGGAGCTGCGGATGATCGGCGCGACGACCTTGAACGAGTACCGCGAGTACATCGAGAAGGACGCGGCGCTCGAGCGGCGCTTCCAGCAGGTGTTCGTGGGGGAGCCGAGCGTCGAGGACACCGTCGCGATCCTCCGGGGCCTGAAGGAGCGCTACGAGGCGCACCACAAGGTCGCCATCGCCGACTCGGCCCTCGTGGCGGCCGCTGCGCTCTCGAACCGCTACATCACGGCCCGGCAGCTGCCGGACAAGGCGATCGACCTCATCGACGAGGCGGCGAGCCGCCTGCGCATGGAGATCGACTCGGCGCCAATGGAGATCGACGAGCTGCGCCGGGCGGTCGACCGGCTCCGCCTCGAGGAGCTCGCGCTCAAGCGCGAGAAGGACGAGGCGTCGAAGGACCGGCTCGCGAAGCTGCGGGACGACCTCGCGAAGCGCGAGGCGACGCTGCAGGAGCTCGAGACCCGGTGGGAGCGCGAGCGCGCCGACCTC
>JAICSU010000208.1 GCA_025936735.1 Amnibacterium sp.
CGGACGGCGCGGGCCGGGAAGCGGCCTAGTCTCCCCGCCCGCGCCGTCGGCGCGCCCCCGCCACGCCGCCGATTAATCGCCACGGCGCCCGGTCCCCGGCGCCTCACCCGCACGAGGGTCGAGGCCTGCCTACAGTGGCAGCGTGTGGCGTGCCGAGAACGGGGAGACCGAGGAGGAGACCGCAGACACGGAAGTGCTGCGGATCCCGTCGTCCACCTCGCCGACCCCCGCGCACACCGGTCCGCAGGCCGTGACGGTCGGTGACCACCACTTCGTGCCCGTGAACATCGCCGCCCCGTCGTGGGAGCGGTGGCGGGAGGAGCTCGGCGCCCTGGGGGGCCCCACGCCGCTGCTCCACTTCGACGACTCGGCCCGCACGCGGATCGAGCTGTCCACGACCCACCCGTCGGGACTGGCGCAGTTCATCACGGGCAAGACGACGCTGCTGTCGAACCTCATCCGCGACGACATCGCGTTCAAGGTCGCGAGCACGGCGGCCTCGACGCTCACGGCGAAGGCCGTCGAGCTCGCCGCGACGCGCGGCATCGACGCGATGCACCTCGCGATCGGCCTCGCCGAGTGGCGGTTCGAGAAGCAGGACTTCCGCGGGCCGGTGCTGCTCCGGCCCCTCGCCATCCGCCGGTACGGACGGGACTTCGAGCTGCGCCTCAAGGGCGCGCTGCAGCTGAACCCCGGGCTCGTGCGGGCGATGTCCGAGCAGTACGGGATCCGCCTCGACCCGCGGGCGTTCGTCGCGCTCGCCCTGCAGGCGGGCGCCTTCAAACCGCAGCCCGTCATCGACCGGCTGCGCGAGCTGACCGCCCACCTGCAGCGGTTCAGCGTGCAGCCCCGACTGCTCATCTCCTCGTTCGCCGAGGTCGGACCCGCCCTGCTCGCCGACGCCCGGGACATGCAGCACCCCGTCATCGACGCCGTCGCGGGCAACCCGACGGCGGTCGCCCGGCTGGCGCAGACGACGGAGCGGATCGAGCTGGTCGGCCAGGACGAACGCCCACCCGCCGGCGACCTCGCCGTGCTCGACGCGGACCCGGAGCAGGAGCAGGTCGTCGCGCAGATCGCCGCGGGCGACTCCCTCGCCGTGCACACGCTGCCCGGCACCGGCGCCACCCAGACCATCGTGAACGCCCTCGGTGCGCTCATGGCCCAGCACAAGCGTGTCCTCGTGGTGAGCCCGCGGCACGCGACGCTCCGTGCGGTCGCCGGCCGCCTCGCGGATGCGGGGCTCGGGGGCACGGCCGTCTCCCCGCGCAGCATCCGGCGGGACCTCGTCCACTCGATCTCCCGGAACGAGAAGGCCGCGCCGCCCGAGACGAGCGAGGTGGACGACGCGCTCGTGCGGCTGCGGTCGGTGCTGCTGGACTACCGGTCGGCCCTCGCCCGCCGCGACCCGCACCTGCGGGTGAGCGTGCTCGACGCGCTCGGCGAGCTCGCCCGCCTGGCGCTGCTGCCGAACCCGCCCGCCACCACCGCCCGGCTCTCCACGCGCGCGATGGAGGCCCTCGCGATGGATCGCGCGCAGGTGCAGCGCACGCTGCAGCGCGCCGCGGCGCTCGGCGAGTTCCGCTACGGGCCCGGCGACTCGCCCTGGTACGGCGCGAGCTTCACGAGCGCCGAGGCCGCGCAGCACGCGCACATGCTCGCCAAGCGTCTCGCGACGACGGACGTGCCGCGGCTGCTCGAGCACGGCACCGAGGTGATCGCGAACACCCGGCTCCGGCCGTTCACCACGCTCGCCGAGCTCGGCATCTACCTGAAGCTGCTGCTCGACATCCGCGAGACCCTCGACAAGTTCCAGCCCGCGGTCTTCGACCGCTCGCTCGGGGAGCTCATCGTCGCCACCGGCCCCCGCCGGGACGCGCGGGAGATGTCGAGCGTGAACCGGCGGCGGCTGAAGAAGCTCGCGAAGGAGTACGTGCGCCCGGGTGTGCACGTCACCGACCTGCACGACTGGCTCGTGCGCATCCAGCAGCAGCGGGTTCTGCACCAGCGCTTCGTCACGAGCGGCGTCACCCCCGACGTGCCGAGCGGCATCACCGACCTCTGGACCGAGTATCAGAGCGCCGCGGGCGACCTCGCCGCCCTGGACGATCCGCTCGGGACGTGGAACACCCCCGACAGCCTCCTGCAGGTGCCCGTCGAGGTGCTGCCCGACCGCCTGCGTGCGCTCGCCGCCGACTCCGAGGTGCTGCACAACCTGCAGGACCGCACCGCGATCATGGCGACGCTGCGCGAGCAGGACCTCGCCCCGCTGCTCGACGACCTGGCGGGCCGCCACGTCGCGCCCGAGCAGGTCGGCGTCGAGCTCGAGCTCGCGTGGTGGAAGAGCGTGCTCGAGCGCCTGCTCGCCGAGGACCCCGCGCTGCTCGGCGCGAACACGTCGGTGCTCGACCGCCTGGAGCAGGACTTCCGGCTCGTCGACGAGGCGCACCAGAAGTCGAACGCGAAGCGGCTCGCCTGGCAGCTCGCCGACGCGTGGCGGCTCGGGGTGACCGACTGGGGCGGCGAGGCGGAGGCGCTGCGGCAGCTGCTCCAGGCGAAGTGCGACGACCCCGTCGTGCTCAACCGTGAGGCGCCGCACCTGCTGAAGCTGCTCGCGCCCGTCTGGCTCGCGTCGCCGTACGAGGTGCACGAGCTCGGCGATGCGATGCACTTCGACGCGGTGTTCATCGTCGACGCCGGCGCCCTCAGCTTCGCGGAGGGCCTCGGCGCCATCCGCCGTGCGCGGCAGGTCGTCGCGTTCGGCGACCCCGTCACCCAGACCCCGATGCCGTTCGACATCGCGGTGCGCGAGACGGAGAACCCGCCGGAGACGCAGCGCCGCCTCGACGAGCGGCACGCCGACTCGGTCTTCGCCCGCATGGCGGACCTCGTGCCGTCGCTCGAGCTCACGACGAGCTACCGGGCGGGCGGCGAGGACCTCGCCGAGCTCGTCAACCGCCGGTTCTACGAGGGCCGCATCGAGAGCGTCCCCTGGGCGGGCACCTTCCTCGGGCACGGCAGCCTCGTGCTCGACTACGTGGACAACGGGCACGGCCTCCCGGATGCGGAGACCGGCACCGTCGAGGCGGTCGAGCCCGAGGTGCAGCGGGTCGTCGAGCGGGTGCTCGACCACGCGACGAACCGGCCCCGCGAATCCCTCATGGTGGTCTCCGGCAGCGCCAAGCACGCCATCCGCGTGCAGCAGGCCGTGATGAAGGCGCTCGTGCGCCGCGGCGACCTCACCGACTTCTTCCTCCGCGACCAGGCCGAGCCCTTCATGGTCGTGCCCCTCGCCGAGGCGGTCGGGCACAGCCGCGACCGCGTCATCTTCAGCATCGGCTACGGGCGGACCCCGCACGGCCGCACCCTGTCGACGCTCGGCCCGCTCGCGAAGCCCGGCGGGGACCGCCTGCTCGCCGCCGCCGTCACCCGGGCGCGCAAGTCGCTGGCGATCGTCTCCTGCTTCCGGCCGGAGGACCTCGAGGCGGAGCGGATGCCGCGCGGCGTGCTCGCCCTGCAGCGCCTGCTCGCCGACGCCGAGGCCCGCGTCGCGGAGGATCCGCTCGACGACGATCGCGACGCGATGCTCGTCGACCTCGCCCGGCGTCTGCGGGCCCACGGGATGAAGGCGTCCCTCGGCTACCACGGCAAGCTCCCGCTCGTGGCGTCCTTCGGCGCCCGCGCGATGACCGTCGAGACCGACTCGACGATCGGCACGGCGTCGCTGCGGCAGAGCCTGCGGCTGCGACCCGAGATGCTGAAGCGCCTCGGCTGGCACTACCTCCGGGTGCACAGCTTCGACCTGTTCTCCGACCCGGACGCCGTCGCGCAGCGGATCGCGATCGCGCTCGGCGCCCGGGAGCCGTCGCCGCTCACCAACACGGTCCCCGTCGTCGAGGTGAAGACCTGACCGGACGCCGACGTCACCGGCGCGTGCGCACCGAGCCCGTCCCCGGATCCGACCCGGCCCCGGCAGCGGGCGGCGGCCCCCTGGCCGGCGAGGACGAGCCGCGCGCCTGGGGCGACGCCGACGGCGGCAACGACGACCGGTTGAAGGCGGACAAGCCACCGCACTGGGGCTGACCCCCGCCGTACCCTGCACAAACGACGGAGAATCCGCGTCCGCCGAACCGGGTCATGCGGATCCGAGGGTCTCCGGCATGGAGACTCCGTCGTTCGTGCGGGAGGGGGCGGCGCGACGGCCCCGCCGGTCAGGCGCGGTGCGAGCCACCGCCCGCGGGCAGGGTGTGGTCGCCCTCGGGGCTCGGCGTGCCGGCGAGCAGGTCGCGGATCTGGATGAGCAGCTCGGTCTCGGTCGGGGGAGTCGCGGCGGGGGTGGCGGTCTCCTCCGCCTTCTTCCGGGTGAACGCGCGCTTCATGGCGTAGTTCACGGGGAGCACGAAGGTGAAGTACACGAC
>JAICSU010000013.1 GCA_025936735.1 Amnibacterium sp.
CCTGGCGGGCCGAGCGGCCAACCTCGCTCGCCCTCGTGCCTCTCGGCTACGCGGACGGGGTGCCGCGGGCTGCCTCGAACCGGGCGGAGGTGCTGGTCGGCGGCCGGCGCCGTCCCGTCCGCGGCCGCATCGCCATGGACCAGTTCGTGATCGAGACGGACGGCGACGTGCGCATCGGCGATCCCGTGGTGATCTTCGGCGACCCGGGCACCGGCGCGCCCTCCGCGGACGACTGGGCGCGCTGGGCCGACACCATCGGCTACGAGATCGTCACGCGGATCGGCCCCCGGGTGCTGCGGCGGCCCGAGTGATCGAGCGGGCGGAGGTCCCGGACCCCGACGCCATGCACGCGCTCGGGATGCGTCTCGGCGCCGCGCTCAGGGCCGGCGACCTCGTCGTGCTCACCGGGCCGCTCGGCGCGGGCAAGACCACCCTGACCGCGGGGCTCGGCGAGGGGCTCGGCGTGCGTGCTCCCGTCACCAGCCCCACGTTCGTGCTCGCCCGCACCCATCCGTCGCTCGTCGGCGGACCGCCGCTCGTCCACGTGGACGCGTACCGGCTGGGCTCCGCCGCCGAGCTCGACGACCTCGACCTCGACTACGAGCACGCCGTGGTCGTCGTGGAGTGGGGCGAGGGGCTGCTCGGCGGCGTGAGCGACTCGCTGCTCGAGGTGCTGATCACGCCCCTGCGTCGCGGCGACGACGTCGCCGTGACGCCGGAGGACGGCGGCGTCGAGCCGCGCTCCGTGGAGCTGCGGCGCTCGGGTCCGCGCTGGGCCACCGCCCCGCCGCTCCTAGGCTGAACGGGTGATCCTCGCCGTCGACAGCTCCGGGACGACCGGCGCCGCGCTCGTCGACGACCGGGGCGCGGTCCTCGTCGCCCGCCGCTCCGACGACCCGCGAGGTCACGCGGAGGCGATCGGCCCGCTCCTCGACCACGTGCTCGCGGGGTCCGCCGCCGCGGTCACGGCCGTCGCGTACGGGGTCGGCCCCGGCCCCTTCACCGGGCTGCGGGTGGGGATGGCCGCGGCCCGCACGGCCGCACTCGTGCTCGGCGTGCCGGAGCTGCCGGTGCTCAGCCACGACGCGATCGCCCTCGCCGCGCACGAGGGCGGGGCCGAGCTGCCGTTCGTCGTAGTCGCCGACGCGAAGCGCCGGGAGGTGTACGCGACCGTGTACCGCGAGCTCGACGCCGCGGGCGTGCCCACGCGGGCGGGCGAGCCGACCGTGGGGGCGGTGGGCGCCGTCCCCGACCTCCCGGCGGTGCGCGCCGCCGTGGACCCCGGTGCGCTCGGCCGCGTCGCCGCGCTGCGCCGCGCCGCGGGGCTCGCGCCGGAGTCGCCGACGGCCCGCTACCTCCGCAGCCCGGACGTCACCCTCGCCGCCCCGAAGCGGGTGACCGGATGACGCAGCTGCGTCCCGCGCGTCCGGACGACCTCGACGGGGTCATGGCGATCGAGACCGCGAGCTTCCCGACCGATGCCTGGAGCCGTTCGAGCATGGCCGCCACCCTGGCCGACCGGGACGCCGCTGCGCTCGTCGCCACGGAGGCGGACACGATCATCGGCTACGCCGCCGTGCTCGCCCCCCGCGGGGCGAGCGACGCGGACATCCTCACCCTCGCGGTCGCCCAGGCGGCGAGGGGCCGTGGCACGGGACGCGAGCTGCTCCAGGGGCTGCTCACCGTCGCGGCCGGCCGGGGCGCCTCCCGGGTCTTCCTCGAGGTGCGCGCCGACAACCCCGTCGCCGCCGCCCTGTACGCGTCCACGGGGTTCCAGGTGGTCGGCCGGCGACCGCGCTACTACCAGCCCGACGACGTGGACGCCGTCGTGATGCGGCTCGAGCTGCCGGTGGGGGTCCGATGAGCAGGGAACCGCTGGTGCTCGGCATCGAGACCTCCTGCGACGAGACCGGCATCGGCATCGTCCGCGGGCGGGAGGTGCTCGCGAACGTGATCGCCTCCTCGATGGAGGAGCAGGCGCGCTACGGCGGCGTCGTGCCCGAGATCGCCGCGCGGGCCCACCTGGAGGCGCTCACGCCGGCCCTGCGGCAGGCGCTCGCAGTCGCGGGCGTCGGCATCGCCGACCTCGACGCGGTCGCCGTCACGGCCGGTCCGGGCCTCGCGGGGGCGCTCATGGTCGGGGTGGGAGCCGCGAAGGCGCTCGCGGTCGCGGCCGGTCTCCCGCTGTACGGCGTGAACCACCTCGTCGGGCACGTGACCGCGGATCTGCTGCACGCCACGGGCGCCGAGGCACGCGCCACGGAGCTGCCGGTGGTCGCGCTGCTCGTCTCCGGCGGACACACCTCCCTCCTTCTCGTGCGGGACCTCACCGACGACGTCGAGCTGCTCGGGGAGACCCTCGACGACGCCGCGGGGGAGGCGTTCGACAAGACCGCCCGCCTGCTCGGCCTCGCCTACCCCGGCGGACCCCGGATCGACGCGGCGGCGATCGGGGGCGACCCGGCCGCGATCCGCTTCCCGCGGGCGCTGACCGCGGCGAAGGACCGTGCGGCGCACCGCTTCGACTTCTCGTTCAGCGGCCTGAAGACCGCCGTCGCCCGCACGGTGGAGCGGGCCGACGCGGCGGGCGAGGCCGTTCCGCTCGCCGACGTCGCCGCCGGGTTCCGCGAGGCCGTCGTCGACGTGCTCGTCACCAAGGCGCTGGACGCCTGCGCCGAGACGGGGGTGCCCCGCCTGCTGCTCGGCGGCGGCGTCGTGGCGAACCGGCGGCTCCGCGACGTGGCGATCGAGCGGGCGGCGGCGGCAGGGGTCACGGTCCGCATCCCGCCGCTCGAGCTGTGCACCGACAACGGCGCGATGATCGCGGGCCTCGCGGCGATGCGGATCGTGGCCGGTCACGCGCCCAGCGGGCTCACCTTCGGCGTGGACTCCACGCTGCCGGTCGACGTGGTCCAGGTGCCCTGAACGGGGCGAGCGCGGCGCGTTGACACTCCGCGGGGGCCGCTGCCAGCATGGGCGCTGCCGGCGGCGCCGACCGTCGGCGAAGGGACTCCCATGAGCGACTACCAGCCCACGCCGCCGCCGTCGACGCCGTATGCGCCCGCTCCGGCATCGGGCAAGTCCCCGGTGCTCAGCATCCTGTCGCTGATCTTCGGGATCCTCGGCGTCGTCCTCTCCCTGTTCCTGTTCGGCACCGGCTTCCTCCCCGGCGCAGCGGCGGTCGTCCTCGGCTTCCTCGGACGCCGCAAGGAGCCGCAGGCGAAGGGGATGTGGCTCACGGGGCTCATCACGGGCTTCGTGGCCGTCGCCCTCGCGATCATCGTCTGGATCGGTCTCGCGGTGATCGTCGGCCTCGCCGGGGCGTCGTCCAGCCACTGATCGGCGCCTCGTGGCGCGGACGGTTCCGCGTGCTCGCCGTCCGTCCCACCGAAAGGCTCCGCCGTGTCCTCGTCCTACCAGCCCGTCCCGACGCAGTACGGGCAGCTGCCGCAGGAGCGCTTCAACACCCTGTCGATCGTCGCGTTCATCCTGGCGTTCGTCGTGTCGATCGGTGCCGTGATCTGCGGGCACATCGCCCTCTCCCAGATCAGGCGCACCGGTGAGCGCGGTCGCGCCCTCGCGATCTGGGCGCTCGTGCTCGGCTACCTCGGCATCCTGCTCGGGATCGTCTACGCCGTCGTGATCATCGGGCTGATCGCCAGCGGCGTCGCGACCGGCGCCTACTGAACCGCGTCCGGATCAGACCGTCAGGCGGCGGCAGATGAGCGCCACCCGGCGCTCGGTCGTGCGGGTGACGATCAGGGTCGCCTCGGCGTCGCCCGCGAGGCCGAGGAAGGTGCGGAACGTCGACGGGTCGAGGTCGACGCCGCGCTTCTTGATCTCCAGCCGGCCGATCCGCCGCGCCTTCAGCTCCCGCCGGATCCGCAGGCGGTCGAACGGCAGCACGGCCTGGATCTCGAACGACGTGACGAACGGCGTCGAGAGCGGCAGGTCGCCGGTCAGGTAGGCGATCGACGGCCCGACGGGCCGCGTGCCGGTGGCCCGCGCGAGGTCGCCGAGCAGACGGGCGCGGATGACGGCCCCGTCGGGCTCGTGCAGGTACCCGGCCAGCGGCCCGGGGGGCTCATCCGGGCTGTCGGCGGCGGCCGTCATCTCGGCGGATCCGCGGTCGGTCACGACGAGCGCGGCACGGCGCACGTCGCCGCGGCGCAGGTCCCCGAACCAGAGGGCCGTCTCCACGACGTCCCCACCGCTCGACACCCACTGCGCTTCGGCCTCCGGAGGGATGGCGTCGCGGTCGTGCGCGGGGGAGAGCTTCAGGCCGACCGGCAGCCGCTCGGCGAGCCGGGCCGCGAACTCGAGCGACGGCGAGTAGTCGGCCGGCCCGACCCGGCGGGTCTCGCCGTGCCCGGCGGTCCGCCGGGCGGGGTCGAGCCAGACGGCGTGGACGGCCGTGAGGTCGGCCTGCTCGGCGTCCCCCGTGCGGACGTCGACGTCCGGGAACGGTGCGAGGTTGTACGCCGCGATCGCGGCGGTGACCGGATCGCGCTCGACCGCGAGCACCTCCAGGTCGACCGCCGCGAACGCGAGCGCGTCGCCGCCGATGCCGCAGCCGAGGTCCGCGATGCGTCCCGGGTCGAGTCCGCGGAAGCGCGCGGCGTGGTGCGCGGCGACGTCAAGGCGGGTCGCCTGCTCGAGCCCGGCGCGGGTGAAGAGCATCCGCCCGGCGAAGTCGCCGAACTTCGCCACGGCCCTGCGGCGCAGCTTCGCCTGCGTGAGGATGGCCGCGGTCTCGTCCGGGCTGAAGCCCGCGCGGCGCAGCGCGGTCGACCGGGCCACCACGTCGGCGGTTCCCGTCGGCGCGGGCTCGGCGTCGACGGCGGAGAGCACGCGGGGGGAGAGCAGGCGCTCGAGTTCGTCCTGCTCCACGTCTTCACCGTAACCGGATCCGCGTGGCCCGGCAGTCGAGCGGCGGCCGCCCGTTGGCACTCGCATTGCGAGAGTGCCAAAGAGCCCCCTAGACTCCGATGTTGGCACTCAGGGCTACCCAGTGCCAGCAGAACGTCCGATCGCCAAGAAAGAAGAGGTGGACCGTGCCGGTCTCCATCAAGCCGCTCGAGGATCGCATCGTGATCAGCCAGGTCGAGGCCGAGCAGACGACCGCGTCGGGTCTCGTCATCCCCGACACCGCCAAGGAGAAGCCCCAGGAGGGCGAGGTCGTGGCGGTCGGTCCCGGCCGCATCGACGACAACGGCAACCGCGTGCCGCTCGATGTCGCGGTCGGCGACCGGGTGATCTACTCGAAGTACGGCGGGACCGAGGTCAAGGTCGGCGGCGAGGACTACCTCGTGCTGTCCGCCCGCGACGTGCTCGCCGTCGTCACCCACTGACGCCGCTCGTTTCCGTGGGCCGGGGCCCGCATCCGTCGTGACGGATGCGGGCCCCGACGCATTCCTGACGCGCTGCGCCCGGATCCCGCCGGGTCCGCGGGGCGCACCCCCGCCGGACGAGACCCGGAGCGGGCGGCAGGTAGCGTTCCTGCAGTGAGTGATGCGCGAGCGCGGGAGCGCACCCGGAGCGGCATGGGCTTCGGGCTCCTCGCGTACTTCCTCTGGGGCGCGATGCCCGTCTACTTCCTCGCGATGGCGCCCGCAGGCGCCTTCGAGATCGTCGGCTGGCGGATCGTCTTCTCGCTCGTGTTCTGCGCCCTGCTGCTCACCGTCACGCGGACCTGGGGGTCCTTCCGTGCGGTGCTCCGTGACCGGCGCACGGTGCTCACCTTCGCGCTCGCCGGCGCCCTGATCTACGTCAACTGGACCGTCTACGTGCTGGCCACCGTCAGCGGTCGCGTCGTCGACGCCGCCCTCGGCTACTTCATCAACCCGATCGTCACCGTGCTGCTCGGGGTGCTCGTCCTGAAGGAGCGCCTGCGCATCGGGCAGTGGATCGCGGTCGGCATCAGCGCGCTCGCCGTCGTCGTGCTCGGCGTGGAGGCCGGCGCGCTGCCGTGGATCTCCCTCGCGCTCGCGGCGTCCTTCGGCCTCTACGGGCTGGTGAAGAAGCAGGTGGGGGGCTCGGCCGACGTGGTCACGGGGCTCACCCTCGAGACCGCCTGGCTCACCCCGGTCGCCGCGGTCCAGCTGCTCGTCGTCGGCTTCGGGCCCGGTCTCGCGTTCGGCGCCGCCGGCACCTTCCCGACTCTGATGATGGCCTCGGCAGGGATCGGCACCGCCGTGCCGCTCCTGCTCTTCGGATCCGCTGCGAAGCGGCTGCCCCTCACCGTCGCCGGCTTCCTGCAGTACCTCGCGCCGATCCTGCAGTTCCTCATCGGCGTGCTCGTCCTGCACGAGGCGATGCCGCCCGGCCGGCTCGCGGGCTTCGTGCTCGTCTGGATCGCGCTGCTGATGCTCGTCGGCGAGTCGCTGCTGGTCCTCCGGCGGACGCGCCGTGCGCCGGGCGTGCTGTCCTCCGCGCTCCCCGAGGTCTGAGCGCCGAGGTCACGGACGCGTAACGAATCGTCGTCAGGGGCCTCTCGGAAACCCACGGGCGACGCTGTGTTCCTAGGTTTGCGGCACCACTCGGTATGGGCCCGCCCTGGACCGACGCATCCACGACAGACGAAGGATTGCAATGCCTGCACACCGCCGCGGTCGCATGTTGACCGCCTGGGCGCTCGGGGCTGCCGCCGCAGTGACCCTCGCCGCCTGTTCGACGCCGTCCGGCGGGTCGAGCGCCTCGACCTCCGCATCCGCCTCCACCTCGGCCTCGGCCTCCGCCGCGGCGACGCCCGCGGCCACCATCGCCGCCGCCACCCAGTGCGCGTCCGGCGCCGACCCGAAGACGCAGTTCAAGCTCGGGACGTTCCTCCCGCTGACCGGATCCCTGGCGTTCCTCGGCCCCGCGGCGGTCGGCGGCGCGGGTCTCGCGCTGCAGGACGTCAACGCGGCCGGCGGCGTCAACGGCAAGCCCGCCTGCTCGATCCCCACGGACTCGTCCGACGCGGACAACCCGACCGTCGGCTCGACCAACGTGAAGAAGCTGCTCCAGGCGAAGGTCTCCGCGATCCTGGGCGCCGAGTCGTCGAGTGTCAGCGAAGCGGTCCTGCCGACCGTGGCCGCGACCGGCACCGTCATGTTCTCCCCGGCGAACACCGACGACGCGCTCTCCGGCGCATCGAAGTGGTACTTCCGCGACGCGCCGCCGAACAGCGTCGAGGGCAACGCCCTCGGCAAGCAGATCGTCGCCGACGGCAACCAGAAGGTCGGCATGCTGGTGTTCAACGACTCCTACGGCACCAACCTGCGCGACGCGACGCAGAAGGCGATCGAGGCCTCCGGCGGCGCGGTCGTGTACGGCGCCAAGGGCAAGAACCAGGAGTTCTCGAGCAAGGAGACCAACTTCAGCTCGCAGGTGTCCGCGGTGCTCGCCACGAAGCCCGACGCCATCGTCATCATCGCGTTCGACCAGACGGCGCAGATCGTCCCGGCGCTCGTCTCGGCGGGCTGGAAGATGAGCAAGTCGTACCTGGTGGACGGCAACCTGAACGACTACACGAAGACGTTCCCCGCCAACACCATGAACGGCGCGCAGGGCACCACGCAGGGCGTGAACCCGAGCGCGGCGTTCAAGCAGAAGGTCCAGGCCTGGTACTCCAAGGCCGGCGGCAGCACCATCACGTCGTACAGCTACTCCGCCGAGGCGTACGACGCCGTGGTGCTGATGGCCCTCGCGGCCGACCGTGGCGGGGACTCCTCCTCCGCGACGATCCAGTCGAACCTGCTCGCGGTCTCCGGGGCGAACGGCGGCACCGTGTGCAAGTCCTACTCGGCCTGCAGCGCCCTCATCAAGAAGGGGACGAAGTCCATCCACTACGAGGGCTTCGCCGGCATCGGACCGTTGAACGCCAAGCACGACCCGTCGAGCGGCTACATCAGCGTGTACCAGTACGTCGGCAACAACGACAGCAAGTTCGTGAACTCGGTCAGGGGCTGACGTAAGCGAACCGGGGTGGGGGCACGGCCGTCGGCCGGGCCCCCACATCGCGTCGGCGCCCGATGGCGGGCGGCGGAGAGGGAGTTCTTCCGTGCGATCTCTGACGACGCTCCGGCGCGTCCTGCTCGGGTCGGCGACCGTCGCGGCGGTGCTGGCTGGCGCGCTCGCCGGCGCGGCTCCGGCGACCGCCGCGAGCCCGAGCCCGAGCCCGAGCGTCACGGCCGTTCCGACCGCGGGGACCACGACCGTCGTGCAGGCGACGGCGGACTGCGCCGTGACCCCCAGGATCGCCTGCGTGCGCGGCGCCCTGCGCGACGACAACGGCAACGGCGTCAAGGGTGTGACGATCCGCCTCGACGGCGCGAGCGGCGCCACGGCCAGCGCCGTCAGCAACGCCGCGGGCGCCTTCGTGTTCACCGTGACGAAGGGCGGCACCTACCGCATCACCCTCGTCACCAGCACCCTTCCGAAGGGGATCAAGCCGCTGGCGGCGGCGAGCCGTCCGATCCCGGTGACGCTCGGGCAGCTGCAGCCCGCCGCATTCGCCCTGAAGGGCACGTTCAAGGGGTCGCAGACGACGTCCGGGCCGAGCACCTCCGAGCTGCACCTCGTGCTGGACCAGATCTCCGGCGGCCTCCTGCTCGGTCTGCTGCTCGCGCTCGCCTCGATCGGGCTGTCCCTCATCTACGGGACGACCGGACTCAGCAACTTCGCGCACGGCGAGCAGGTGACGCTCGGCGGCCTGCTCGCCTGGCTGTTCGCGGTCGTGCTCGGCTGGAACTTCCTGCTCGCCTGCGTGGTCACCGTGCTGCTCTGCGCGGCATCCGGTTACCTCCAGGACCGGTTCATCTGGGGTCCCCTGCGGCGGCGTCACCTCGGCCTCACCCAGCTCATGGTCGTCACGATCGGGCTGTCGCTCGCCCTCGAGTACGTCTTCCAGTACTTCGCGGGCGCGCAGGTGCATCCGGTCACGACCTCGATCCAGATCAACACGGGGCCGCTGGACCTGACCCCCAACGCGTACCTCGCGATGCTCATCTCGATCGTCGTGCTCGTCGCCGTCGGGCTCCTCCTGCAGCGCACGCGGATCGGCAGGGCCACGCGCGCGGTCTCCGACAACCGGCCGCTGGCCGCGGCGTCCGGCATCGACGTCGACCGCATCATCCGGCTCGTCTGGACCGTCTCCATGGGGCTCTCCGGCCTCGCGGGCATCCTCTACGCGCTCGTCTACGGCGGCATCAACTGGTCGACCGGGCAGGCCGTGCTGCTGCTCCTGTTCGCCGCCACCACCCTCGGCGGCCTCGGCACGGCGTTCGGGGCGCTGATCGGCTCGTTGATCATCGGACTGGTCGTGCAGGTGTCGAGCCTGTTCCTGTCCGGGGACATGCGCTACGCGACGGCACTGATCATCCTGATCCTCGTGCTGCTGGTACGACCGCAGGGCATCCTCGGCCGACGCGAACGCGTCGGCTGAGCGGAAAGGACACGCGATGGACTTCCTCGTCGGACTGTTCACGGACTTCGGGCAGCAGATCCTGTCCTCGGTCACCGCCGCGTTCGCGATCGCGGCGATCGGGCTCAACGTGCACTTCGGCTACACCGGCCTCGTGAACATCGGGCAGGCCGGGTTCATGCTGATCGGCGCGTACGGCCTCGCCATCACGGTCGAGGTCGGCGGCGGGTTCTGGCTCGGCGTCCTCATCGGACTCGTCGGCGCCGCCCTGTTCGCCCTGGTCCTCGGGCTGCCCACCCTGAAGCTGCGAGGGGACTACCTCGCGATCGTCACGATCGCGGCGTCCGAGATCGTCAGAGTGATCGGCGACAACCAGTCGCTGTCCCAGTGGACGGGAGGCGCGGCCGGCATCGCGGGACGCGTCTACCAGGGAGCGTTCACGGCGCTGTCGCCCTTCCCCGCGAACCAGCAGTTCCAGGTCGGGCCCTACACGTACCCGCTGACCGAGGGCGACAGCTGGTTCCTGCGGATCGTCTGCTGGGTCGTGCTCGCGATCGTCGCCGTGATCGTCCTCCTGCTCATGCGCAGCCCGTGGGGCCGGGCGATCAGAGGCATCCGCGAGGACGAGGACGCGATGCGCAGCCTCGGCAAGAACGTCTACCTCTACAAGCTGCAGGCCCTCATGCTCGGCGGCGTGATCGGCGCCATCGGCGGCATGCTCTACGTGCTCTCCGCCAACGTCCTCGCGGACTCGCTCGGCAGGACGACCACGTTCCTCCTGTACACCTGCCTCCTGCTCGGCGGAGCGGCGACCGTGTTCGGTCCGGTGCTCGGCTCCGCTCTGTACTTCATCGTCATCATCGGGCTGAACGACGTGGTGGCCCAGTTCGTCCCGCCGCAGATCATGAACGAGCAGCAGATCCCGCAGTTCGGGTGGATCGTTGTGGGGGTCGGCCTGATGCTGCTCGTCATCTTCAGACCGCAGGGCATCCTCGGCAACAAGAAGGAGCTGGCGTTCGGTGACTGACACGACCTCGGTGCAGCAGGCCGACGACTACGACTACGACCGGTCGGCGCTGCGGGCGAAGCTGGCCCGGGTGTCGCAGGAGCCCGGCAGCGCCAAGCCGCAGCCCATCCTCACCGTCGACCGCATCGTGCGGCGCTTCGGCGGGATGACCGCCGTGGACGTCGACCACCTGGAGGTCCAGCGCGGCGCGATCACCGCGCTGATCGGGCCGAACGGCGCCGGGAAGACGACCTTCTTCAACCTGATCACCGGGTTCGACCGGCCCACCTCGGCCAAGTCCCGGTTCGCGAGCGCAGGGGACCAGTACGCGAGGTGGACGTTCCAGGGCAGGGCGCTCGGCTCCACGAGCGCCTACCGCGTCGCCCAGGCGGGCATGGTGCGCACGTTCCAGCTCACCAAGGCGCTGTCGCGGATGACCGTGCTCGACAACATGATGCTGGGGGCGCAGGACCAGCCGGGGGAGCGGATGCTGGCAGCCCTGTTCCGCCCCACCTGGGGGAGGCGGGAGCAGCAGATCCGGACGAAGGCCGAGGAGCTGCTCGCGCGCTTCAAGCTCGACGGCAAGAAGGACGACTACGCCGGCAGCCTGTCCGGCGGCCAGCGGAAGCTGCTCGAGATGGCGCGGGCGCTGATGAGCGATCCGGCCATGATCATGCTCGACGAGCCCATGGCCGGCGTGAACCCGGCGCTCACCCAGTCGCTGCTCGGCCACATCGAGTCGCTCCGCGACCAGGGCACCACGGTGCTGTTCGTGGAGCACGACATGCACATGGTGCGGCACATCTCGGACTGGGTCGTCGTGATGGCGGAGGGCCGGATCGTGGCGGAGGGTCCGCCCGCGAGCGTCATGCGGCACCAGGCGGTCGTCGACGCCTACCTCGGCTCCCACCACGACCAGGACCTCGGGGACGACGCCGTGCTCGAGGAGGACTTCGAGCAGGCCGTCGCCGTGGAGGACGCCGCTCGGGCCGAGCAGGCGGAGACGGGCGAGGCGGCGGAGGCCCCCTCCGCCGGGAGGGAGGACTGATGGTCGCCTACAGCGGATCGGCCGCGCCGGTCGTCGACGCGCAGGGGCTCACCGCGGGGTACCTGCCGGGGATCAACATCCTGAACGACTGCAGCCTCACCGCCTATCCGGGCGAGCTGATCGGGGTGATCGGGCCGAACGGCGCCGGCAAGTCGACGCTGCTGAAGGCCCTCTTCGGGCTGGTGCCCGTGCGCCACGGCACCGTGCTGCTGAACGGGGAGGACATCACCAACAGCAAGGCCAACAAGCTCGTGCAGGCGGGCGTCGGGTTCGTCCCGCAGACGAACAACGTGTTCCCCTCGCTCACCATCGAGGAGAACCTCCAGATGGGCCTGTTCCTGCGGCCGCGCAAGCTGGACGAGCGGCTCGAGGCGATCTACGACCTCTTCCCGGTGCTCGCGGAGCGCCGGGCGCAGCGAGCCGGCGGCCTGTCCGGCGGGGAGCGGCAGTCGGTCGCCATGGCGCGGGCGCTCATGATGGAGCCGGCCGTGCTGCTGCTCGACGAGCCCTCCGCCGGACTGTCACCCGTCCGGCAGGACGAGACGTTCATCCGCACCCGCAAGATCAACCGCACCGGCGTGACGGTGATCATGGTCGAGCAGAACGCGCGCCGCTGCCTGCAGATCTGCGACCGCGGCTACGTGCTCGACCAGGGCAGGAACTCCTACACGGGCACAGGGCGGGAGCTCGCCGACGACCCGAAGGTGATCGAGCTGTACCTCGGCACGCTCGCCGAGGACGTCGAGGAGCTCACCGAGACCCCGCTGCCGTCCTGACCCGGATCCGCGCCGGCCGCGCCCCCGTACCATGGGCCGTGCGGGAAGATCCCCGGCACGCGTGGGGTTGAGGAGACACATGGCTGACGATCCGTTCGGGTTCCTGGGGCTCACCTACGACGACGTGATGCTCCTGCCCGGGCATACGGACGTCATCCCGAGCGACGCGGATACGTCGACCCGCCTCACGCGCCGCATCCGCCTCGCGGCGCCGCTGCTGTCGTCCGCGATGGACACGGTCACGGAGTCGCGGATGGCGATCGCGATGGCGCGCCAGGGCGGGCTCGGCGTGATCCATCGCAACCTGTCCCTCGAGGACCAGGCCTCGCAGGTCGACCGGGTGAAGCGGTCCGAGTCGGGCATGATCACGCACCCCGTGACCACGACGGCGGACGCGACGATCGCCGAGGTCGACCGGCTCTGCGCCCAGTTCCGCGTGAGCGGGCTGCCCGTGGTCGACGGCGAGGGGCTGCTCGTCGGCATCGTCACGAACCGCGACATCCGGTTCGTCTCGCCGTTCGAGAAGCAGACGACGCGGGTCGCGGACGTGATGACGAAGCAGCCGCTCGTCACCGCGAAGGAGGGCATCGACCCGGATGACGCGATCGGGCTGCTCGCGCAGCACCGCATCGAGAAGCTCCCCCTCGTCGACGAGCGAGGGCGCCTCACGGGCCTCATCACCGTCAAGGACTTCGAGAAGAGCGAGCGCTACCCGAACGCCACGAAGGACGACGCCGGCCGGCTCCGCGTCGGGGCCGCGATCGGCTTCTTCGGCGACGCCTGGGACCGGGCGATGACCCTGGTCGACGCCGGGGTCGACGTGCTCGTCGTCGACACGGCCAACGGCGACAGCGCGGGGGTGCTCGACATCGTGCGGCGCCTGAAGGCGGAGCCGCGGGCGGCGCACGTCGACGTCATCGGCGGCAACGTCGCGACCCGCAGCGGCGCGCAGGCCCTCATCGACGCGGGCGTCGACGCCGTCAAGGTCGGGGTCGGCCCCGGCTCGATCTGCACGACGCGCGTCGTCGCGGGCGTGGGCGTGCCCCAGGTGACGGCCGTCTACGAGGCCTCGCTCGCGGCGCGGGAGGCCGGCGTGCCGGTGATCGCGGACGGCGGCCTGCAGTACTCGGGCGACATCGCGAAGGCCCTCGTGGCCGGCGCCGACTCGGTGATGCTCGGCTCTCTGCTCGCGGGCACGGACGAGAGCCCCGGCGACCTGATCTACGTGAACGGCAAGCAGTTCAAGACCTACCGGGGGATGGGCTCCCTCGGCGCCCTGCAGACGCGCGGCACGAAGACGTCCTACTCCCGCGACCGGTACTTCCAGGCGGACGTGCCGAGCGACGAGCAGCTCATCGCTGAGGGCATCGAGGGACAGGTGCCGTACCGGGGCCCGGTCGGGTCCGTGATCTACCAGCTGCTCGGCGGCCTGCGGCAGTCGATGTTCTACGTGGGCGGGCGCACCGTGCCGGAGCTGAAGGAGCGCGGCCGCTTCGTGCGCATCACGGCGGCGGGTCTCAAGGAGTCCCACCCCCACGACGTGCAGATGGTCGTCGAGGCGCCCAACTACCGCCGCTGACCCGCGACGGGCCACTTCGGGCACGCCGCTCCGGGCGCTTTCGGCCCATCCGGGCGGGCGCGCCCGCCCGGATCGGCCGTTTCAGGCGGTCACCGAGTCGAGCCCGACCCGAACCGGGGCAAGCCCGCGAGTTCGAGGTGGCGGCCGAGGCGCTCCCTCGTCAGGTCGTCCCACATCCATCTCGTGACCCGCGGGCCGAGGGCGCGCAGCCGATCTTCCCTCCGCTTCTCCTCCACCACGACGGCCTCCGGTGCACGACCCTTCAGAAGCTCCGGGTCGGCGTACTTGACGCGCCCGTCGAACTCCCCGACCAGGGCGAAGTCGGCCCAGAAGAAGTCCACGACGCCGATCAGGCCGCGACTGTCGTGGAACGGAACCTGCAGTGCGGGTGGAGGGAACCCGAGCTCGTGGATCAGAGCCCGGCTGACCGACTCCCCGGGCGACCCGGACCGCCCGTCCGCGAAGGCGATCGCGGCAAGACCGCGTCCGCCGGCTGCCCCGCTCAGGCACCGCACGAGGTCGGCGAGGTGCTCCCGGCTGCACCCGTTCGCGAGTGCCCAATCGACGGCGGCGACGGCGCCCGCGAAAGGCAGCGACACGGTGAGGTCGGCCACGGTCCGGGGGAGCGACGTGAGGGTGATCCCGTCCTTCTCCGTCACCTCGGTCACGAGGTCCCGCGTCGACCGCCTGACGAATCCGTGCTCGCTGCGCGTGCCGCCGGAGAAGGACGTCAGCACGTCGACGGCGTCGGGATAGCGGCCGACGAGCGGCACTCCCCAGAGGGCGGCCGCGCTCCGGTGGCTGATGACCAGGCGGCCGCCTGCGGCTTCGGCCGCTGCCGCGATGATCAGCCGATACCGATCGAGCGGACTCAGCCAGTCCCAGATCGCCGTGCGCACGTAGACGCCTCTGCGCACACGGGTGAGGACGCCCTTCGCGGCCGCCTTCCGCAGCGTTCTGTCGTCCATCCCCGTGTGATTCCGCACCCCGACATGACGGAGTTCGAACCGGCCCTTGATCGGCGTCCTGCGGCCAGGGTCGCGGAGCGCCGGTGAGCGGGCGATGCCGAGGCGGCGATCGGTGGAGAACCGGCGCCCCGGTCGGCCTGGGGAGGAGCGGAGGCCGCCGATACGGGCGGTTCCGGCCCATCCGGGCGGGCGCGCCCGCCCGGATGGGCCGAATCGGGTGGGCGCGCCGGGCGACGGCGTGCACGGCGGCGTGCGGCGTCGCGGCGGCACCCGTGCGGGGATAGCATCACGACCGGCGGCGGGCCCGAGCGCGCCGGGATGCGAGGCGGCATTGGACGAGCGGGATCGCCGGCACAGGCCGCCCTCGATCCGGGACGTCGCCGAGGCCGCCGGGGTGTCCTACCAGACGGTCTCGCGGGTGCTGAACGACCACCCCAAGGTGCGTGCCGACACGGCCGCCCGGGTGCAGGCGGCGATCGTCGAGCTCGGCTACCGGCCCAACCGGGCCGCGCGGGCGCTCGTCACCAAGCGCAGCCGCACCCTCGGCGTGCTCATCACGGCCCGGCCGCTCTACGGGCCGTTCAGCTCGTTCCTCGCCATCGAGCAGGCCGCCCGCGAGCGCGGCTACGCGGTCACGGCGAGCCCCAACGCCTCGGACGACGTCGCGGACATCGCCCAGGCGATCGACTCGCTGCTCATGCACGGCGTCGAGGGGATCGTCGCCATCGCCCCGCAGGACCGCGCCCGCGACGCCATCCACAAGGTCGGCGCCCGCGTGCCCGTGCTCACGCTGCAGGGCGCGCCCGACGAGATCGACGGCTTCCCGATCGACCAGCGCGGCGGCGCTCGGCTCGCCACCCGGCACCTCGTCGAGCTCGGCCACCGGCGGATCCTGCACATCCCCGGTCCGCCCGGCTGGGCGGAGGCCGAGGAGCGCCGCCGCGGCTACCTCGAGGAGATGGCGGCGCACGGCCTGGAGCCGCTGCTCGGCGACCCGGGGGACTGGACGCCCGAAGCCGGCTACGTCAGCGGGCGCAGCGCCTTCGGCCGCTGGGACGTCACCGCGGTGTTCACCGCCAACGACGAGATGGCGGTCGGCCTGCTCGCCGCCGCCGTCGAGGCGGGCCTGCGTGTCCCGGAGGATCTGAGCGTCGTCGGGTTCGACGACATCCCCTCGGCGCGGTACCTCGCTCCGCCCCTCACCACCGTCGAGCAGGACTTCTGGGAGATCGGACGCCGGGCGATCGACGCCCTCATCGACGAGATCGAGCACGGTGTCGCGCTGCCGCGCACCCCGCCGCTGCCCTGGAGGCTGGTGGTCAGGTCGAGCACGGCGCAGGTCACGAATCGAGCGCGGCTCGCCGCAGGCGTTGACGCGTACAGGGCGCACCGTCGTAGTATTCGACCGCCGGTGTGAACGTTTCGCACCACCAAGCGTCCGCAGAGGTGATTCCGCCGTTCCCGCGAGGGATGTGACCGGGATCGCGCGGCGAAACAGCGATACACACGAAGGAGTGGGCATGGCAGAAACGGGCTCGGGGCGGTTCATCATGGATCGCCGCAGCATCGTCAAGGGACTGGGCCTCGGTGCGGTCGGTCTCATCAGCGCACCGGTACTCGCCGCGTGCAGCAGCGGTGGCTCGGGTGGGGGCAGCGGGAGCGGCGGTGGCGGCGGCAGCCTCACCTTCGGCTCCAACGCGTCCGACCCGGTGCCGAAGAAGGCCTACGCCGCCTTCGTCGCCGCCTTCGAGAAGAAGTCGAAGGACAAGGTCACCGTCAACACGAGCGACCACAACAGCTTCCAGGACAAGATCACCAACTACCTGCAGGGCAGCCCCGACGACGCCTTCACCTGGTTCGCCGGCTACCGGATGCGCTACTACGCGAAGAAGGGCCTCGTCGCCGACGTGAGCGACGTCTGGACCAAGATCGGCAGCAACTTCTCCGACGCGCTGAAGAAGGCGTCGACGGGTGAGGACGGCAAGCAGTACTTCGTCCCCAACTACAACTACCCGTGGGGCTTCTTCTACCGGAAGTCGTTCTGGGCGCAGAACGGCTGGTCGGTCCCCGGCACCTTCGACGAGCTGGTCACCCTCGCCAAGAAGATGAAGGCCAAGGGCATCATCCCGATCGCCTTCACCGACAAGGACCAGTGGCCCGCCTGCGGCACGTTCGACTACCTGAACATGCGCATCAACGGCTACCAGTTCCACGTCGACCTGTGCGCCCACAAGGAGGGCTGGGACACGCCCAAGGTGCAGGAGGTGTTCACCACCTGGAAGGAGCTGCTGCCCTACTACGACCCGAACGCCGCCGGTCTGACGTGGCAGGAGGGTGCCACGAAGGTGGGCAACAAGCAGGCCGGCATGATGCTGCTCGGCTCGTTCATCACCCAGCAGTTCACCGACCCCGCCGTGCTGAACGACATCGACTTCTTCCCGTTCCCCGCCGTCAAGGTCGAGGGGACGGACGCGGTCGAGGCGCCGATCGACGGCCTGATGCTGTCGAAGAAGGGCGGCCAGAACCAGGCGGCGAAGGACATGCTCGCGTTCATGGGCACCGGCGCCGGCCAGGAGGCGTACTACTCGGTCGACAAGTCGAACATCATGACGGCGAAGGACGCGGACACCTCCGGGTACTCCGCCTTCACGAAGAAGCTCGCCGACGTCATCGCGAACGCGAAGTCGATCAGCCAGTTCTTCGACCGCGACGCGTTGCCCGCCATGGCGGCGAACGTGCTCGAGCCGGCGATGCTCAACTTCATCAAGGGCGGGAACATCAACTTGACGAACATCGAGGCGCAGGCCAAGACGCTGTACGCGCAGCAGTAGGCACGGGGCACGAGCATGTCCGCGCCACTCGTCGCGCTCGGTGACACCGAGGCCGGGTCGGGGGTCAACCCCCCGGCCCGGCGTCGGCGCCTGCGCCAGCTCACCACCCGGGATCGCATCGTCCTCGGCGTGATGATCGCGATCCCGACGCTGATCCAGGCCGTGCTGGTCTGGATCCCCACGCTCGCGTCCATCGGGCTCTCGTTCGCCAAGTGGGACGGGCTCGCCCTGTCCGACATCCACGGCAACGGACTGGTCAACTACAAGTTCGTCTTCGAGCAGTCACCGCAGTTCTGGCCCGCCGTGCTGCACAACGTGGCGTGGCTGGCCTTCCTCGCCGTGATCGGCACCCCGTTGGGGCTGCTGCTCGCGGTTCTGCTCGACCAGAAGATCCGCGGCACGCGCATCTACCAGACGATCTTCTTCATGCCGGTGATGCTGTCGCTGGCGCTGATCGGCATCATCTGGGAGCTCATCTACTCGCCGCAGAACGGCCTCCTGGACTACCTCCTCGGGACGCACGGCACCGCACACGCGATCGACTGGTTCGGCAACTCGAGCGTCAACCTGTGGGCGGCGCTCGTCGCGGCGACCTGGCGCCACGCGGGCTACATCATGATCCTGTACCTGGCGGGCCTGAAGGGAGTCGATCCCTCCCTGCGCGAGGCGTCCTCGCTGGACGGCGCGAACGGACGGCAGACCTTCTTCCGGGTCGTCTTCCCGGCGATGGCGCCGACGAACGTGATCATCGTCGTGATCACGGTCATCGAGTCGCTCCGGGCGTTCGACATCGTCTACGTGATCAACCACGGCACGAATGGTCTCGAGCTCCTCTCGGTGCTCGTCGTGCAGTACCTCGTCGGGGAGACGCAGGTGATCGGCATCGGCTCCGCCTTCGCGGTGGTGCTGCTGGTGATCTCGCTCGTGCCGATCGTGATCTACCTGTCCCGCACGTTCAGCACGAAGGAGCGGTGAGCGCATGACGTCGACGACATCGACCGCCACAGCGGCGCGGCCGAAGGACGAGGTGCGGGACCGGGCGCTCTCGCGGTCCCGATCGAAGCGGGGCGGCACGGTCTGGCCGACCTACCTGTTCCTCACCGTCATGGCGGTGATCTGGCTGATCCCGCTGCTGTGGGCGGTCTACACGTCGCTGCGGCCGAAGGCCGACACCGACAAGTACGGCTACTTCAGCATCGCCGGCCACTTCGACCTCGGGAACTACGTGCAGGCGTGGACCCAGGGCGGCTTCATCAACTACTTCGGGAACTCGGTGCTGATCACCATCCCGACGGTGATCCTCACCCTGCTCTTCGCCTCGATGATGGCGTTCGCCGTGAGCCGGTTCTCGTGGCGGTTCAACGTGACGCTGCTCATCATGTTCACGGCCGGCAACCTGCTGCCCCCGCAGGTGCTCGCGACGCCGCTGTTCGAGATGTTCAAGCTCGTGCAGCTGCCGTACTGGCTGTCGGACTCCGGCACGATGCTGAACCAGCTCTACAGCGTGGTCGCCGCGAACACGGCCTTCCAGATCGGCTTCTGCACGTTCGTGCTCTCGAACTACATGAAGGCCATCCCGATCGAGCTGTCCGAGGCGGCGCGCGTCGACGGCGCGGGGGTGTGGACGCAGTACTGGGGCATCATCATGCCCCTCACGCGTCCCGCGCTCGCGGCGCTCGGCACGCTCGAGGTCATCTTCATCTACAACGACTACTTCTGGCCGCTGATCCTCATCCAGTCGGGCAACCGCCTGCCGATCACGACCGCGATCAACAACCTGCAGGGGGAGTTCCTCTCGAACTACAACCTGCTGGCGGCGGGGGCGGTCATCACGGTGATCCCGACCCTGGTGATCTACCTGGCGCTGCAGCGCCAGTTCATCGCCGGGCTCACACTCGGCGCCAACAAGGGCTGATCGAGGATGGTGCGGCGGGGGACCGGCGGGTCCCCCGCCGCACCCGCGTCCGCACGCACCGGGGGAGGACCCATGCCCGAACTGCATCGCATCACCGCCGGCGGCGTCGCGCTCGTCGTCGACACCAGCGGGGACGACCCCGTCGTCGTGCACTGGGGCGCCGACCCCGGCGCGGTCGAGATCGACCCGGCCCTGCTGCTGCCCGCCGTCGCCCGGTCGATGTTCGACGAACCCGTGCGGCCGAGCCTCCTGCCGCAGCTCGCCCGAGGCTGGCGTGGCCGCCCCGCGGTCCGGGGCAGCCGCTCGGGCCGGGACTTCTCCCCGCGGTTCGCCCTGACCGGCAGCGACGGCGATGCGGCGACGCTGACCCTCCGGCTCGCGGACCCGGAGGCCGGCCTCGAGGTGGAGGTCCGGCTCGCGCTCGCCCCGTCCGGGCTGCTCCTCGTCGACTCGGCCGTGCGGAACACGGGCGACGCGCCCTATTCGCTCGAGCAGGCCGACGTCGTGCTCCCGGTCCCGGCACACGCCACCGAGTCCCTGGACACGACCGGCCGGTGGATCCGGGAGAAGCATCCCCAACGCCGGCCGATCCAGCAGGGCACGTGGGTACGCAGCGGCCGCCACGGGCGCACCGGCCACGACGCGACCGCCGTGATCGCCGCCGGGACCGCCGGCTTCGGCTCCCGCCACGGCGAGGTGTGGGCGCTGCACCTCGGGTGGAGCGGCGACCACGAGTCGTACGTCGAGCGGACCGCGGGCGGCGACACGGTGCTCGGCGTCGGCGAGCTGCTGAAGCCCGGCGAGGTCGTGCTCGAGCCGGGCGGCGAGTACCGTGCGCCGACGGTCTACGCCGCCTGGTCCGACGCCGGCCTCGACGGCGTCAGCGCCCGCTTCCACGACTGGCTGCGGGCCCGGCCCTCGCATCCGACCTCGCCCCGGCCCGTCGTGCTCAACACGTGGGAGGCCGTCTACTTCGACCACGACCTCGACACCCTGAAGGAGCTCGCCGACACCGCCGCCGCCGTCGGGGTGGAGCGGTTCGTGCTCGACGACGGCTGGTTCAAGGGCCGCAGGCACGACCGGGCGGGACTCGGGGACTGGCTCGTCGACGAGACCGTCTGGCCCGGCGGCCTCACGCCGCTCATCGAGCACGTGCGGGACCGCGGGATGCAGTTCGGGCTCTGGGTCGAGCCCGAGATGATCAACGAGGACTCCGACCTCGCCCGCGAGCACCCGGACTGGATCTCGAAGCCCGGCGACCGGATGCCGATCGACTGGCGGCACCAGCAGGTGGTCGACCTCGCGAACCCGGAGGCGTGGCAGCACATCCTCGAGGCGCTCGACGCGATCCTCAGCGAGAACGCGATCGACTACCTGAAGTGGGACCAGAACCGGGACCAGCTCGAGCTCGGCCACGACGGGGTCGCCTCGACGCGGGAGCAGACCCTCGCCGTCTACCGTCTGTTCGACGAGCTGCGCCGCCGGCATCCGCGGGTGGAGATCGAGAGCTGCTCGTCCGGGGGTGCCCGGGTCGACCTCGGGATCCTCGCCCGGACCGACCGGATCTGGACCTCGGACACGAACGACGCCCTCGAGCGCCAGACGATCCAGCGCTGGACGGAGCTGCTCGTGCCGCCGGAGCTCGTCGGCGCCCACGTGGGCCCCACCGAGTCGCACAGCACGGGCCGCGTGCACGACCTCGGCTTCCGGGCGATCACGGCCATGTTCGGCCACTTCGGCATCGAGTGGGACATCCGCCAGGCCACCGACGACGATCGCGACCGGCTCGCCGCCGCCATCCGCGTCTACAAGGCGCAGCGCGACCTGATCGCGACCGGCCGCATGGTGCGGATGGACCACCCCGACCCGGCGGTCCAGGTCACGGGCGTGGTGGCGCCGGACGGCTCGCGGGCCCTCTTCTCGATCGCGGCACTCGCGACGAGCGCGAACGAGGTGCCGCTGCCCGTGCGGTTCGGCGGCCTGGACCCCGACCGCGCGTACCGGGTCGAGCTCGCCCTGCCGCTCGGCCCGAACGCGGTCAACGAGCGCACGGGCGTCGCCTGGACGGACGCCTCCCCGCTCCTCAGCGGCCGGCTGCTCGGCGTGCTGGGGCTGCCGATGCCGATCCTGAACCCGGAGCAGGCGCTCCTCGTCACCCTCACCGCCGACGCATGACCGGAGGAACCGTGCTGGAGCTCACCGCGATCGTCGGGACCGGAGCGCTGCCGCCCCGCGCCCGGTTCACCACCGACGCCCCCGTCCTGAGCCTGAACGGCTCGTGGCGGTTCCTGCTGTCGCCGTCGGTCGCCGACGCCCCCGACGGGGTCGGCGAGCCGGGGTTCGACGACAACGGGTGGGGTTCCATCGAGGTGCCGTCGAGCTGGCCGATGGCCGGCCACGGCGCCCCCGCGTACACGAACACGGTCTTCCCGTTCCCCGTCGACCCGCCGAACCCGCCGGACGAGAACCCGGTCGGCGACTTCCGCCGGCGCTTCGACTGGAGCGGCGGCCCCGCTGTCCTCCGGCTCGACGGCGTCGACAACGCGGGGGAGGTGTGGCTGAACGGGCGCCACCTCGGGACGACGCGCGGCAGCCGGCTCGTCCACGAGTTCGACGCGACGGAGGCGCTCGTCGAGGGCGAGAACGTCCTCGCGCTGCGCGTGACGCAGTGGTCGGCTTCGAGCTACCTCGAGGACCAGGACATGTGGTGGCTGCCCGGGGTCTTCCGGGACGTCACCCTGCAGGCCGCGCCCGCCGGGGGACTCGTGGACGTCGTCGTGCACGCCGACTGGGCCGACGGGGCGGGCCTCCTCCGCGTCGAGGCGACCACGCGCGACGGCGCGGAGGCGACGGTGTCCGTCCCGTCGCTCGGCCTCGAGGACCTCCCTGCGGGCGTGGAGCACCGTATCGACGGGGCCCGGCCGTGGACGGCCGAGACGCCCGACCTCCTCGACGTCGTCGTGCGCACGCCGGCCGAGATCGCGACCATCCGGGTCGGCTTCCGCACGATCACGATCGAGGACGCCCAGCTGAAGGTGAACGGCCGGCGCATCCGCTTCCGCGGCGTGAACCGGCACGAGCACCATCCGGACCTCGGCCGCGTGATCCCGCCGGAGGTCGTGCGGGCGGAGCTGCTGCTCATGAAGCGGCACAACGTGAACGCGATCCGCACCTCCCACTACCCGCCGCACCCCGACCTACCGGGCCTCGCCGACGAGCTCGGCTTCTACCTCATCGACGAGTGCGACCTCGAGACGCACGGCTTCATCCACGTGGACTGGCGCGGCAACCCGAGTGACGACCCGGCCTGGGAGCCGGCCTACCTCGACCGGATGCGCCGAACCGTCTCGCGGGACCGCAACCATCCGAGCGTGATCCTCTGGTCCCTCGGCAACGAGGCCGGCACGGGGCGCAACCTCGAGGCGTCCGCGCGGCTCGCCCACGAGCTCGACCCGTCCCGGCCGGTGCACTACGAGGGCGACTGGTCGAGCACCTACGTCGACGTCTACTCGCGCATGTACGCCCATCAGGACGAGGTCGACGCGATCGGACGGCAGGCGGAGGAACCGCTGCCGGACGCGGCGGCGGACGCGCATCGCCGGGCACTGCCCTTCCTGCAGTGCGAGTACATCCACGCCATGGGGAACGGGCCGGGCGGCATCGACGAGTACGAGGCGAGCTTCCGCCGCTACCCGCGCACGCAGGGCGGGTTCGTGTGGGAGTGGCTCGAGCACGGCATCCGCAGGACGACGCCGGACGGCCGCACCTGGTTCGCCTACGGCGGCGACTTCGGTGAGCCGCTCCACGACGGCAACTTCGTGGCGGACGGGCTCGTCGACGCCGACCGGAACCCCCGCCCGGGGCTCGCCGACCTGAAGAAGGCGTACGAGCCGGTGCACCTGGAGGTGACGGACGACCGCTCGGCCGTGCGCATCCGGAACGCCTTCGACTTCCGGGGCCTCGACGGCCTCGTCCTGGAGTGGTCCGTCGAGGGCGGCGCAGCGGGGACGGTTCCGCTGCCGGAGGTCGAGCCGCAGGCGACGGCCGAGGCGGCGCTGCCCGCGGAGGCGAGGGGCGACGGCGTGCTCACCGTCCGCCTCCTCACGTCCGCGCCGACCGCCTGGGCGGACGCCGGCCACGAGCTCGCGTGGGCGCAGGCGGGAGCGCTGCCCGCGCCGCAGCCCCCCGAGCCCGGGGCGGCACCGACGCAGCACGGACGCCGGCTGACGCTCGGCCCCGCCGAGCTCGACGCGGTGACGGGACGCCTCGTCACCGTCGGCGGCGTGCCCGTGCCCGGGCCGGAGCTCACCCTCTGGCGCGCCCCGACCGACAACGACCGCGGCGTCGCGAAGGAGCGCCAGGGGCTGCCCTCCGACGGGGACGGCTGGCACCGGGAGGGGCTGCACCGGCTGCGGCGCCGGGTGCTCTCCGTCACCGCGACGGACGACGCCGTCGAGGTGGTCACGCGCGTCGGGCCGGCGGCGACCGACGCCCACGTCGTCGTCACCGAGCGCTGGACGTCGGACGGGCGGGCGGTCGGCCTCGAGGTGACCGTCGAGCCGCACGGCGAGTGGCCGTTCGGCTGGGCCCGCGTGGGCCTCGAGTTCGCGCTGCCGTACCGGCCGGAGGGCATCGCCTGGGACGGCTACGGCCCCGGCCAGCGCTACCCGGACACCGGCGGTGCCCAGCGGCTCGGGCACTGGCGGGTCGGCGACGTGCTCGACCTGCACACGGAGTACGTCCGGCCGCAGGAGAACGGCTCGCGCGCCGGCTGCACCCGGCTCGACGTCGGAGCGCCCGGTGCCGGCTTCACGGTCACCGGGGACGGCTTCAGCTTCACGGCGAGCCCGTGGACGTCCGCGGAGCTGGCGGCCGCCGCGCATCCGATCGACCTGCCGGACGCCGCGGGCCGGTGCCGGCTCGTCATCGACCTCGCCGAGCACGGCATCGGCACGGCGGCCTGCGGGCCGGGCGTGCTGCCGGCCTACCGCCTCGACGCCCGGACGGTGACGGGGCGCATCGCGCTGCTGCCGAGGTAGTCGCGCCGTTCCGGAGTTCTGGCGCGACACGCCGCCTCCGCGCGTCCGGACGCGGCGTGTGACCCGATTTCTCCGGAACGGCGCGATCTCGGGCGGGCTATTCCGTCGCGCGGTTCGCCGCGATCACCTCCTCGACGAGAGCGAGCAGGTCCGCCACCGGATCGGTCGCCGCGATCGCGGACGCGATGCGCGTCGCCGCTCGCCGGTGGGTTGGATCCGCCATCACGGCGCCGACCGCCTGCCGGATCGCGTCCGGGTGGGGGCGCTGCTGCTTCAGGTCGATGCCGACCCCGGCCCAGGCGACGCGGGCGTTCACCTCGACCTTGTCCTCGGTGGTGCCGGACACGACGAGCGGCACGCCCCAGCGGAGGGCGTGATGCACGGTGCCGTACCCGCCGTTCGTGACGACCACGCTCGACGCGGCGAGCAGGTGGTCGTACGGCAGGAAGCGCTCGACGCGCACGTTCGCCGGCAGCGGCTCCCCGTACGCCGTGGCGACGGTCGACGGATCCGGGCCGCCCGTCGTCACCACGACCCGGAGCGGCGCGTCCGCGAGCGCCCGGATCGTCGGCACGATCAGCTCCGTCGGATCCGCGTTCGCGTAGGTGCCCTGGGTCACGTGCACGATGGGCGTGCGGTCGCCGTAGTCCCACCACGACGGCAGCTCGCCGAGGGGCGGCGGCGGGAGCGGGCCGACGAACCGCACCTTCGGGGAGAGGTCGCGGCGGGGGAACTCGAACTGCGGCACGGTCATCTGCGCGAACGCGTCGGGGCTCAGCGCGATGTCGAACAGCGAGCCGTGCACGGTGGCGCCGGTGAGCCGGCGCACCTCCTCCGCGAACCGCCGGCGGAGGCCGCCGAAGACGGCGACGTCGGTGCCGACCCGCAGCAGGCCGTTCCGGATGGTGTTCAGCGGCTCGTCGATGGGGGCGAGCCCGAGTCCGTAGGGCGCGGTGTCGCGGCTCGAGAAGGGCAGGGGGAAGAAGCCGATCGACAGCACGGCGGGCCGCTCCCCGCGCGGCAGCAGGCCGATGATCGACGAGCCGACGAAGAGCGGCTCCGTGATGACCGCGTCGATGCCGAGGGAGGCGCTCAGCGTGAGCACGGTGCGGTGGTCGACCTCGATCGGGTCGAGGAAGAGGCGCTCGAGCAGGCGGCCGATCTCCCGCACCCCGCTGCGATTGCCGGCGGGCCGCACGGCCGGAGGTGGCGCGACGTCGTCGTAGGGGAGCCGGGCGAAGCGGGCGCCCGCCGCCTCCACCTCCGGCGCGAACGCGGAACCGGTGAGGACGGTCACCTCGTCGCCACGCGCGATCAGCGCCCGCGCGACCTGCAGCAGCGGCAGGACGAAGCCGGCCTGCCGGGCGCTCGTGATCAGGATGCGGGCCACGCCGCCACTCTCCCGACCGGGGAGCGGATCCGGGGGGCGCCGCGCCGCGGCCGCCATCGGCCGCCGTCGCTAGGCTCGCGGCGTGAGCATGGACTTCGAGATCGGCCGCGCGAAGCGCGGGCGCCGCGTCTACGCGTTCGACGACGTCGCCGTCGTCCCGTCGCGCCGCACCCGGGATCCCGAGGACGTGTCGATCGCCTGGACGATCGACGCCTACCCCTTCGCCGTGCCGTTCCTGTCCGCGCCGATGGACTCCGTCACGTCGCCCGCCACCGCGGTGGCCATCGGGCGGGCCGGCGGCCTCGGCGTCCTCGGGCTCGAGGGGCTCTGGACCCGGTACGAGGACCCGGAGCCGGTGCTCGCCGAGATCCGCGAGCTGCCGGCGGAGACCGCGACGGCCCGGATGCAGGAGCTGTACCGGGCACCGATCCGGGCCGACCTCATCACGGCGCGCATCGCGGAGATCCGGGCCGCGGGCGTGCCCGTCGCCGCGGCGCTGTCCCCGCAGCGCACCCGCGAGTTCTCGGACACGGTGCTCGAGGCGGGCGTCGACCTGTTCGTCATCCGCGGCACCACCGTCTCCGCCGAGCACGTCTCCAAGGCGAGCGCGCCCCTCGACCTCAAGCGCTTCATCTACGAGCTCGACGTGCCGGTGATCGTCGGCGGCGCCGCGACCTACACCGCCGCGCTGCACCTCATGCGCACCGGCGCGGCCGGGGTGCTCGTCGGCTTCGGCGGCGGCGCGGCGTCCACCACGCGAGCCGCTCTCGGCATCCACGCGCCGATGGCGACCGCTGTGGCCGACGTCGCCGGCGCACGGCGCGACTACCTCGACGAGTCCGGCGGACGCTACGTCCACGTCATCGCCGACGGCGGCCTCGGCAACTCGGGCGACATCGTCAAGGCGGTCGCCATGGGTGCGGACGCCGTGATGCTCGGCACGACCCTGGCCCGCGCGACCGAGGCGCCGGGCGGCGGCTGGCACTGGGGCCTCGAGGCCCACCACGAGCAGCTCCCTCGCGGCCGCCGCGTCTGGGTCGGCCAGGTCGGCACCCTCGAGGAGGTGCTGTTCGGCCCGGCGCAGGTGCCGGACGGCACGGTGAACCTGGCGGGCGCGCTGCGCCGCGCGATGGCCACCACCGGGTACTCGGACCTGAAGGAGTTCCAGCGCATCGAGGTGGTCGTCGCCCCGTACGCGTGACCGCCGCCCGAGCGACGGAACACCCGGGAGCGGCACCAGGCTGCGCGAGTAGAGTCCGCCCCGGAAGGGACGATGCATCGATGACGACGACGATTCCGACACCCTCGGACCACGCCCGCACCACCATCCCGACCGGGGCGGACGGCCTCGGCCCCGAGCAGCGCAAGGCCGCGATCGCGGCGATGCGCGAGCACGAGCTCGACATCCTGGTCGTGGGCGGTGGCATCGTCGGGGTGGGCTCCGCCCTCGACGCGGTGACCCGCGGCCTCTCCGTGGGCCTCGTGGAGGCCCGCGACTGGTCCGCCGGCACCTCCAGCCGATCCTCGAAGCTCGTGCACGGCGGCATCCGGTACCTCGAGCAGCTGAACTTCACGCTCGTGCGTGAGGCGCTGATCGAGCGCGGGCTGCTGCTGCAGCGCATCGCGCCGCACCTCGTGAAGCCCGTGCGGTTCCTGTTCCCGCTCACCCATCACCTGTGGGAGCGTTTCTACATCGGTGCGGGGATGGCGATGTACGACGCCTTCAGCTGGACCGGCGGCCGGCCGCCCGGCGTGCCGCACCACCGCCACCTCACCCGCCGGCAGCTGTACCAGGCGATCCCCTCGCTGAAGAAGGGGGCGATGGTCGGCGGCCTCACCTACTACGACGCGCAGGTCGACGACGCCCGCTACGGGGCGACCGTGGCCCGCACTGCGGCGCGGTACGGCGCCCACATGGCCACCCGCGTGCGGGTGGAGGGCTTCCTCAAGGTGGGTGAGCGCGTGGTCGGCGTGCAGGCGCACGACCTCGAGTCCGGCGAGCGCTTCGACATCCGGGCCAAGCAGGTCGTCAACGCCACCGGTGTCTGGACGGACGACACCCAGGCGCTCGTCGGTGAGCGCGGCCAGTTCCACGTCCGCGCGAGCAAGGGGGTCCATCTGGTCGTGCCCCGCGATCGCATCCAGTCGACGCTCGGGATGATCCTCCGCACGGAGAAGAGCGTGCTGTTCGTGATCCCGTGGGGCCGGCACTGGATCCTCGGCACCACCGACACCGACTGGCACCTCGACAAGGCGCACCCCGCGGCGACGGCGGCCGACATCGACTACATCCTGGAGCACATCAACCGGGTGCTCGCCGTCCCCCTCACCCGCGACGACGTCGAGGGGGTCTACGCGGGACTGCGTCCGCTGCTCGCCGGCGAGAGCGAGCAGACGAGCCAGCTGTCCCGCGAGCACATCGTCGCGCACTCCGTTCCGGGCCTCGTCGTCATCGCGGGCGGCAAGTGGACCACCTACCGGGTCATGGCGAAGGACGCGATCGACGCGGCCGTCGCGGCGCTCGACGGCCGGATCCCGGCGTCCGTCACCGAGAACATCGCGCTCGTGGGGGCGGAAGGGTACGAGGCGGCGTGGAACCAGCGGAGCGCCATCGCTGCCCGCCACAAGCTGCACCCGGCCCGCGTCGAGCACCTGCTCAACCGGTTCGGCACGCTCGCCGAGGAGGTGCTCGCCCTCGTGGACGAGCGGCCGGAGCTCGCCGCGCCCGTGCCGGGTGCGGACGACTACCTGCAGGCCGAGATCGTCTACGCCACGACGCGCGAGGGAGCCCTGCACCTGGACGACGTGCTCGCCCGGCGCACCCGCATCTCGATCGAGGCCTGGGACCGCGGGGTCTCCGCCGCCCCGGTCGCGGCGCGGCTGATGGCCGAGGTGCTCGGCTGGGACGAGGAGCACGAGCGGCTCGAGGTCGAGACCTACCTGCAGCGGGTGCGGGCCGAGCGCGAGAGCCAGACCATGCCGGACGACGAGTCCGCGGACCGCGTGCGACTCGAGGCGCCGGAGATCGTGCAGGCGGCGTGACGGAGGTCCGCCCAGCGGACGCGGGACGCCGCACGCTCCGTCAGGAGATGCTGCGGCCCCGCTCCCTGGGCTACCTCCTGCTCGCCCTCCTCGTCGCCGCGGTGTTCGCCGCACTCGGGCAGTGGCAGCTCGGGCGGGCCGTCCAGGCCGGCACGGTGATCGTCCGGCCGACCGAGACGGTGAAGGCGCTCTCCGCCGTCGCGCGTCCCCAGTCGCAGCAGACGGACGCGTCCGTCGGGCAGCTCGTGACGACCAGGGCCTCGTGGGTGCCGGGGGACTTCCTCGTCGCCGCCGACCGGCTCAACCGCGGTGACCGCGGGTACTGGGTCGTCGGCCACGCGCTCGTCGACGGACCCGCGCACGCGAGCCTCGCCGTGGGACTCGGCTGGGCGAAGGACCGGGTCGCGGCCGACCGGGTCGCCGCCCGGCTGAACGCCGATGCGCCCGGCGACGGGACGATCACCGGCCGCTACATCGACAGCGACCCGGCCGAGCCGACGACGGCGGGATCGCCCACCGCCCTCTCGGCCGTCTCGACCGCTCGGCTCATCAACCTCTGGCGCAGTCCGCAGGTCCCGGTGTACGAGGGGGTGCTGACCCTGCGCGCCGCGCCCTCCGGCCTCACCACGATCTACTCGCCGCGACCGGAGGAGCAGGTGGAGCTCAACTTCCTCAACCTCTTCTACGCGGCGGAGTGGGCCCTCTTCGCGATCGCGGCGTTCTACGTCTGGTACCGGCTGGTCCGCGACAGGTGGGAGCAGGAGAACGCCGATCCGGTGGATGCCGAGCACCTGCACGTGGGATCGGGGGCGCCCGGCGGGGGCGGAGGACCCGCGTAGCATCGACTCCCGATGCCCACCACGCCGCTCAGGGTGCCGCCCACCCGGGACTTCCCGACCATCCGCCGCAGCCTGCTCTTCTACAAGACGTTCGCGTACGCCACCGGCGTCGCGCTGCTGCTGCTCTGCGTGGAGATCGTCGCCAAGTACGTCTTCGGCGTCGAGCTGCAGCTCGGTGGCCCGTACGGGTTCCTGGCGCTGGTGCCGTCGAGCCAGATGCACGGGTTCAACCTGTCGGCGACGATCCAGTACGTGCACGGGTACCTCTACCTGATCTACCTCATCAGCGACTTCGTGCTGATCACCGTCATGCGCTACCCCATCACCCGCTTCCTGGTCATCGCGGCGGGCGGTGTCGTGCCGTTCCTCTCCTTCATCACCGAGCGCCGGGTGCACACCGAGATCGCCGGCTACCTCGCCGAGCGCGAGGCCGCCGAGCGGGAGCGCGCCGCGGTCTGACGACGCGGTCAGCGGGACACCAACGCCGCGGCGGCCGCGTTCGCGCTCGACGCCGCCGCCAGGGGGTCTGCGCCAGTGGCGAGCGCGGCGAGGAAGGCGCCGACATGGGTGTCGCCGGCTCCGTTCGTCGAGCGGACCGGGACCCGCGGGGCGGGGATGTCGAGAGGGTCCGCACCGGGCAGGGCGAGCACGCAGCCGGCGGGACCGCGCCGCACCACGGCGCCCCGGCGCACCCGGGCGGCCAGCGCCGACGCGGCGCCGCCCGGGTCCGCGAGGCCCGTGGCGGTGGCCGCCTCCGCCGCGGTGCCGCTCCACCAGTCGACGCGGGCCAGGACGGCGGCCCCGTGGCCGCGGACGCCGAGCGGGCCGGGATCGTGGAGCACGGTCGCGGCGGGCGGGAGGGCGGCGAGCGCCCGGGCGATGGCGGCCGTGCGGGACGGGACCTGCAGCCCGTAACCCGAGACGTGGACGAGGTCGTCGTGACGGAAGCGGACCCCGTCGAGCACCGGGTCGGCGAGCTCGGCACCCGGCAGGGTGACGAAGGTGCGCTCGCCGTCGGGCTCGACGAGGGTCACCGCCAGACCCGTGTCGCGGTCCCGCACCGCCGGCGTGAGCACGGGGATGCGGGCCGCCTTGAGCGCCGAGCCCACGGTCCGGCCGAGCGGACCGGTGCCGATCCGGCCGGCGAAGGCCGCAGCGCCGCCCGCGGCACGCACGGCGAGCACGACCCGCAGCCCGCCACCGCCGGCGGCGGGACCGCCGTCGGTCGCGACGACGTCGCCGCCGCGGGCGGGCAGCACCGGAACCGCCGCGACGAGATCGACGACGGCGTTGCCGAGGGTGACGACGCGGCGGGTCACCGCAGCGCGAGCAGGGCGTCGGCGCGGCCCTCGAGATCGAGGCCGTTGACGGCGAGGACGGTCGCCACCCCGTCCGCCGGGAACGCGGCGGCACCCTGGGCCGCGCCGCCGATCGCGCCCACCATGGCCGCGATGGTGTCCGTGTCGCCGCCGAGGGCCGCCGCCTCGCAGCAGGCCGCCCAGGGGTCGTCCGGATGCAGCGCGAGCATCCCGAACGCGACCGGCACGGACTCCTGGGTGGCGAGGCTCGTGCCCACGAGCGCGACCAGCTCCGGCACCGGGCGCGCGCGGCCGGGCACGGCCGCATCGCCCAGCACCCACGCGATGCGGCTCGCCACATCCGCTCCCGCGGCCCAGGTGCCGCGCCGGGCGCCGTCCGCGGCCGCGCGGACCGCGAGGGCGAGCACCTCGCCCGGCGGCCACCCCTCGATGCCGGCGGAGACGGCGGCGGCGACCGCGGCCGCGCCGGCGATCGCCACCGACGTCGCATGACTGACGAGGCATGCTTCCTCGACCCTGTCGAGCAGCGCGGGGAGGTCGTCCGGCCCGGTCGCGATCCCGACGGGCGCGATCCGCATCGCCGCCCCGTTGGTGGTGCCGGTCGTCCCGGCGAGCTCGGGCGGAACGCCGCCCTGCACCGCCCGCACCGCCCGCCGGGTCGACGGTCCCAGCAGGTCGAGGGAGCCCCGCTCGCGCATCCGGTCCTCCCAGTCGGCGAGGCGGCCGGCGAACCGGGTGGGATCGACGCGTCCACGGTCCTCGATGAGCAGGTCGGCGAGCAGGAGCGCCTGCTCGGTGTCGTCGGTGACGGATCCCGCCGGCAGGCCGGCCGCGATCGGGTGGTCGGCCGGTGCCGGCAGCAGGCCCGACACCTGGCCGACCGTCGAGCGGATCCGGTCGGGCGAGTATCCCTGCGTGGGCATGCCGAGGGCGTCACCCACCGCGAGGCCGATGAG
>JAICSU010000165.1 GCA_025936735.1 Amnibacterium sp.
AGCGAGTAGCCCGAGGACAGCGTCGTCTCGAGGGCGGCCCCGAAGGTGGCGGCGACGAAGCCGAGCAGCGCCACGATGACCGCGATCGTGCCGCCGGCCTGCGCGACGGGCAGCAGCACCTGCGACAGCGAGCTGACCTGGATCTGCTGGGGCAGCAGCACGACGGCCGCCGTGACGGCGATCGCGATCGAGAGCAGGCCGCCGAGGGGGAAGCCGACGAGCACGTTGACGCGGGACTGGCCGAGGTCCTTCGGGGTCCAGTGCTCCTCGACGGCGCCGGACGAGAAGAAGAACACCTCGTACGGGGTCATCGCGGATCCGAAGAGCGCGATCGCGAAGTACCAGTAGGTGACCGGGGCCTCGGAGCTCTGAGGCGGCGCCTGGAGCGCGAGCTGGCTGCCGAGCGCGTGCCAGTCCGGATGAAGGAGGAAGACCGCGACGGCGAACACGACCAGGGCGAGGCCGAGCAGGCCGGTGACGTTCTCGAGCACGGAGAACTTCACCCGCCAGATCACGAGCCACACCGCGATCGCGGCGACGGGGACCCAGAGCACCGGCTGGATGCCGCTCGCCAGCTGGAGCGAGAGCGCGATGCCGCCGACCTCCGCGGTCAGCGTCATCAGGTTGATCAGGAAGGAGGCCGCGAGGTTGGCGAAGCCGACCCGCGCGCCGAGGCGCTCGCGGATGATCTCGAAGGTCGCGCGCCCGCTCACGGCCGCCACCCGGCCGGACATCTGGGCGAACAGGCAGATGCCGACCACGCCGACCACGATGACCCAGACCAGGGTGAGGCCGAAGCGGGAGCCGACCACGCTGCTCGTGACGAGGTCGCCGATGTCGACGAAGCCGCCGATCGCGGTCAGCACCCCGAGTGCGAGCCCCAGCACCGCCTTCATCCCGACGCCTGCAGCTTCTGCCCGAGAGCGTTCAGGGCCGTCGCGGTCGCCTGCAGCCGGTGCACGACGGCGTCCGTCGCACGGGGGCCGGCCTGCGAATCGACCAGCCGGCGCGCCTGGATGACGAGGTCCTCGCCGGTGCGGAGCCGGTCGAGGATCCGCCCTCGGGCGGCGGCGAGGTCGCCCGACACGTCCGCCGACGTGAGGGCGGAGGCGTCCTGCCCGAGCTTCTGGGTCGCGTCGCTCAATGCGGTCTCGGCGGCCGGCGGGAGGAGCTGCTGCGTCGCGGCGAGGTGGAGCGTGAGGGCGGCGGTCTGCGTCTGCGCGGAGGCGTCGGACGCGGACTGGGCCAGCTGCCCCGGCGGCGAGTAGACCGGCGAGCACCCCGCCGTGGCGAGGCACGCCGCGGCCACGAGGCCGCCCGCGAGCCACCGGCGCCCCGCCGATCGCGGGCTCACGTCGGCTCGTCCGCGCCGGCCCCCAGCCGCCAGGCCAGGAGGAAGCTGCCGATCCCGGCGACGGCCCAGCCTCCCGCGCAGACCGCGAAGACGAGCGGCGTGGCCAGGGCGGCGAAGCAGATCGCGCCGAGGGCGGCGAAGGCGACGAGTCCGAGGGCCCCGAAGGTCGCGCCGCGGGCGTCGTCACGGCCGCGTGCCGCGCCGTCCTCCTTCGCGACCATCGTCAGGCTGGCGAGCAGGATCGCCGGGAACGCGAGCAGGGTGCCGCCGACGACGGGACCCGCGACCACCCCGATCACGGCCGCCAGCAGGGAGGTGCCGGCGCCGAACCCGAATCGGATGATCCAGTCCCGGGGGCGCCCGTCCCGGAGCTTGCTGGCCTGCACCTGCAGGGGTGGCCGGTCGGGATGCCGGCGCTCGGCCCCGGCGAGCCCCGCGGCCACAGCGGCCTTCGCGGCGGGCGTGGCGGCGGTCGCGGGCAGCACCACCGCGGTCGCAGCGAGCCAGCCCGCCAGCGCGAAGATCGACCCCGGCAGCGGGCGCCACCGGCGCATCGCGGCCGGCGCGATCAGGCAGTAGACGACGAAGCCCACGGCGCCCGCGATCATCCCGGCGCATGCGGCGCGAGCATCCGACGGCCCCTTGGCGAGCACCGTCACGGTAAGGCTGGCGAGCGCCACGGAGGGGGCGGCGGCGAACACGCCCGCGAACCGCTTCGGCTGCAGCGTCTGCGCGAGCACGGCGAACGCGACGACGAGCACGCCGCCGAGCACGGTCTTCACGATCACGGGCAGGATCTGGTCCACCGCTCCTCCTCTCCATAGAGGGAACTACCACGAAGCGCTCAGGATCAGCCGTTACTCGGTTGACATTCTGCTGACCGCCAGCGAACGTCCCGAGGAGTTTCAGGGACGGCGGCGCGGCCCCCGTGCCGGCTCATCCCGCCTCCAGGCGGCAGCAGCAGGCTGGCAGGGACGCCGGAAGGGGCAACCATGACATCACTCCTCCGCGGCCTGCTGGTCGGCGCCGCCGCCGGCGCGGCCGGGACGACCGCCTTGAACGCCGCGACCTATCTCGACATGGTGCTGCGCGCCAGACCGGCCAGCAGCACCCCCGAGAAGTCCGTCGAGAAGCTGGCCGAGGCGGTCGGCGTTCCGATCCCCGGCGACGACGAGCAGCGCTCCGCTCGCGTGGCGGGACTCGGTCCGATGCTCGGCATCGCCACCGGCGTGGGCGTGGGGGCGCTCGTCGGGGTCGCGCGCGCCGCCGGGATCCGGACGGGTGGGGTGGTCGGGACCCTCCTCGCCGCCGGCGTCGCGCTCGTCGCGTCCAACGCCCCGATGACGGCGCTCGGGGTGACGGATCCGCGCACCTGGTCGCTGACGGACTGGGCGAGCGACGTGCTCCCGCACCTGGCCTACGGCGCGGTCACGCACGCGACGGCCGCGGCGGCCGACGCTCCCGCTGCCTGAACGCCTCCGCTGATCAGGCGGGGACCGGCCGCTGCGGCGCGATCAGCACCAGCGCCGGGTAGGTGACCACGAGCAGCGCGACGTGCATGAGCACCAGCGTCAGTACGCCCGCGGCGGGCTGGCCGTGGATGCCGATCCACACGTCGGGCGCGAGGCTCGCGACCGTCACGAGGACGGCGAGCACGAGGAACACGCGGCGCGCCTCGGACGAGAACCAGGTGACGACCGGCCACGCCAGGCAGGCGATCACGACGCCGATGACGGTGAGCTTGGCGTAGTCCGGGAAGCGGAAGTGGTCGTAGCCACGCGTGGAGGGCACGAGCAGCTGCGCCGCCGCGGCGAGCAGCCAGCACGCGAGCAAGGAGCCGGCCACCGCGACGACGGTCGCGAGGACGAACCGCAGCGGGGACGGCTGGGCCGCTCCGCGGGGGAGATCGATGCGCGCGAGCGCGCCGACGCGGCCGCCGAGCGTCGCCTTCGGTGGGGTCGTCATGCCCGTCACGGTAGGGGGACGCTTCTCAGATCCCATGAAGGTGCCGCGGCGCGCGGCGGGCGCTCGGGACGCAGGATGGACACGACGGGCGAACGGGGACCGGATGCGGCAGCGGCGGAGCGGAGGCGGTCTCCGGCGTTCCGCCGCGCTCTGGCGCTACGCCCTGACCGCGGTGCTCGGCCTGCCGCGGCGCCCGCTGCCCGGGGCGGGTCCCCGTCGCAACGCCGCCGCATCCTCGTTCGAGGCCCCGCTCGAGGCGGTGAACCCGTTGCAGTTCGACCGCGCCTACTGGCTCTCACCGTTCGGGCGGGGCAACGGGCTCGAGGCGCTGTTCTGGGCGCCGCTCGCCGAGGTGCCCGACGACCGCGTCGACGCCGTGCTGGCTGCTCTCGAGCAGCAGGGGATCGCGGCGTGGGCGGCCCCCGTCCGCCGGCGCCGGCCCGTGCCGGTCGCGGCGGTCTCGGTGGTCGCGGAGCGGCTCGACGACGCGGGAGGCGTGCTGATGCGGGTGCTGGCCGGCTGAGCTCGGTGGCTGCGTCTCATCGCGCCTGGCCCGAATGACGGTGATCCGACGAAACGACGGCGGAAGCGGGGCGGGATCCCCGTCATCGGGTCAGATCACCGTCGCTTCCCCCCGGGTCGAGCGGCGCCTCCCGATCGCCGAGCGGATGGCGGCGAGGGTCGTCGGATCGTCCGTGTGGTGGTGGGCGTGCATCCCGAGCGCCTGCGCCGCCTCGATGTTCGCGGGAACGTCGTCGATGAACAGCACTCGGTCGGGCGCGGCGCCCATGGCGGCGAGCGCGATCTCGAACGCTCGAGGATCCGGCTTCGTCACCCCGATCTCGTGGCTGTAGCAGATGGGGTCGAAGACGGCGGCGAAGCCGTAGCGGCGCTCCTCCTCCCGCCGGGCGCCGTCGCCCGAGTTCGACAGGATCGCGAGCCCGACCCGGCCCACCAGCCTCCGCGCCTCCGCCAGGAGCACCTCGTTCGCGGTACCGCAGTACGCGTTCCAGAAGTCGGCGCGCATCGCCGCCAGCGTCTCGGCGTCCGCGCCGATCGCGGCGCCGAACCGGCTCCAGTACTCCTCCTCCACCCCGGAGCGGACGGCGGCGTCGGGCAGCTCGGCCGCGTCGAGCCGCTGCGCGAGCGCCTCGGGTGTCATGCCGAGCCGGGCCGCGCACCGCTCGGCGAACAGGGTGGGCCAGGCCGCGTCGTCCACGACCTCCAGCACGCCGCCGACGTCGAACAGCAGCCAGTCGACGGTCGCCATGGCCCGCGGACCTACTGCTCCTGCCACCAGGTGTCGAACGGCGTCACCGGGAGCCGGCGCTTGTGCTCCGTCTTGCGGAACTGCTCCTCGATCCGGGCGGCCGTGTCCGGATCGACGTCGGCGCCCTGGAGGTAGGCGTCGATGTCGCGGTACGCGATCCCGAGGTTCTCCTCGTCCGTCTGGCCCGGGCGCAGGTCGAGCAGGTCCGCGGTGGGCGCCTTCGTGTAGAGGCGTTCCGGGGCGCCGAGGTGCTTCAGGATCGATGCGCCCTGGTTCTTCGTCAGGCCGCTCAGCGGGGTGATGTCGACCCCGCCGTCGCCGAACTTCGTGAAGAACCCCGTGACCGCTTCGGCCGCGTGGTCCGTGCCGACGACGAGGGCGCCCGACTCGCTCGCGATGGCGTACTGCACCACCATCCGGATCCGCGCCTTGACGTTCCCCTTGGCGAAGTCGCTGAGCGGCGCACCCACCGACTGCTCGTAGTCCGCCGCGAGGGCGTCGACCGAGGCCTTGATGTTGACCGTACGGACGAGGTCCGGTGCGATGAAGCGCAGCGCCGCCTGGGCGTCGTCCTCGTCGGTCTGCACGCCGTAGGGCAGCCGCACGGTGGTCAGGGTCGCGTCGAGGCCCTGCTCCCGCGCCTGCTCCACGGCGAGCTGGCAGAGCCTGCCGGCGAGGGTGGAGTCCTGGCCGCCGCTGACGGCGAGCACGAAGCCCCTCGTGCGGGACGCGCGGAGGTAGGCGACGAGGAAGTCGCGCCGCTTCGCGATCTCCTCCTCGACGTCGATGGTCGGCCGGGAGCCGAGTTCCGCGAGTATCGCCGTCCGGGAGCGCGCCATGGGCTCACGATACGGGCGAAGCGCTGGGGGCCGCCCTGCGGTCCCGCGCTCGAGTCGCGATTCGTGCCGCTCCCGGTCACCGCGTGCGGCTCGAATCGCGACGCGAACGGGCGCGGATGTACTGATCGTGCGCTGTGCTTCGGCTGGACCTTTCCCGCGCTCGCGAGCGGCGGATGCCGGAGGGGACTATCACCGGGGGAGGAGGTGCCTGTCGTGCAACCCTGGATCTGGATCGTGATCGCCGTCGTGGTGGTCGTCATAATCGTGATCGTCGTGGTCCTGCTCGCCCGGCGAGGCCGCGTCGTCGCCCGGGCCAACGAGCACCGGGCCCAGCGCATCCGCGAGGACGCGCACAACGACGAGCTCGCCACCCGCGACCGCGAGGCGGAGGCGATGCGGGTCAAGGCGGACGCCGACCGCGCCAGGGCCGACGCCCAGAAGGCGCAGGTCGAGGCGGAGCGCCTGCAGCGCACCGGCGCCGAGAAGCAAGCGGACGCCGAGCGGATGCGGTCGGACGTCGACGGCCGACTCCGCCGCGCGGACGAGCTCGACCCGAACGTCGACACCGACCGGCGCGAGACCTAGGCGGGAGCCCATCCGGCGGGAGCGCCGGACGGAGGATGACGCGCGAGTCTCATCGATCCCGCAGTGCCGTGCCCTAGCCTCCCGCCATGGACTGGGGCCTGGTCATCCCGATCGTCGTCCTCGTGGTGCTGATCGCGATCGTCGCGATCTACCTCTGGGCGAGCTACAAC
>JAICSU010000019.1 GCA_025936735.1 Amnibacterium sp.
GAGGCCTCTCCATCTCCGCCCGTGCCTGACGAAGGGCACGACCACCATGACCGTCCTCGAACGGAACCGGACCACCTGGCGCGTGGTCGACATCGTCGTCGCGAGCGTGATCGCGGCGGTCTGCAGCGTCGTCTTCATCGCGTGGGCGGTGGCGTACCAGGGGCCCGCCGCGCTGCTCACGCCGCTGCTGCCCGGGCTGCAGGGCCTCGTGAACGGCCCGTGGCTGTTCGCCGGGGTGCTCGCGGGACTCGTGGTGCGCCGTCCCGGCGCGGCGATCTACGCGGAGCTCGTCGCGGCGGTGATCGAGGCGCTCGTCGGCAACCAGTGGGGCGTCACCACGCTGCTGTCCGGCGCGGTGCAGGGCCTCGGCGCCGAGCTGGTCTTCGCCCTGCTGCTCTACCGGCGCTTCGGCCCGGGCGTCGCGTTCCTGGCCGGCGCCGGCGCGGGCCTCGGCGAGACGGTGGTGGACCTGCTGCTCTACTACCCCGGGTCCACGCCGCTGTTCGCCGCCGTGTACGCGGTGTCCACGATGGTGGCCGGCGCCGTCTTCGGCTTCCTGTCGTGGCTGCTCGTGCGCGCGCTCGCCCGGACCGGCGCGCTGTCCCGCTTCGCAGCGGGCCGCGACGCCCGGCGCGTCGGCTGATCCGATGCCCGCCGTCGTCGAGGCGCGGGGCTGGGGCTGGCGGCACGCCGGCCGCCGCCCCTGGGCCGTCGACGGGCTCGACCTGGAGGTCGCCGCGGGGGAGCGCGTACTGCTGCTCGGCCCGTCCGGCAGCGGGAAGTCGACCCTGCTCGCGGCACTCGCCGGCGTCCTCGCCGAGGATCAGGGCGAGTCCCGGGGGAGCCTCACGCTCGACGGCCGGCAGCCGAGGGCCGTGCCCGGACGGGCGGGGCTGGTCCTGCAGGATCCGCAGTCCCAGGTGATCCTGCCTCGGGTCGGCGACGACGCGGCCTTCGGGGCCGAGAACCTCGGGGTCCCCGCCGACGAGGTCAGGGCGCGGGTGACCGCCGCTCTCGCCGCCGTCGGGCTCGACGTGCCGCTCGACACGGCCGCGACGCGCCTCTCCGGAGGCCGGCAGCAGCGGCTCGCGCTGGCCGGCGTCCTCGCCATGCGCCCCGACCTCGTCCTGCTCGACGAGCCCACCGCGAACCTCGACCCCGCCGGGGTGCTCGAGGTGCGCGACGCCGTGGCGGGCGCGGTCGACGCGACCGGGGCGACGCTCATCGTGGTCGAGCACCGCGTCGCCGTCTGGGCCGAGGTCGTCGACCGCGTCGTCGTGCTCGGGCCGGGCGGCGCGCTGATCGCCGACGGCGACCCCGCGGCGGTGCTCGAGGCGCAGGGACGGTTCCTCGCCGACCGGGGCGTGTGGGTGCCGGGGCGCTCGCCGGCCGTCCGCCGCGCGCCGCTCGCCCCGTCCGCCCCGATCCTCTCCACCGAGCGCCTCGTGGTGGGCCGTGACCGGCGCGGCGTGCTCGACGTGCCCGACACGGCGCTGCCGGCGGCGCGCCTCACCGCCCTGACGGGGCCCAACGGCGTCGGCAAGACGACGCTCGCGCTCACCCTCGGCGGTCTGCTGCCGCCGGTCGGCGGCCGCGTGCTGCCGGCCCCGGCGCTCGCCGACGGCCTCCGCGGGGGCCCGTGGTCCTGGCGCTCCCGGGAGCTGCTCGGCCGCGTGTCCGTGGTGTTCCAGTCGCCGCAGCACCAGTTCCTCACCGGGACGGTCCGCGACGAGCTCGCGGTCGGGCTCCGGGCGCTCCGCCGGACGCCCGCGGAGGTCGCGGCGCGGGTCGACGAGCTCCTCGAGCGGCTCGACCTGGTGCGGCTGGCGGAGGCGAACCCGTTCACCCTCTCCGGCGGCCAGCAGCGGCGGCTGTCCGTCGGCAGCGCCCTCGCCGTGCCGCCCCGCCTGCTGCTGCTCGACGAGCCCACGTTCGGGCAGGACGCGCTCACCTGGGCGGCGCTCGTCGCGCTGCTGCTCGAGGGTGTGGCCGAGGGCAGCGCCGCGGTCGCCGCCACGCACGATCCCGAGCTCGTCGCGGTCGCGGACGGCCGGGTCGCGCTCGAGCGGGAACGCGCGGTGCTCGCATGACCCCGCTCGTCGACCGGATCAACCCGCTCACCGCGATCGGGGTCGCCCTGCTCGTCGACGTGGTGCTGCTCGCCAGCGTCGACGTGGTCACCGCGGCCGTCGCCGTGCTCGCCGAGCTGCTGCTCGCACCGCTCAGCGGGATCAGGCCGGCGCGCCTCGCGCGGCGGGCCGTGCCGCTGCTCGCCGCGGCAGCCGTCGCCGGCGTGACCATCTCCCTCTACGGCCGCACGGCGGGCGTCGTCCACCTACGGTGGTGGCTCGTCGTCGTCAGCGACGGCTCCCTCCAGCTCGCCCTCGCCACGGCGCTGCGCATCCTCGCCATCGGGCTGCCCGCCGCCGTGCTGCTCGCCGGCATGGATGCGACCCGGCTCGCCGACGCGCTCGGCTCCCGCCTGCACCTGCCCGCCCGGTTCGTGCTCGCGGGGCTCGCCGCGGTGCGGCTCGTGGAGGTGTTCGGCGAGGACTGGCGGACCATCGCGCTCGCCCGCCGCGCCAGGGGCGTAGGCGACACCGGCCGCCTCCGCCGCCTGCCGGGGCAGGTGTTCGCGCTCCTCGTGGTCGCCCTGCGCCGCGCGGGGCTGCTCGCGACGGCGATGGAGGCGCGCGGGCTCGGCGCCGCGGAGCGCCGCACCTGGTCGCGCCCGTCCCCGTTCGGCCGCCTCGACGTGCTCGCCCTCGCCGCTGGGCTGCTCGTCGTGGCGCTCGCGGTCGGGATCGGCCTCGCGACCGGGAGCTACCGTGTCGTCCTCACCTGACGGGGCGATCGGCGCGGCCGGGCTGCTCGCCCGCATCCGCCCGGCGATCGGCCCGACCGGCGTGCTTCTCCTCGACGGCCGCTCGGGCAGCGGCAAGACGACCCTCGCCGCCTGGCTCGCACCCCGCCTCGGCGCCCGCGTGCTGCACCTCGAGGACCTCTACTGCGGATGGGACGGGCTCGACGGGGCGGCCGACGTGCTCGCCCGGCGGGTGCTGCCGGCGTTCCTGGCCGGTCGGGTCGCGGAGTGGCCCGTCTGGGATTGGACGGCGGACCGCCGTGCGGGCGTCGGGTGGCTCCGGCCGGGGGGTCCGCTCGTCGTGGAGGGCTGCGGTGCGCTGACCACGGCCTCCCGGCCGTTCGCGGCCGTCGCCGTCGTGCTCGACGTCGCCACCCCGGTGCGCGCCGCGCGCATCCTCCACCGCGACCCGCCGTCGGCGCTGCCGGGTCACCGGCGCTGGGCGCGGCAGGAGCGGCGCCACGCCCGGCGGCATCCGCCCTCCGCGCTGGCCGACCTCGTGCTGCCCGGGGGCGTCCGGATCCCTGAGGAACCCGCAAGCGGGCTGCGATAGCGTCGCCGCATGAGCGCCAGCACCCCGTCCGCCGAGCCCGACCGCTACGTCGCCGAGTACCTGGACGGCCCGCTCGAAGGCACCACCGAGCACCGCTACCTCGTCGACGGGCAGCCCGAGCCGAGGGTCACCCAGGTCGCGCTCGTCGACGGCACCGAGGCCCTGTTCGACTACGTCGCGGGCGACAGCCGCGAGCTGAACGGCGAGCAGTACGTGCAGTTCCGGTTCGACGCGAAGGACAGCGACGCGCTTCAGGGCCAGGCGGACCGGAACGCCGAGTCCCGCCACCTCTGACGCGGCGGCCTGCGGGTGGCTGCACTCCTGCCGCGCGGGTGACGCGGGCGATCGTCAGGCCCAGCCCAGCTCGTGCAGCCGGTCGTCGTCGAGCCCGTAGTAGTGCCCGATCTCGTGCACGAGCGTCGTGTGCACCTCGTCGCGGAGCTCGTCCTCGGTCGCGCAGGCCGCCAGATGAGGCAGCCGGAACAGCACGATGCGGTCGGGCAGCTCGCCGAAGCCGTACCGGTCGCGGTGGGTGAGATCGACGCCCTCGTAGCGGCCGAGCAGGTCCTCGCCGTCGTCGGGCTCGTCCTCGACGACGAAGGCGACGTTCTCCAACCCGTCGAGCATCTCGTCGGGCAGCAGGTCCAGCTCGTCGACGACGATCGCCTCGAACGCCTCCGCCGAGAGCCAGCCGCTCACGGCGTGCCGATCGGAAGCCACGGACGGCACGCTAGCGGGTCGTCAGGCGGCGCGACCGAACCGCTCGCGATCGCGCCGGAGCTCCGCCCGGCGACGTGCACGGGCGACGACACGCGGGTAGCCGTCGGCGACCTCGCGCCGCCGGGCCAGCCACTCGAGCCGCTCGTAGTAGCGCGAGGGGCTCATGCCGATGCGGTTGCGGATCGCGTCGACCTTCGCGGGCGTGTGCTGCGGATTGCGCTCCTCGAACTCGAGGAGCCGGATGTCCTGGTGGGTGATCATGCCACGAGTATCGAACGCATGTCCGACATCCCTGGTCGCACGCGTGTCGCAGCGGCCCGGGGACGGGCCGGGGAGAGGGATGGGGTGGACGACGGGACTCGAACCCGCGACATCCGGCACCACAAGCCAGCGCTCTACCAACTGAGCTACGCCCACCACGACGCCCGACGCCTGGCGTCGAGCGGCCACGAGTCTACTGCACGGCCGGGGCGGTTCCCGAGGGGGGCTGCTGCGCGTACGCCTGCATCACCTCGGCGGCCGCCGCCTGCGCCTGCTCCGACGTCGGACCGGGCAGCGGCACGAACGCGGCGCGCCGGTAGTACTCGAGCTCCCGGATGGACTCGAGGATGTCGGCGAGGGCCCTGTGGCCTCCGTGCTTGGCCGGGGCGTTGTAGTAGACGCGGGGGAACCAGCGCTTGACCAGCTCCTTGATCGACGAGACGTCGATGCTGCGGTAGTGCAGGTGGGCATCGACGCGCGGCATCCAGCGCACGAGGAACGAGCGGTCGGTGCCGATCGTGTTGCCGGCGATCGGCGCCTGCCCGGGGCTCGTGAAGCGCTGGAGGTACTCCAACACGCGGGACTCCGCCTCGCCGAGGCTCACGCCGTGCTGCATCGCCTCCGTCAGGCCCGAGGCGGAGTGCATGGTGCGGACCACCTCGCCCATCTGGGCGAAGGCCTCGTGGCTCGGCTTGATCACGATGTCGAAGCCCGGATCGAGGGGCTTCAGGTCGAAGTCGGTGACGACCGCCGCGACCTCCACCAGCTCGTCGATGCCCAGGTCGAGCCCCGTCATCTCGCAGTCGATCCAGACGAGGCGATCAGCGGCGGCCATCCGCCCACTGTACCCAGGCCGTCCGATGCCCCACTGCGGCCCCCGCCCGCGCCCGGGATGACGGTGATCCGACCGGATCACGGATGGTCGGGCGTCGGATCGCCGTCGTTCGTGCGGATCGCCGTCGTTCGGGAAGGGGACGGACGGCAGTCGGCCGGCGCGACGGGTTCGGCCGGGGTGCAGCGGCGGCGCGGATCATGGCGGGCATGGCATCCGCATCCGCCCCGCACCTGTTCCTCCTGGCCATGGACCAGCGGGACAGCATCGAGGAGAAGCTCTACCGGCTCGACACGGCGCCGAGCCCGGCCGAGGCCGCGAGCATCGCGGCGAACAAGCTGCTCGTCTACCGCGGGCTGCTCGACGCCGTCGCCGACCTCCCGGACGGTGCGCGGCCCGGCTTCCTCGTCGACGAGCAGTACGGAGCCTCGCCGGCCGTCCTGGCCCGGGACGACGAGTCGCTCGCGCTGGCCATGCCCATCGAGGCGAGCGGCCGGCAGTGGTTCGACTTCGCCTACGGGGAGGCGTGGCGCACGCACGCCGAGTTCTTCCGCCCGGACCACGCCAAGGTGCTGGTCCGCGACAACCCCGGCCTCGACGCCGGCGAGCGGGCGCAGCAGGCGCGCCGGCTCGCCGAGGTCTCCGCGTGGGCGACCGCGGGCGGCCACGACCTGATCCTCGAGCTGCTCGTGCCCGCGACGGAGGACGACCTCGCGAAGGTCGACGGGGACACGGACCGCTACGACGCCGAGGTCCGGCCGGGGCTCACCGTGCAGTCGATGGAGTTCCTGCAGGACCGCGGAGTCGAGCCGGCCGTCTGGAAGATCGAGGGGCTCGCGAGCCGTGAGTCGGCGGAGCGGATCGCCTCCGCGGCGCGCCGCGACGGGAGGAGGGCCCGGTGCATCGTGCTCGGCCGCCACGCCCCGGCCGAGCAGCTGAACGAGTGGCTGCGGATCGCCGCCCCCGTCGAGGGGTTCCTCGGCTTCGCGATCGGCCGCAGCATCTGGTGGGACGTGGTCGAGGGCCGGCTGTCCGGGGAGCTCGACGAGGCGGAGGCGCGCCGGCGGATCGCCGCGAACTACACCGGCTTCGTCCGCACGTACCTGGAGGCGCTCGGCGGCTGATCGCCTACTCGAACCGGGGCCGGAGCGAGCGGGCCGTCATCGTGAGCGGGGCCTCGACCCGGTTCCGCGCCCCGTCGAGCGCCGAGGGGAGCCGGCACGAGATGAGCCGGCAGTCCTGGATCGCCCTCGCGGGCACCTTCCGCAGGTCGCAGTCCCGGAACGTGGAGCCGGCGAGCTGCACGTCGCCCTCCAGCGCGAACACGGTGACGGCGGTGAGGGTGCAGCCGACGATCATCGACATCCGCCCGAGCTCCAGCGTGCCGCCGTGGATCTCCTGGTTGCGCAGCAGCGTCGGCATGCCCTCGTCCCTTCCACCTCTCCCCGGACAGGGATTCGCGGCCGGCGCGGCAGGGGTTTGGGTCGGTCCGCTCACACTCGGGAGCCGCTGAGCGGATGCCGAGCGGCCTCCCTGGTCCACGGAAGCCACAGGAGCTCGGTGTCGACGTCGACGTGGACGTTGTGCCGCGAATCGGGCAGCGTCGGCAGGGGGAGCAGGAAGCGGTCGACCCGCCTTCCGCCTCGGCACGCCGTGCCCTCCTGCCGCGCCGACACCTCGATCCTGCCGGGCGCGGTCGAGGTGACCGGGCCGATCCGCACCGAGCAGCGCCCCTGGGGGCGGACGGTGAGCACGATCGCGTGGTGGTGCGGCCCCCAGGAGACCGTCGGCCGGAAGTCGAGCACGACCGGATGCACGCGGGCCAGCCCGCGCGGGCCGATGTGCGGGCTGCCGGGCACGTCCGACCGCGGGTAGAGGAGCGCGGCGACGAGCGCGACGGCTCCGACGAGCACGGGCACGAGCACGCGCGCCGGCCGCCGGAGCCGCGCGACCCGTTCCGTCCACCGGGGGTGGGTCATGGGATGCTCCAGAAGGACTGCCAGTTGCCGAACGAGTAGTAGAGCCAGAGGCCCTGCAGCGCCACGGAGCCGACGAGGACGGCCCGGAAGACGCCCGGTCGGAGCCCGGCGGCCGCGCCGCCCGCCGGGGCCATCGGCAGCAGGAGCCGGAAGGTGCTCGTCTGCGGGAAGAAGACGCCGATCAGGTACAGCCACCACGACGCCGTCCACGCCCACGCCGTCAGCCCGCAGCGGCGCATCGACGGCGCGAGAAGCAGGGCTGCCGATCCGGCCATGAGCAGCGCGAAGACGAGCGGCCCCCACCGCCCGGTCCAGAAGTCGGCCGCGAAGATCCAGGACACGACGGGGACCAGCGGCTCGGGCCCCGTCCACACGGCCCGCCAGGCCAGCTCGGTCGCCAGGTAGGCGTTCGGCACGCCGGTCACCGCCCCCGCGATCCACTCCCACACGAACCCGGAGACCGTCGCGATCGCGAGCAGCAGACCCCCGGAGAGGGCGGAGCGGACGGGCGACCGGGTCCCCGCCCGCCACGCGGCGATCCACCGTGCGGCGAGATGGATGCCGATGGTGAGCGCCAGCGCCTGCGAGCCCGGCCGCGTGAACGCGAGCACCACGGTCGGCAGCACGGCGAGCAGGTACCGGTGCCGGTCGACGAGGCACAGCGCCGCGAGCGTCAGGAGCAACCCCATCGATTCCGCGTACGCGGCCTGCAGGATGAAGGCGACGGGCGAGAGGGAGAACAGCCCGACGGCCCGTTGCGCCCCGAGGTCCCCGACGTGCGGCCGGAGGAGCTGCGCGAGCAGCACCGCGCACCCGAAGCCGCATGCGGTGGAGAGCACCTCGGCCGCCGCCGGCCATGCCCCGGCGTGCCCGAACGTGAGGAGCTCGGCCAGCCACGGGTAGGCGGGCAGGAACGCCCAGGCGTTGCCCTGCACGAGGTGATCCGGCCCGAGCGGCAGCGTCGCCGGGTACCCGTTGCGGGCCACCAGCTCGTACCACTGACCGTCCCAGGCCGCCATGGCGCTCGTGAGGGTGGCGTGCGACCCGATGCGCGATCCAGGGCGCGCGACGGCGATGACGACGAACCAGAGCGCGGTGGAGACCACGCGGGAGACCGCGAACGTCAGGATCGCCTGCTGCCACCAGCGCACCGCGAGACGGACGCGCCCCGTGGACCGGGACGGTGCCCAGCCGGTCGTGACCGTGTCCGACACCAGTACCTCCCTCGGCGAGAACGAACGCCTTCAGCGGACGGTAGGAGGACCCGCGCACAGAATCGGGAGAGAAAAGCGGGGGAGGGGCCCCGGTAGTCACGCCGTTGTCATGCGCGTCCGGGTGGGCAGGGCGGGCGGCCTGCGGGCCCGGTCCCGTGATCCAGGAGCGATCGACGGCCGTCTCGTACGGTTGTCGTATGCACTACCGCAACCTCGGGGAATCGGGCCTGCGCGTCTCCGCCGTCGGCCTCGGCGGCAACAACTTCGGCCGCGCGGGTACGCCGACGATCACGCAGGAGGGCACGGACGCCGTCGTCGGCGCCGCCCTCGACGCCGGGGTGAACCTCATCGACACCGCCGACGTGTACGGGGCCGAGTACGGGGCGAGCGAGACGCTGCTCGGGCACTCCCTCGCCGGCCGTCGCGACCAGGTCGTGATCGCGACGAAGTTCGGCCACGCCGAGATCCCGTCTCCGCTGCCCGCGTGGGGCGCCAAGGGGTCCCGCCGGTACATCCGCCTCGCCGTCGAGGGGTCGCTGCGTCGCCTCCGCACCGACTGGATCGACCTCTACCAGCTGCACACGCCGGACCCGGCGACGCCCGTCGAGGAGACGATCGAGGCCCTCGACGAGCTGGTGGTCGAGGGCAAGATCCGGTACTTCGGCCACTCGAACCTCCCGGCCTGGCGGATCGCGGAGGCGCACCTCACCGCCTCGCTCACGGGCCGAAGGCACTTCGTGTCCGCCCAGGACGAGTACAGCCTCATCGCGCGCGGCGTCGAGCGGGACGTGCTGCCCGCGGTGGAGCGCTTCGGGCTCGGCTTCCTGCCCTACTTCCCGTTCGCGAACGGCCTGTTCACCGGCAAGTTCAGCCGCACCGAGCTGCCCGTGGACACGCGGATCGCGCGGCAGCGCCCCTACATCCACGAGCAGGCGCCCTGGGACGCGATCGAGGCGCTCAGCGACCTGGCGAGGGAGCGCGGCGTGGGGCTGCTCGAGGTGACGGTCGCCTGGTTCCTCGCCCGCCCGTCCGTGTCCAGCGTGATCGCCGGTGCCACCCGGCCGGAGCAGGTGCGGCAGAACGCGGCCGCGGCCGACGTCCCGCCGCTGACCGCCGAGGAGCTCGCCCGGATCGACGCCCTCTTCCCTGCCTGATCCGCCCCGTGATCTTGACGGAGCGGCCGGGATGACCCCGCTCGCGACCCTCACGCTCCCCGCCGGGCCGTTCACCGTGCATCGGGCGCGGGCCGACGACGTGCCGGCGATCGTGGGCCTGCTCCGCGACGACGACATCGGTGCCGGGCGGGAGACGGCCGATGCGGCCGCGTACGCCGCCGCGTTCGCCGCGCTGGACGCCGATCCGCGGCAGCTGCTGCTCGTCGTCAGGGACGACGTCGGCCTCGCGGCGACGATGCAGGTCACCTTCATCCCCGGTCTCTCCCGCGGGGGCGCGCTCCGGGCACAGCTGGAGGCGGTGCGGGTGGCGCCGCGCCTGCGCGGCGCCGGGCTCGGTACGGCGTTCCTCGCGTGGGTGCTCGCCGAGTGCCGCCGCCGGGGGGCGGTGCTCGTGCAGCTGACGACGGACGAGCGGCGAACGGACGCGCGCCGCTTCTACGGCCGCGCGGGCTTCGTCGCCTCCCACGTGGGGATGAAGCTCGAGCTCGCCTGACCCCTCCTGGGCCGCGGATCCGTCCGTCCCTCTGGCGCGATCGCCCGCGGAGGTGGATCGTGAGCCCATGACCCTGCAGGCGGTGCCGAACCACCAGCCCGACGGGCGCTGGACCTGGGAGGCGGCGCGCGCGAACACCCGCGCCGTGCGCGTCTCCCCGCACGCGTCCTCCGGACTCGTCACGCTGAGCCTGTGGCGCGAGGACCGCTGCGTCGGCAGCCTGCGCCTCGCGCCCGTGGAGGTCGCCGGGCTCGTCGGCAGGCTGACAGCGGCGCTCGCGGACCTCCAGGACCCGTCGCCGGAGCGCGCCGGCGGGCTCGAGGACCGGGTGCGCGACCTCGAGGCCCGGCTCGCGGCCCTCGAGGCCGACGCTGCGGGCTGAGGCATCCCGATCCTCCCGGCGCCAAGCCCGCGTCCAGCCTTCTTCCGCCCCGCGAGCAGCGGGACCCCAGGCGACTGCTGGCACGGTGTGCGGATGCGCTCCCGACCGAACCCGCTGCGATGAGCGGCCCCGCCGCCCACGGCCCTCAGCCGAGCCGCCCGCCGCGCCGCAGCCAGCCCGCCCCGCCCGACCCGGGAGGCTTCGTCCTCGACTCCGAGGCGGCGCTGCCCTTCGGCATCCGTCTCGCCGGGGGGCTCGCCTGGCGGATCATCGCGATCGCCGTCGTCGTGCTCGGCTTCGTGGCGCTGATCGCCCGGCTCGGCGAGATCGTCATCCCGCTGGTCGTGGCGATCCTGCTCTCGGCGCTGCTGACGCCGTTCAAGCGGCTCCTCATGAACCACCGCGTCCCGAAGTGGCTCGCCGTGCTCCTGGCGTTCCTCCTCATGGTGGTCGCCGTCGGCGGCCTGGTCACCCTCGTCGTGTTCACGGTGAACAGCGGCAGCAGCGACTTCACCCGGCACGTAGTCGCCTTCTACGGTCGCACCCTCGACGCACTGCGGAACTCGCCTCTGGGCATCAGCCAGACGGATGTGAACCACGCCGTCACGTCGGCGACGGACTACCTGAAGTCGAACACGAGCAAGATCGCGGCGGGTGCCCTCACCGGAGCGGACGTGCTCATCCACACCCTCGTCGCGGTGCTGCTGACCCTCTTCATCACCCTGTTCCTCCTCATCGACGGCGCCGGCATCTGGCACTGGTGCGTGCGGCTGGCCCCGCGGAGGGCGCGCGCCGCGGTCGACGGCGCGGCCCGCGCGGCATGGCTGTCGTTGCACGAGTACGTGCGGGTGCAGATAGTCGTCGCGCTGATCGACGGCGTCGCGATCGGCGTCATCGCCGCGATCCTTCGGGTGCCGTTCGCGGTGCCCCTCGGGGTGCTCGTGTTCCTCGGGGCGTTCATCCCGATCGTCGGCGCGGTGACGACGGGCCTGCTCGCCGTGCTCGCCGCCCTCGTCTACAACGGGCCCATCAACGCGGTGCTCATGCTCGCGGGCATCATCGCCGTGAACCAGGTCGAGAGCCACGTGCTGCATCCGCTCCTGATGGGCGGCGCGGTGCGGCTGCACCCCATCGCGGTCGTGCTCGCCGTGGCGGGCGGATCCGTGCTCGCCGGCATCGTCGGCGCCGTGTTCGCCGTGCCGCTGGCGGCGGCCACGAACTCGGCGGTGAAGTACGTGGCCGGCGGGGAGTGGAAGGGCAAGCCGCCGCCACCGATCGGCCCCGTGCCCGAGGAGGGCGATCCGTCGCCGCGACGCGACGACGAGCCTCGGCCGCCCGACGTGACCACCACGGCGTAGGCCGCGGCACGCCGCTGTGGCCGGACCGTTATCGAAGACCCCTGCTTTCCCGGCTGGCCCGGCGCTTCCGGGCGGCCGTAGGTTCGGCCTTCTCGCGGTGCACCCCGCCGCGGTCAGGGCGAGTGGGGCCCATGAGCCCCGGGAGGCGATCGCGATGTCCGCCCACACCACCACCTCAGCGGCCGTCATCCGCTACGGCCGGCCCTTCGGCGACGAGGGGTTCCCGGACGAGCAGCTCGACGTCGCACCCGGCCTCTCCGTCCGTGAGGTCGTGCTCATCGCCGTCGGCGCGGTGGCGGCGGTCGCCGTCGCGGTGCTCGGCGTCGCGGGGTTGACCTTCATCGGCTGATCGGTCGCCCCGGCCGTCATCCGACGGCGCTAGTGTCGGCGCCGTCGACCGGGAGGTGGGATGGCGCACGATCACGGCACGGGTGGCGCGGAGCGGCCGCGCCTGACCGTGGCCCTCTCGATCTCGGTCGCGATCCTGGTCGCCGAGGTGGTCGGGGCGATCCTGACCGGCAGCCTCGCCCTGATCGTCGACGCGGGTCACGTGCTCGCCGACGCCGTCGGCCTCGGCGTGGCGCTGCTCGCCGCCACCCTCGCCGGCAGGCCGGCGACGGACCGCCGCACCTGGGGCTTCGCTCGCGCCGAGGTGCTCGCGGCGACGGCGCAGGCGGCGGTGCTCCTCGGCGTCGGGCTCTTCGTCCTCGTGGAGGGCATCGGCCGGCTTCTCGACCCGCCTGCCGTGGCCTCCGGGCCGCTGCTCGCCTTCGGGGTGGCCGTGCTCGTCGGCGACCTCGCCTCGATCGTCGTGCTCACCGGGGCTCGGCGGTCCTCGTTCACCCTCCGGGCCGCGTTCCTCGAGGTCGTGAACGACGCCCTCGGCGCGCTCGGCGTCATCGTCGCGGCGGTCGTGATCGCGCTCCTCCACTGGCAACGGGCGGATGCGGTCGTCGCCATCCTCATCGGCGTCCTGATCCTGCCGCGCGCGTTCGTCCTGCTCCGCGAGACGGTCGACGTGCTGCTCGAGTCCACGCCGGCGGGCCTCGACCTCGAGCTGGTGCGTGAGCACCTGCTGGAGCAGCCGCACGTGCTCGCGGTGCACGATCTGCACGCGAGCCAGATCGCCACGGGGCTGCCGGTGCTCACGGCGCACGTCACGGTCGAGGACGACTGCTTCGTCGACGGGCGCGCCGGCCGGATCCTCGACGAGCTGCAGGCCTGCGTCGCCGAGCACTTCCCCGTCAGCGTGGAGCACTCGACCTTCCAGCTCGAGCCCCAGCGGCACCGCGACCACGAGCACACCCCGCACCGGTGAGCGGTACGGCTCCCGGCTTCCCGCCGGACACGGTGCTGAGTCCCGTCGCGGACGACGAGTGGACCGTCGTCGCGTGGCTCTGGCAGGCCTTCCGGCAGGACCTCGCCGACATCGTGCAGGGGCTGCCCTACGCCGACGGCCGCTACCAGGCCCGGTCGCTGCTCGCATTCCCGTCGGCGGACACCGCCGGCTACCTCGTCCGGCGTCCCCACCCCAACACCGGGGAGGAGGCACCGGTCGCCTTCGCCCTCGTCGACGGACTGACGGCGGCGACGCGCACCGTCGTGGGCTTCTGGGTGGCCCCGCCGCTGCGCCGCACGGGGCTCGGCCGGGTGCTCGCCCTCGAGGTGCTCGCCCGGCATCCCGGGCCGTGGGAGATCGGCTTCCAGCACGAGAACCCGCCCGCGGGCGCCTTCTGGCGCCGGGTGGCGGACGCCGCCTTCGGCGCGGGGGGCTGGACCGAGGAGACCCGGCCGGTGCCGGGGCGCCCCCACGTGCCGCCGGACCACTTCATCCGCGGCGGGGAGGACTGATGACCACGGATCCCGACGGGAGCGCCCTGATCGAGCGGCTGCTCGACCTGCAGCGACCCGACGGCCAATGGGGCGTCGGCGTCTACGACCCGGACGAGTGGGAGTCGACGACCGACGCCCTGTGGCTCCTGCACGAGCTCGGTGCGGATCCGTCCGACGACCGGGTGCTGCGGGCGGTGGCGCTCGTCGACGAGCACGTGCGGTGGGAGCCCCGCAACGGCGGTCGGCGCTTCTTCGACGGCGAGACCGAGGCGTGCGTCAACGGCCGCGTGCTCACGCTCGGCGCGGCCTTCGGGCGTCCGAGCGCCGCGCTGGCCGAGCGGCTGCTCGGCGAGCAGCTCGCCGACGGCGGATGGAACTGCGAGGCGCCCCCCAGCACGCGGTCGTCCTTCCACTCGACGATCTGCGTGCTCGAGGGTCTGCTCGAGCTCGAGCGGGCGACCGGGCCGGACGCGGCGATCGCTGAGGCGCGGCGGCGGGGCGAGGAGTACCTGCTCGAGCGGAGCCTGCTGCGCCGGCGCTCGGACGGCGCCGTCATCGACGACGGGTGGCGGGCCATCCACGTGCCGGCGTACTGGTGCTACGACCTGCTGCGCGGGCTCGACCACCTCCGCGCGAGCGGCCGCGAACCGGATCCGCGCACCGGCGAGGCCGTCGCGCTGCTCCGCGGGGGCAGGCGGCCCGACGGCACCTGGTCGGCCCATCCCCACGCCGGTCGTCCCCTGATCGACCTCGGGCCGGTGGCGGACCGGATCGCGACGGAACGGGCCGGGCGCGTCCTGGCGTGGGCAGGCACCGCCGCCTGACGCCGACGGCCCGGAGACGCGCCTAGATCTCGACGTCGCTGCCCATGGTCACCGTCCTGACGGACGGCAGCCGGAAGCGGGCCGCCGGGTCGGCCGCGTTGTGCGCGAGCCCGATGAACAGGGAGCGCCGCCAGCGGGCCATCCGCGGGCTGCGGCTCGTCCGGATCGCCCCGCGCGAGATGAAGTAGGACGCGCCCTCCAGCTGCTCGTCCGTGAGGTCGAGCACGCCCGCCCGGCAGGCGGCACGGATGGCGTCCGGGACGTCGGGCGCCTCGGAGAAGCCGAACCGGAGGGTGAGGTGGTCGATGCCGTCGTCGGAGTAGCCGAGGTCGTCGTGGGCGAACGCCTTCTCCATCGAGATGTACGGGACCTTGACGACGTTCACCGACACGATGACCACGCGCTCGTGCAGCACGTGGTTGTGCTCCACGTTGGCGCGGAGGGCGAGCGGTGTGGTGTCGCTGTTCGGATGCGGGAAGAACGCGACGCCCGGCACCCGGGGCAGGTCCTGCCTCCGCACGTCCTCGACGAACTCGGCGAGCGAGCCCTCCTTCTTGCGCCGATCCGTCGTGACGATCTGCCGTCCGCGGCGCCACGTCGTCATCACGGTCAGCACCGCGACCGCGATGAGCAGCGGCACCCAGCCGCCGTGCGCGATCTTGGAGAGGTTGCCGGCGAGGAAGGTCAGCTCGAGGCCGCCGAACGCGATCCCCGCGACCACCATCTTCCACGGACGCCAGTGCCAGAGCAGCGGCGCGACGAGCAGCAGCAGGAGCGTGTCGACGACGAGCGCGCCGGTCACCGACACGCCGTACGCGGTCGCCAGGCGCTCGGACGAGCCGAACGTGAGCATCACGGCGAGGACGCCGAGGAACAGCAGCCCGTTCACGACCGGGAGGTAGATCTGCCCGCTCTCCTGCTTCGACGTCTGCCGGATGGTGAGCGGCGGCAGCAGGCCGAGCTGCACCGCCTGCCGGGACAGCGAGAAGGCGCCCGAGATGACCGCCTGGCTCGCGATGACGGTGGCCACCGTCGCGAGGATCACGACGGGGATGCCGGCCCAGTCGGGGAAGAGCAGGAAGAACGGGTTCGCCGTGGCACCCGGCCGCCGCAGCACGAGGGCCGCCTGCCCGAGGTAGTTCAGGGTCAGGGCGGGGAAGACGAGGAAGAACCAGGCCCGGCGGATGGGGGAGCGGCCGAAGTGGCCCATGTCCGCGTAGAGCGCCTCGGCACCGGTGATGACCAGCACCACGGCCCCCATCGCCACGAAGGCGATCAGCGGATGCGCGAACACGAACGCGACGGCCCATGTGGGGGAGAGGCCCTGCAGCACCGACGGGTGCTGCACGACCTCGGCGATGCCGGCGAGGGCGAGAACCGTGAACCACAGCACCATCACGGGGCCGAACAGGTTGCCGACCTTGCCGGTGCCGAAGCGCTGGACGGCGAAGAGGATGGTGAGGATCACGGCGGAGATCGGCACGATCAGGTGCGAGATCGCGGGGGCCGCGACCTGCACCCCTTCGACGGCGGAGAGCACACTGACGGCCGGGGTGATGATCGAGTCCCCGTAGAAGAGCGCGACCCCGACGATGCCGACGACGATCAGGCCTCCCGCCCGCCGGCCCGCCTTCGTGTACAGGCGCTGGGCCAGGGCCGCGAGCGCCATGACGCCGCCCTCGCCGTCGTTGTCCGCCCGCATCAGCACCCCGAGGTACTTGATCGAGACGATGATCGTGATGCTCCAGAACATCAGGGACACGACGCCGTAGACGTCTCCGGGCGTCGCCCGGACCGCCCCGTTGTCGATCGTGAAGACCGTCTTCAGGGCGTAGAGCGGGCTGGTGCCGATGTCGCCGAAGACGACGCCGAGGGCGGACAGGGCGAGCACCGCGAGGCCCCGGCGCGGACCGCCGCGGCCGCCGCGGCGACCGAAGCGCCGCTCGACGTGCTCGGCCGGGGGCGCGGCGTCGCTGCCGGCGAGCGTCGCGCTGCCGGGCGCCTCCGCTGCGGCGTCGGACGCGTCGAGCTGCGCGTCGTCTCCCTGGGCGGCGGCCGGTGAGGCCGCCGTGCCGGCTGCTGCGGATGCGTCCGGCGGGGTCGTCGCCGTCGCGGCTCCGTCCCCTCGGTTCGACGCGGTCGTCGCCACGCTCCTCCTTCAGCGGAGACGGCGGTGTCGCCGTCTCGATCAGGCGAGGCTACGTCAGTGCACGCGGACCGTCGGCCAGGGAGCGACCGAGTCCCGGCCCGCGACCCGGTCAGCGGTGGGCGATCGAGTACCGGTGCTCCGGGCGTCCGGTCGTGCCGTAGCGCAGCTCGAGGGTGACGAGACGGCTCTGCTCGAGCTGGGCGAGGTACCGCTGCGCCGTGGCCCGGCTGATGCCGACGGACGCGGCGACGTCGGAGGCCGACAGGCTCCCGCCGCTCGCCGCGATCGCGCCGTAGACGCTGCGCAGCGTGGGCGCGAGGTTCGGGCCGTCCGACCGCTCGTCCTGCGCCCCCGCGGGGCGGAGCAGGTCGAACACGCGGGTGACGTCGTCCTGCGTCGCCTCGCTCGGCCAGTGCTCGAGATGCGCGTGGGCGCTGCGGATCGCGTTCAGACGCTCGGCGAGCGCCGCGAACCCGAACGGCTTCACGAGGTAGTGCACCGCCCCGAGCTGCACGGCGAGACGGACGACCGACATCTCCGTCGCGGCGGAGATCACGAGCACGATCGGCGGGGCGGGCGTGTCGAGCAGGGCACGGACGACCTCCAGCCCGTCCCCGTCCGGCAGGTAGACGTCCATGAGGACGACATCGGGGCGGAGGGCGGTCGCCGACTCCAGCGCCGCCGAGGCGGTGTGCGCCTGCCCGACCACGCGGAAGCCGGGGACCCGCTCCACGAAACCCTGGTGCACGCTCGCGACGCGGTAGTCGTCGTCGACGACGAGCACCGTGAGCTCCTCGGTCGTCACGGTCGCTCGCTCCCGGCGAGGGCGGTGGAGCGGGGCAGCACGACCGTGAAGGTGGCCCCCGGCCCGTCGGACACGGTGATGGATCCGCCGAGCTTCACGACCGTGCTCTGCACGAGCGAGAGGCCGAGGCCGCTGTGCCGGGACAGGGGTCCCCGCTTGGTCGTGTAGCCGTTCCGGAAGATCTCGGCGAGCGCGTCAGGCGCGATGCCGGGACCGCTGTCGCTCACCGTCACGACCACCCCCTGAGCCGACTCCGTCAGGGAGACGGTGACCCGCCGGGGACCCGGTGCACCGGTCACCGCGTCGAAGGCGTTGTCGATGAGGTTCCCGAGGATCGTGGTCAGCGCCTGGATCCGGTCGGGCGTCTCGCCGAGGTCCGTGTCGGGCGAGACGACCAGGTCGATGCCGAGCTCGTTCGCCTCGGCGGCCTTGCCGAGCATCAGGCCGACGAGCTGCGGGGCGCGGACCTGGGTGCGGAGGGTCTGGTCGAACGTGGCCGACGTGCCGCGGATCTCGTTGACGTAGTCGAGGGCCTCCTCGGGCCGGGACAGCTCCAGCAGCCCCGCGATGGCGTGCATCCGGTTCGAGAACTCGTGCTGCTGCGCGCGCATGGAGTCGGTGAGGCTGCGCGCGCCGTCCAGCTCGCGGGCGAGGCCCTCGACGACGGTGCGGTCCTGCAGCGTCACCACCACCCCGTGCGCGCGGCCGCCGAGTCGGACCGGGATCCGGTTCAGCACGAGCCACCGGTCGTCGGTGACGAGGATCTGGTCCGTCACGATCTCGGTGCCGGAGAGCGCCTCGCGGACCGGCCCCTCGGGGACGACGTCTGCCACCGCCGCCCCCGACGCCGCCGGCGGCAGCCCGAGCAGGCGGAGGGCCTCGTCGTTGACGACGCTCATCCGGCCGGCCGGGTCGACGGCGACCACGCCCTCCCTGATCCCGTGCAGGGTCGCCTCCCGCTCCTGCAGGAGGCGGACGATCTCGTCGAGCTCGAGTCCGAAGGTGCGGCGCTTGATCAGGCTCGCCAGGCCGTATGAGGCGAGGGCGCCGATGCCCAGCATGACGGCGAACCAGACGGCGTACGACGGCAGCTGCTCGAGGAGCGCCTGCGAGACCGAGTCCTCCTTGATCCCGGCGGACACCTCGCCGATCAGCTTCTTCTGCGGCGAGTACAGGGGAACGCGCGCGTTCGCGTTCACGCCCGTGGCTCCCGGATCGACGCGCAGGTGCACGTGTCCGTCCGCCGCGACGAGGGGTTCGCTCACCCGCTGGCCGATGAGCGCCGGGTTGGGGTGCGAGTGCCGCACGCGGTTCAGGTCGATGACCACGACGTAGGAGGCGCCGGTCGCCTTCGCGGTCGTGGAGGCGAGGTCCTGCACCTGGGCTGCGCAGTCGGGGCCGCCGACGCTCATGCACTCCTGGATCGTCGGGATCTGTGCGAACGCCTGGGCGATCGCCGCGGCGCGGGCCTGGTAGTCCTCGTCGAGGTGCTCCCGCGCGGTGGCGGCGAACAGGCCGAACCCGACGGCGGTCGAGGCGGTCAGGATCACCGTCTGGGCCAGGAGGATCTGGCTCGACAGCCTCCGGATGCGCCGTCGCATCCCGGAATTGTGGCACCGCGGGCCCCGGTGGGGCGTCCCGGGCGGGTGAGCGGAACGCGCAGAACCGCGGGGTTCGCGCAGAAACGGCACATGACGCAGAAGCGCGACGCGGTCCTGCCGCGCCCCCCACCATCGACCCACTCGCGATGCACGACAGAGAGGTCACCGCAGATGGGCACTCCCACCCCCGCCCCGCCCGGCGCCGTTTCGCCACCGGCGGCACGGATCGAGATCGCCGGCCTGACGAAACGGTTCCTGACCCCGAAGGGGGAGCCGTTCACGGCCATCCAGGACGTGACGCTGACCGTCGAGCCCGGGCAGTTCTGCGCCATCGTCGGCCCCACCGGCTGCGGGAAGTCCACGACGCTCGCGCAGGTCTCGGGACTCGAGCAGCCGAGCGCCGGCTCGGTCCGTGTCGGCGGCGGCGTCGTCGACGGGATCACGAACGGCGTCAGCTACATGTTCCAGTCCGACTCGCTGTTCCCGTGGAAGACCGTCCTCCAGAACGTGTCGATCGGGCCGATCCTCGTCGGCACCCCGAAGCGGGAGGCCACGACGCTCGCGCTGGACTGGCTCCGCCGCGTCGGCCTGGCCGGCTTCGAGGACCGCTACCCGCACCAGCTGTCCGGCGGCATGCGGAAGCGCGTCTCGATGGCGGCGGCGCTGATCAACAACCCCCGGATCCTGCTGATGGACGAGCCGTTCGGCGCGCTCGACGTGCAGACGAAGGCGATCATGCAGACCGAGCTGCTGCAGCTCTGGGAGCAGCTGCGCCCCTCGGTGCTCTTCATCACCCACGACCTCGACGAGGCCGTCGCGCTCTCCGACCGGGTCGTCATCATGACGAGCAGCCCCGGCTCGGTGAAGGACGTCTTCGACATCGACCTGCCCCGGCCGCGCGGCGACGTGCAGGAGATCCGCCACGAGCAGCGCTTCCAGGAGATCCAGGGACGGATCTGGGCGTCGCTCAAGGACGAGGTCACCCGCGCCTACCAGCAGACGGCGGTGGCCGCATGATCACCACCGCGACCGTGCTCCCGCAGGAGACGGAGATCGACATCCAGGGGAACGCCCGGCGGGCGGACTCCCGGCGCAGGGCCTGGATCTGGGTCGGCCGGGTGCTGCTCGCCGTGGTCGTGATCGGCGGATGGCAGCTGCTCACCGCCATCGGCTGGGTCGACAAGTTCTTCTACGGGCAGCCGTCCGGCATCTGGAACAGCCTCGTCCGCCTCTTCACCGAGGGGACCGCCTTCGGCACCATCTGGGAGAACCTCTGGGTCACGGTGGAGGAGGCCCTGGGCGGCTTCGCGCTCGGCACCGTCGCCGGCGTCGTCTTCGGCATCACGCTCGGCTCGAACCGCTACCTCGCGTCGGTGTTCAGCCCGTACATCAAGATCCTGAACTCGATCCCGCGGATCGTGCTCGGCGCGATCTTCATCGTCGCGTTCGGTCTCGGGATCTTCCCGAAGATCCTGCTCGCCGCGGTGCTCGTGTTCTTCGCCGTCTTCTTCAACGCCTTCCAGGGCGTGCGGGAGGTCGACCAGGGCCTCATCGCGAACGTGCGCGTGCTCGGTGCCTCGCCGCTGCAGATCGCCCGGCACGTCACCATCCCCTCGGCGATGACCTGGATCATCGCGAGCCTGCACACCGCGTTCGGCTTCGCGATCATCGGCGCCCTCGTCGCCGAGGTGCTCGGCGCGCAGCACGGGATCGGGCTGATCATCAGCCAGGCCCAGGGCAACTTCGACCCGGACACCGTCTACGCCTCGATGGCGATCATGGCGGTCGTCACCCTCGGCGCCGAGTACCTGATCACCCTGCTCGAGCGCTCGCTGCTCAAGTGGCGCCCGCCGGTCCGCTCCGAGGCCCAGGCGATCTGACCGTTCCCTCTCTCGCACCTCCACAGACCGCCGAGCTCCTCGGCGCAACGAAAGGAAATCCCACACCATGAACAAGCGCAGCATCGTCGCTGTCGCCGCCGTCGGAGCAGCGTTGTCGCTGAGCCTCGCCGGCTGCAGCGGATCCGCGAACGCCTCCAGCAGCGGCGCCGCGAAGTCCGACACGAAGTCGGCGTCCGTCCCGACCGTCAAGCTGATGGTCGGCGGAATCGACAAGCAGATCTACCTGCCGTACCAGCTCGCCCAGAACCTCGGGTTCTACAAGAAGTACGGCGTGAACGTCGAGCTCTCCACGGAGCAGAACGGCGGCGTCGGCGCCGAGGACGCGATGGCCTCCGGCCAGGTGGACATGGCCGGCGCCTGGTACATCCACACGATCGACTTCCAGGCCAAGGGCAAGGACGTCATCGACCTCGTCCAGCTCTCCGGCGCTCCCGGCGAGCGGGAGATGTGCAGCCCGTCGAGCGGCGTGAAGTCCGCGGCCGACTTCAAGGGCAAGACCCTCGGCGTCACCGACCTCGGGTCCGGCACGGACGAGCTGACCCAGTTCCTCGCGGCCCAGCACGGGATCAAGCGGAGCGACTACCACACCCTCGCGGTGGGTGCCGGGACCACGGCGATCGCGGCGATCCAGCGCAAGTCGGCCGACTGCGTGATGACGACGCAGCCCACGGTCGGCGCGCTCACCGGGAAGCACCTCGCCACGACGGCGGTCGACCTCGCCACCACCGACGGGGCGACGAAGGCGCTCGGCGGCGATTGGCCCGCGGCGGGTGTGCTCGCGCAGGCCTCCTGGGTGAACTCGCACAAGGACGCCGCGCAGAAGGTCGTGACCGCGCTCGTCGCGACGATGCACTGGATCAGCACCCACAGCGCGACGGACATCGCGAACGCCCTTCCGCCCTCGTTCGTGCAGAACGCGACGATCACCAAGGCCCAGTACATCGCCGGACTGACCACCGACAAGGGCCAGTTCCTCCCGGACGGCATCATGCCGGCCGGTGGCCCGAAGGTCGTCTACGCGATGGAGAAGACGATCGGCGTCGACACGTCGAAGGTCACCCTCGCGAACACGTTCACGAACCAGTACGCCCAGAACGCGCTGAAGCAGCTGGGGCTCAGCGCGACCACGACGCCCGCCGGCGCCGACGGCTGAGCGGACCGGGAACGCACTCCGGTCGGCCTGCGCGACGAGCTCCGCAGGCCGACCGGCCCATCCGACTCATCCGAAGGAGGGACTCAGGTGGATCTCCGCACCGGCCGCGACGCGCGAGCGGGTCTCGCTCAGCTGCCAGTTCTCGAGCACCTGCTCGCTGATACGGTCACGGCCATGCCCGCCGCCGTCGCGCCCGACATCGCGCGCTCATGGCTCCTCGTCAACGCCACCCGCGTGCAGGAGTTCGAGGCCGCCCTCGCGTCGCGGGCCGACCAGGTCGTGCTCGACATCGAGGACGCGGTCGACCCGGCGCTGAAGGGCCGCGCGAGGGACGACGTCCTCACCTGGCTGGAGACCACCCCCGGGCGCCCGGTCTGGGTGCGGATCAACGACCGCACGTCGCCGTTCTGGTCGGACGACGTCGACCGGCTGAAGGATGCGCCGCGCCTGGCGGGCGTCGTGCTCGCCAAGACCGAGGTGCCGGAGCACGTGACCGAGACCTTCGACCGGCTCGGCGGCTCCACGCCCGTCCTGGCGCTGGTCGAGTCGGCGCTCGGCATCGAGCAGGCCGTCGCCATCGCCAGTGCGCGAGGGGTCTTCCGGCTCGCCTTCGGCTCCGGCGACTACCGGCGCGACACCGGCACGAGCGCCGACGACCTGGCGATGGCGTACCCGCGGTCACGGCTCGTGGTCGCGAGCCGGATCGGTGGGCTGCCGGGGCCGATCGACGGCCCCACGGTCGGGACCGCGCACCGGGTGCTCCGGGAGCAGTCCGAGATCACGGTGTCCCTCGGCCTGACGGGCAAGCTGTGCCTCGACGTCGAGCAGCTCCCGGTGATCAACGAGGTGATCAGCCCCACCCCGTCCGACGTCGCCTGGGCCCGGGACTTCCTCGCCGACTTCGAGGAGCGCGGCCGCGTGATCAGGGACGGGTCCGACCTGCCGCGGCTCGGCCGCGCCCAGAAGATCGACACGCTCGCGAGGGCCTTCGGGGTCGAACCCCACTGACGCCCGCGGGCCGCTTCGGGCACCACGGGCCGCCGATGACGCCCGGATGTGTCCGAACCCGCCCACCATCCGCGCGACCGGCTCGGGTCAGGGCGGGGGCGCGCCGGATCCCGCGGCGAGCCGGAGCTCGAGCCCCCGCATGACGAGGGTGGCGAGCTCTTCGAGATCGGCGAGGTCCTGCGGCGTGAACGCCCGCGGCTCGGTGTCGAAGACGCTGATCGCGCCGATGCTGAAGCCGTCCGCGGTCACGAGCGGAGCGCCGGCGTAGGAGCGGATGTCCGGCCGCGCCGTGAGCAGGGCGTTGCCCGCCACTCGCGGATCGGTCAGGACGTCGTCGATCGCGACCGGCTCGCCCGCCGCCACGGGGGCCGCGCAGAAGGCGTCGGTCCGCTCGATCGAGTAGGACTTCGGCAGTCCTGCCGCGCCCATGACATGGTTGCGCTCCGCGTCGAGCACGGACACCTGCGCCATCGGCGCCCGGAGGAGGCGCGCGGCGAGGGTGGCGACGCGGTCGAACGTCTCGAGCCCCGCGTCGTCGACCACGTCGTAGCGCCGCACGGCCGACACGCGCTGCGCCTCGTCCCGGGGCAGGAGCGTCGCATCGAGGATCCGGGCACGCACGAGCTCGGTGAGGAAGGCGTTCTGCAGGTCGATGGCGACCTGCGGCAGCGCCGGCCGGTCGGGCGGGCGCCGCGCGAGCATCCGGCCGAGCACCTGGGCGAGCTCGGTGGGCAGGTCGTCCGGGAGCACCGGATCGCGCTCGAGGCGCGCCTGCAGGGACTGGGCGATGCTGCCGGGGAAGGCGACGCGGCCCGTTGCGGCCTCGAGCAGCACGAGGCCGAGCGAGTACACGTCCGAGGCCGGTTCGGCGTCGCGCCCCTCGGCGATCTCCGGGGCGAGGTACGCCGCCGTTCCCGTCGTGTGCGCGCCCTCGTGCGCGCCGATGATCGTGGAGATGCCGAAGTCGGCGAGCTTCGCCCGGATGCGGCGGTCGGGCCGGTCGTCGAGCAGGAGGATGTTCGCCGGCTTCATGTCCCGGTGCAGGTAGCCCTGCTCGTGCACGTAGTGCAGCGCCTCGGCCATCTCCGAGCCGAGCGCCGCGACCTGGGCGCTCGTGAGGGCGCCGTGCCGCAGCCGCTCCCGGAGGTCGTGCCCGGGAACGCGCTCCATGACGAGGAATATCCGGGGACGCCGCGGGTCGCTCGCATCGACCCCCGCGTCGAGGAGCGTCGTGAGGGCGTAGTGGTTCAGCCGGCCGAGGAGACGCGCTTCGGCCTCCTGCAACCGCAGCGCCTCCGGTGACTCCGCGCGCGCGGTGAACACCTTGATCGCGACCGGGCGTCCGAGCAGCAGGTCGGTCGCCCCGTAGACCGTCGAGGCACCACCGCGGCCGATGACGGGTCCCACGGCGTATCGGTCGTTCAGGACCGCGGGGGCTCGCCGGGCGTCGCTCACCCCGGCCGCCGGGTCCCCGGCGGAGTCGTCGGCCCGTGCGGGCGTGTCGGTCAAGCGGCATCCTTCTTCTGACGCGGTCTCCTGCCGCGAACAGTAGGCCGCGCCGCGAGGGGCGACGGGCCCCTTGCGCAATCGCACGGGAATCGTGATGCAGGGGCTGAGGTGGGAGCGACCGGAACACGACACGCCGGGTCGGGCCGGGCTCCCGTCCTCGCTCCCCGAGCCGCGCGGGCCCGGGCCGGAGGTGCGGGGGCGGCGACGAGGGGGCCGTCGAGGGTGGGCATTTCGGCGTCGGTGCGCCACCATCGAGGACGACAGGAGGAGGGCGGTCATGCACCCGAACGAGGTCACCGAGATCCTGAACCGGCCGCTCAGCCGGGAGATGCTGGCGCGCGACCTGACCCGGCTCGCGTACGTCGCCACCGACGGCACGCCCAGGGCCATTCCGATCGCGTTCACCTGGAACGGTGCGCAGATCGTCATGTGCACACCGACGAACGCCCCGAAGCTGCCGGCGTTGCGCGCGAACCCGACGGTCGCGCTCACCATCGACACCGAGGCGCATCCGCCCACGATCCTGCTCATCCGGGGGCGGGCGGAGCTGGATGAGGTCGAGGGCATCCCCGAGGAGTTCCTCACGATGAACGGCACCTACACGATGACCCCGGAGCAGCGGGTCGAGTGGGAGGCGGAGGTGCGCTCGCTCTACGACCGGATGGTCCGCATCGTCGTGACGCCGACGTGGGCGAAGCTGATCGACTTCGAGGAGACGCTCCCGACGGCCGTGGAGGAGCTGGTGCGGCGGCGCGCGGAGCGTCAGGGCTCCTGATCCGACCGCGTCGGCCGCGGGTTCCGGGCCGGCCGGGTGCTGCCTGACACGATCCTGCACCGGGCCTATTGCATCGCCCCACGCCCGTGAGGAGACTGAGGCGAGCCGGCGCAGCGCTGCGCCGACCAGTAAAGGGAGGTGGCTATGTAAGATGAAACGATTACAGTCCTGCAACGAGGGTCGGGACTGAAACGACGAGGGGGGCTCTGGGGCGAGTGCCTCGCCGAGTTCCTCGGCACCCTCGTCCTGATCGCCTTCGGCGACGGCGTCGTCGCGATGGCGGTCGCCGCCCTGCCCGGCTCGGGACGCACGTCCGGCCCGACGACCTTCTTCCTCGGGGCGGGCGACTGGCTGCTGATCACGTGGGGCTGGGCGATGGCCGTGGTGTTCGGCGTCTACGTCGCCGGCGGCGTGAGCGGCGCGCACCTCAACCCGGCCGTGACGCTCGCGTTCGCGCTGCGCCGCGGCTTCGC
>JAICSU010000136.1 GCA_025936735.1 Amnibacterium sp.
AAGCTCATCACCGCCTACCACGAGGGCGGCCACGCCCTCGTCGCTGCGGCGCTGAACCACACGGACCCCGTCACGAAGGTGACGATCCTGCCCCGCGGGCGCGCCCTCGGCTACACCATGGTGCTGCCGCTCGAGGACAAGTACTCGATCACCCGCAACGAGCTGCTCGACCAGCTCGCCTACGCCATGGGCGGCCGGGTGTCGGAGGAGATCGTGTTCCACGACCCCACCTCCGGCGCCTCGAACGACATCGAGAAGGCCACCGAGACCGCACGGCGGATGGTCACCGAGTTCGGCATGAGCGCCGCGATCGGCTCCGTGAAGCTCGGGGCCTCCTCCGGCGAGATGTTCCTCGGCCGCGACATGGGCCACCAGCGCGACTACTCGGACGAGCTCGCCCAGGTGGTCGACCAGGAGGTGCGCACCCTCATCGAGTCCGCCCACGACGAGGCCTACCAGCTGCTCGTCGCGAACCGCGCGGTGCTCGACCGCCTCGCGACCGCGCTGCTCGAGAAGGAGACCCTCGACCAGCACGAGCTGGCCGAGATCTTCAAGGACGTGACCAAGCTGCCGCCGCGGCCGCAGTGGCTCTCGAGCGACAAGCGTCCCGTCTCCGACCTGCCCGCCGTCGCGATCCCGGCGCCCAAGGCGCCGATCGACGCGGGCGCGGTGGACGGCGGGATCGACTCGGGCGCCGAGCCGAAGCGCAAGCGCGCTCCGCGCATCAAGCCGCGTCCGGCGACCGCTTGACCCGTCGACGCGTGCGGCCGGTTCCGGAACCTCCTCGGGGTGCCGGAACCGGCCGACGGTCGATGGGACGGGGAGGATAGGCCTGTGCGACGCACGAGCATCCCGCTGATCCTCGCGCTGCTGCTTGCCGGCGCCGTCGTGGGCTGGCTCGGGCAGCTGGCCCTCAGCGCGAGCAGCGCCCCGACGCTGACCCCACCGATCACGCTCATCGTGGCGCTCTTCGGCATCGCCGCGATCGTGGTCAGCCTCGGCTGGCCGATCCGTCAGATGCTGAGGGGCAAGCGCAGCCGCCCCGTCGATCCGTTCTTCGCGATGCGCGTGCTCGTGTTCGCGAAGGCGACGAGCCTCACCGGAGCGCTGCTCACCGGCGCGGCGGCCGGGCTGACCCTGTACGGGCTCACCCGTCTGCTCACGCCCGTGCTGCCCGCGCTCTGGTACGACCTGCTCACCGTCGTCGGCGCCGGCGCGATGCTCGCCGCCGGGATGCTCGTCGAGACCTGGTGCCGGATCCCGCCGGAGGACCACCAGACCGTGCCGAGCCACGCGGTGGAGCGCCGATGACGCTCGAGCAGCGCCGCACCGGCCTCGACGCGGGCATCGAGGGGTGGCAGCGGGTCTCCGGCAAGCTCGTCGCGGTCGAGATCGCCGGCGTGCTCGCCCTCGCCCTCCTCGGCGCCGCGATCGGGGCGGTGCTGCTGCTCGCGAACCCGGTGCTCGGCTGGATCGTGATCGGCGCCGACGTCGTCGTGGCGGTCATCCGCCTCGTCATCGCGCCTCGCCGCGTGCGGTCGATCGGCTACGTGCTCCGCGCGGACGACCTGGTGTTCCGGCGGGGGATCCTCTTCTCCCGGCTCGTCGCCGTCCCCTACGGGCGGATGCAGCTCGTGGACGTGAACCGCGGGCCCGTCGCTCGCCTGCTCGGCCTCGCCGAGCTGCGCCTCGTGACCGCCGCGGCCACCTCGAACATCACCATCCCGGGCCTCCCCGAACCGGTCGCCGCCGAGGTGCGCGACCTGTTGATCGACCGGGCCGAGGAACGGCGCGTGGGACTCTGAGCGACGAACCCGCCGCCCCTGCACGGGGCGGGCAGTACCTCGACGGAGCCTGGCATCACCTGCACCCGGCCACGCCGCTCCTCCGCGGCGGCATCGGGCTGGTCGCCGTGCTCGTCTGGATCGGCGGCAACTTCCGCGAGCGGCTCGTCGGCTGGATCTTCCGCCTGCCCGACGCCGGGGGCGACCCGATCGACGAGCTGCAGCGCCACGACCTGATCGGACCGGCGGCGCTCATCGTGCTCGGCGTGCTCATCGTCGGGGTCGGCCTCTTCTGGATCTCCTGGCGCACCAGCGACTTCCGCATCGACCGCGACGCCGTCACCGTCCGCCGGGGCGTCCTGCTCCGCACGACCCGCACCGCCAAGCTCGACCGCATCCAGGGCGTGACGATCTCGCGGCCGTTCTTCGCGCGCCTCGTCGGCGCGGCCCGCGTCGAGATGGACGTGGCCGGTCACGACGCGAACGTGCGGCTCGAGTACCTCTCCGGCGGGGCGGCGGAGGAGCTGCGCCGGGACGTGCTGCGGCTCGCGTCCGGCCGTCGTGCCGAGGAGGGCACCGGCGGAGCCGTGGAGGCCCCGGTCACCGGCCCGGCGCTCGTGACGATCACGCCGGGCCGCGCGATCGCCTCGGTGCTGCTCAGCGAGACCACCGTGGTGCTCGTGCTCGTGGCAGCCGTCGTGATCCCGGGCATGACCGCGCTCGGGGCGGGGCCGGCCGCCGCCGTCTCGTTCGGCCCGGTCCTCATCGCCGCGGTCACCGTGGCGGGGCGGCGCATCGGCCGCAACCTGCGCTTCAGCGTGGTGGCCACGGACGACGGCGTGCGCATCGGCGCCGGCATCCTCAGCACGAGCAACGAGGCCGTGCCGCCCGGACGGATCCACGCCGTGCGGATCGAGCAGCCCCTGCTCTGGCGCCCGGCCGGGTGGTGGCGCGTCTCGGTCAACCGGGCCGGCCGCATCGGCGGCCGGCGCAACGCCGAGCTCGAGCGCTCGATCGCGCCGGTCGCGACGACCGCGGAGGTGCTCGCGCTGCTGCCGCACCTCGTCCCCGCCCTGCGGGAGGGCACCCCCCTGCTCCAGGCCGGGATGGTGGGCACCGGGGAGGGGGAGGACTTCGTCCCCGCGCCGCGCCGCGCCCGCTGGCTGCGTCCCGTCGCCTGGCGGCGCACGGGATTCCTCCTGACGCACGACGCCGTGCTGCTCCGGGGCGGATTCCTCCGGCGGCACCTCACCATCGTGCCGATCGCACGGATCCAGTCCGTCGCCCTGCACCAGGGGCCGGCCGAGCGGCTCCTCGCCGTCGCGCGGATCGAACCGCACGTCGTCTCGGGCGTCGTGCATCCGCGCCTCGGCCTCATCGACCGGCCGATCGCCGAGGCGCTCTTCACCGACCTGGCTCGGATCGGCACGACCGCGAGGTCGTCCGACGTGTCCCATCGGTGGGCGGCGAGACCCGAGGAGGCCTCCGCGTGACGGCGGCCGGGCGCCTCGGCGTCGGCGTCGTCGGCGCCGGCCGAGTCGGTCCCGTGCTCGGCGCGGCGCTCGCCGGCACCGGTCACGCCGTCGTCGGCGTCGCCACCGTCTCCGACGAGGGCCGGGAACGAGCCGAGGTCCTGCTGCCCGCCGCTCCCGTGCTCGACGTCCGCACCCTCGTCGAGCGCAGCGAGCTCGTGCTGCTCGCCGTGCCCGAGACCGAGCTGCCCGCGCTGGTGTCGGGCCTCGCCGAGGTGGGCGCCTGGCTGCCGGGACAGCTCGTCGTGCACACCGCTCCGGGCTCGGGCACCGGCGTTCTCGCTCCGGCCGCCGCGGCCGGCGCGATCCCGCTCGCCGTGAGTCCGGCGATGGCCTTCACCGGCACCAGCATCGACCTGGCCCGGCTGCGGTCCGCCTACTGCGCCGTCACCGGGCCCGGCCCCGTGCTGCCCATCGGGCAGGCGCTCGCCGTCGAGATGGGCTGCGAGCCGGTGGTGATCGCTGAGGGGGATCGCGCGGCGTGGGCGGCCGCCCTCCGCGCGGTCGTCGATCCGCTCGACACCGTGGTCCGCTCATCGGCCGCGCTCCTGCGCGAGATCGGCGTCGAGGACGCCGATCGCGTGCTCGGGCCGGTCGCCCGCTCGGCGCTCGAGCGGGCCCTGACCGGCGTCGGATCCCGGATCGCGCTGCCGCCACTCGACGAGGAGCCCGAATGACGCTGCCCACGGTCACGACGATCGCCGAGACCCGATCCGCGGTCGCCGCCGTGCGCGGCGCCGGCCGGTCCGTCGCCCTCGTGCCGACGATGGGCGCCCTGCACGACGGGCACCTCGCCCTCGTCGCCCGCGCGCGGGAGGCCGCGGACGCGGTGGTCACCTCCGTCTTCGTCAACCCGCTGCAGTTCGGCCCGGCCGAGGACTTCGACCGCTACCCGCGCACCCTCGAGGCGGACACCGCGGCGCTCGAGCGGGCAGGCGTGGACCTGCTGTTCGCGCCGTCCGTCGCCGACATGTACCCGGAGGGGCGCACCCGCATCACCGTCGCGGCCGGACCCGTCGGCGACCTGCTCGAGGGCCGGGTGCGACCCGGCCACTTCGACGGGATGCTGACCGTGGTGGCCAAGCTCCTGCACATCGTCGGACCGGACGTCGTGCTGTTCGGCCAGAAGGACGCGCAGCAGGTCTTCCTCGTGCGCCGGATGGTGGCGGACCTGAACGTCCCGGTGCGGGTCGAGGTGGTGCCGACCGTTCGGGAACCCGACGGCCTCGCCCGGTCGAGCCGCAACCGCTACCTGTCCGCCGAGGACCGCCGGCGCGCGCTCGCGCTGCCGTCGGCGCTGGCCGCCGCCGCCGCCGCGACCGACGCCGGCCCCGAGCGGATGCTGGCGGCGGCCCGGGCGGAGCTGGAGGGTCGCGAGGGGGTCGAGCCGGACTACCTCGTCGCCGTGGATCCCGCCACGTTCCGGCCGGTCGACGACCGGTATCGTGGCCCTGCCCTCGTGCTCGTCGCCGCGCGGGTGGGCGGCACGCGCTTGATCGACAACGAGCTCGTCTCCCTCGGCTGATCCTCGGCGGCGACCGCCACCGTCCCCCGGGAGTCCCGTGACCGACGACACCGCCGAGCCCGACCGCATCGAGCAGCGCGAGGTGCGGCTCGCGAAGCGCAGGCGCCTGCTCGAGCAGGGAGGGGAGGCCTACCCCGTCGGCGTGCCGGTCACGACGACGATCGCGTCCCTGCGCGAGCGCTTCGCCGACCTCGAGCCGGACACCGCCACGGGCGAGCGCGCCGCCGTCGCCGGGCGGATCGTGCACCTGCGCAACACCGGCAAGCTCTGCTTCGCGGCCCTGCAGGCGGGCGAGGGCCCCCTGTCCGCCATGGCCGGTGGCCCCCACCGCATCCAGGCGATGGTGAGCCTGGACGCGGTGGGGCAGCAGTCGCTGGCGGAGTTCAAGGCCCTCGTCGACCTCGGCGACCAGCTGTTCGTCGCCGGCGAGGTCATCACCTCGCGTCGCGGCGAGCTCTCCATCCGCGTTGACGAGTGGCGGATCGCGGCCAAGGCCCTGCTGCCGCTGCCGAACCTGCATGCCGAGCTCTCCGAGGAGACCCGGGTCCGCAGCCGCTACCTCGACCTGATCGCCCGCCCCGCCGCCCGCGACATGGTGCGCACCCGCGCGGTGGCGGTCGCGTCGCTGCGCAGCACGTTCGCCGAGCGCGGCTACCTGGAGCTCGAGACGCCGATGCTGCAGGTGCAGCACGGCGGCGCGTCCGCCCGGCCGTTCGTCACGCACTCGAACGCCTTCGACACCGATCTCTACCTGCGCATCGCCCCGGAGCTGTTCCTGAAGCGGGCCGTCGTCGGCGGGCTCGAGCGGGTCTACGAGATCAACCGCAACTTCCGCAACGAGGGCGCCGACTCGACGCACTCGCCGGAGTTCGCGATGCTCGAGTCGTACGAGGCGTACACGGACTACCGGGGGATCGCCGAGCTCGAGCAGGCGCTCGTGCAGCAGGCCGCGATCGCGGTCGGCGGGTCGACGACCGTCACCTGGACCGACGGGACCGAGTTCGAGCTCGGCGGCGAGTGGGACCGCATCTCCATGTACCCGTCCCTCAGTGAGGCGGCGGGCGTGGAGATCACGCCCGAGACGCCGATGGGCGATCTCGTCGCGCTCGCCGAGCGCCTCGAGATCGAGGTGGCCCATCCGATCCGGGGCAAGTACGTCGAGGAGCTCTGGGAGCACTTCGTGAAGGGGCGGCTCGAGCGCCCCACCTTCGTCATGGACTTCCCGGTCGACACGTCGCCGCTCGTGCGGGACCACCGGTCGATCCCGGGGGTCGTGGAGAAGTGGGACCTCTACGTCCGGGGCTTCGAGCTGGCGACCGGATACTCCGAGCTCACGGACCCGGTGATCCAGCGCCAGCGGTTCGTCGAGCAGGCCCTGCTCGCGGCGAACGGCGATCCGGATGCGATGCGCCTGGACGAGGAGTTCCTTCGCGCGCTCGAGTTCGGCATGCCGCCGACGGGCGGCCTCGGCATGGGCATCGACCGGCTTCTCATGGCGCTGACCGGCGAGGGCATCCGCGAGACGATCCTCTTCCCCCTCGTGAAGTAGGGCTCGGGCGCGTGGGGCCGCTCGGCGCGCGTACCCTGATCGCGTGGGCATCATCGGCGGCTGGGACGAGGGTCTGTGGGCGATCGTGCCCACCATCGCCGTGTCGCTGCTCTTCTGGTTCGTGATGCGGGCGATCCTCCGCGCGGATCGCACCGAGCGTGCCGCGCAGGCCAGGTACGAGGCCCAGCTCGACGCCCGCATCCTCGCGGAGCAGGAGGTCCGGGCCGCCGACGGTCGCGACGGGGGATCCATGCCGCTCGACGGATCGACGCAGCGCCCCTCCCGCTGACCATCCGCTGCGAGCAGGCGGCGCGCCCTAAGCCTCCGGCGAACAGGGGCAGGCTCCACGGAGCCCGCTGGTTACCCTCGGTACAACGCGCGACGGGTCGTCCGTCGTCGCGTGCGAACCTCGTCGGACCCGAACGGGTCCGGCGTCAACGAGGAGCTGATCATGTTCGAGCGCTTCACCGATCGAGCCCGCAGAGTCGTCGTCCTGGCCCAGGAAGAGGCCAAGATGCTGAACCACAACTACATCGGCACGGAGCACATCCTGCTCGGCCTCATCCACGAGGGCGAGGGGGTCGCCGCGAAGGCGCTCGAGTCCCTGGGCATCTCCCTCGACGCGGTGCGCGAGCAGGTGCAGGACATCATCGGCCAGGGCCAGCAGCAGCCGACCGGCCACATCCCCTTCACGCCCCGGGCGAAGAAGGTGCTGGAGCTGTCGCTGCGCGAGGCGCTGCAGCTCGGTCACAACTACATCGGCACGGAGCACATCCTGCTCGGCCTCATCCGCGAGGGCGAGGGTGTCGCCGCCCAGGTGCTCGTGAAGCTCGGAGCCGACCTGAACCGCGTCCGGCAGACCGTGATCCAGCTGCTGTCGGGCTACACCGGCGGCAAGGGTGAGCAGGTCGCCGCGGGCGCGGGCGCCGAGGCGCCGCAGGGCGGCTCCGCCGTGCTCGACCAGTTCGGCCGGAACCTCACCC
>JAICSU010000117.1 GCA_025936735.1 Amnibacterium sp.
CCTCGGCCGGCTCGACGGCGGGCTGACCGTCCGGCGCGCGATCCCGGGGGAGCGGCTCACCACCCTCGACGGGCAGGAGCGGAGCCTCTCTCCCGAGGACCTCGTGATCGCCGACGGCGGCGGCGCTGTCGGCCTCGCCGGCGTGATGGGCGGCGACCGCACCGAGCTGTCGCCGACGACGACCGACGTCGTCATCGAGGCCGCGAACTTCGACCCCGTCTCCATCGGCCGGACGGCCCGCCGCCACAAGCTGCCGAGCGAAGCGAGCCGTCGCTTCGAGCGGGGCGTCGACCCGGCCGTCGCGCGCGCCGCCGCCGAACGCGCCGTCCGGCTCCTCGTGGAGCTCGCCGGCGGCACGGCCGACGACGGGCAGACCTGGTACGACGCGTCCGGGTCCCCGGTCTCCGTGCTGCTGCCCGAGGACGGCGTCCTCGCTCGCACCGGCGCCGTCGTCACGGACGCCGAGACGCGAAGCGCCCTCGCCGTGCTCGGCTGCGTGGTCGAGGACCGCCCCGGCGGCCTGCTCGTCACCCCGCCGACCTGGCGGCCCGATCTCGTCGCGGTGGAGGACCTCGTCGAGGAGGTCATCCGGGTCGTCGGCTACGACCGGATCCCGTCCGAGCTGCCCGTCGCGCCGCCCGGCCGCGGCCTCACCCGCCCGCAGCGGCTCCGCCGCTCCGTCGGCGTCGTGCTCGCGGCGGGGGGCGCCGTCGAGATCCACTCGTACCCGCTCGTGACGCCCGCCGCCCAGGACGCGCTCGCGCCCGGGCCGTCGATGAGGATCGTGAACCCCCTCGACGCCGGTGCGCCGCTCCTCCGCCGCAGCCTCCTGCCCGGCCTGCTCGACGCTCTCCGCCGCAACCGCGGACGGGGTCTGCCGGACCTCGCGCTGTACGAGATCGGCTCGGTCTTCCTGCCCGACGCCGCCGGCCGGTACGGCACGGCCGAGCTGCCGCCGATCGGTGTCCGGCCGCCGGCCGGGCTGCTCGCCCGTCTCCGGGACGACCTGCCGCCGCAGCCGGTGCACGTGGGTGTCGTGCTCGCCGGCGACCGGATCGGCAAGCAGCCGGGCCGTCCGGCCGTACCCACCGACTGGCAGGACGCGATCGAGGCCGCGGTCGCGATCGGCGCGGCGGTGGGCGCCACGATCGACGTCCGGCAGGCGGCCCCCGCCGGATACCACCCCGGCCGGGCGGCCGAGCTGCTGGTCGCCGGCACCGTCGTGGGCGTCGCGGGTGAGCTGCACCCGCGGCTCACGGACGACGTCCCCGGCCGCGTCGCGGCCGTCGAGGTCGACCTCGACGCGCTGATCGCCGCCACGCCCGCGCCCCCCGGCGTGCGGCCGATCTCGCCGATGCCCGCGGCCACGCAGGACCTCTCGCTCGTCGTCGCCGTCCCCGTGCCCGCCGCCGAGGTGCTCGCCGCGGTGCGGGAGGGGGCGGGGCCCCTCCTCGAGGACGTCGTCCTCATCGACGACTACCGGGGCGGTGGCCTGCCGGAGGGCACGAAGTCGCTCACGTTCGCGATGCGCTTCCGGGCCGACGACCGCACCCTCACGGCCGCGGACGCGACGGCGGCCAAGGAGGCCGGGGCTGCGCTCGCGGGCTCCCGCACGGGGGCGGCCGTCCGCGAGTAGGGCTCGAGAGGTCGCCCATCCGCGCGTCGCTAGGGTTGACCAATGCTCGTATCGGTCGCGGTGGCGGGCGCCAGCGGCTACGCCGGTGGCGAGGTGGTGCGGCTGCTCGCCGGGCACCCCGACCTCGAGGTCGTCACCGTGACCGGCCACGGCAGCGCCGGGCGCCGCCTCGTCGACGTGCAGCCGCACCTCGCCTCCGCCGGTGACCTCGTGCTGCAGGAGACGACGCCCGAGGTGCTCGCCGGCCACGACGTCGTGTTCCTCGCGCTGCCGCACGGGGCGTCCGGAGCGCTCGCCGAGGCGCTCGGCGACGACGTGCTCGTCGTCGACGCCGGTGCGGACCACCGCCTCGAGGACGGCGCCGACTGGGAGGCCTTCTATCCGGGGCCGTGGCACGGCGCGTGGCCGTACGGCGTGCCCGAGCTGCCGACCTCGTCCGGGAAGCAGCGCGACGCCCTGCGCGGAGTGCGCCGCATCGCCGCCCCGGGATGCAACGCGTCGACCGTCGCCCTCGCCCTCGCCCCGGCGGTCGCCGCCGGGCTCGTCGAGCCGCGCGACCTCGTCGCGGTGCTCGCCGTGGGGCCGTCGGGCGCGGGGCGCACGATGCGCACCGACCTGCTCGCCGCCGAGCTGCTCGGATCCGCCGCCGCGTACGCGGTCGGTGGCACCCACCGGCACGTGCCCGAGGTGCTGCAGTCCCTCGCCAAGGTCACGGGCGCGCGCGGAACCCTGTCGTTCACCCCGGTGCTCGTGCCGATGGCCAGGGGGATCCTCGCCACCTGCACCGCCCGCCTCGCTCCCGGCGCGACGGCGGACGCGGTGCGCGCCGCCTACCGGGCCGCCTACGGCGACGAGCGGTTCGTCCGGCTCCTGCCCGATGGCGCCTTCCCCGCCGTGCAGCACGTGCTCGGCGCCAACACGATCGCGATCGGCCTCGCCGTCGACCCCGCCGCGGGTCGCCTGGTCGTCGTCGCCGCGATCGACAACCTGGTGAAGGGCACCGCCGGTGCCGCGATCCAGTCCGCGAACCTCGCCCTCGGCCTCGACGAGGCCGCCGGGCTCCCGATCGATGGAGTGGCCCCGTGAGCGTCACCGCAGCAGCCGGCTTCGAGGCCGCAGGGGTCGTCGCCGGCCTCCGCACGGGCGACGGCCCCGACCTCGCCCTCGTGGCGAACCGCGGCCCGTCCGCGGCCGCCGCCGCCGTCTTCACGAGCAACCGCTGCACGGCCAACCCGATCATGTGGAGCAAGCAGGTGATCCGCGACGGCGTCGTCTCGGCGATCGTGCTGAACGCCGGAGGCGCCAACTGCTACACGGGGGTGCTCGGCTTCCAGACGGTGCACGCCACCGCGGAGGCGGCGGGGGAGGCGCTCGGCCTCTCGGCGGGGGACGTCCTCGTCTGCTCGACCGGGCTGATCGGCGAGCAGCTCGACAGCTCCAAGGTCGTGCACGGCGTCGCGGTCGCCGCGAGGTCTCTGTCCGAGGACGGCGGGGAGGCGGCCGCCCGGGCCATCATGACGACCGACACCCGCCCGAAGCAGGCCGTGTCGGTGGGCGACTGCTACACGATCGGGGGGATGGCGAAAGGCGCGGGGATGCTCGCGCCCGGTCTCGCCACGATGCTCGTCGTGGTCACCACCGATGCGGACCTCGACGCGGCCGACCTGGACGCCGCCCTGCGCACGGCGACCCGGGTGACGTTCGACCGCCTCGACTCCGACGGCTGCATGTCGACGAACGACCAGGTCACCCTGCTCGCCTCCGGCGCGTCGGGCACCGCGCCGGACCTCGCGTCCTTCACCGCACGGCTGACGGACGTCTGCCGCGACCTCGCGCTGCAGCTGCAGTCGGACGCGGAGGGCGCGAGCCACGACATCGCGATCGAGACCGTGCACGCGGCGAGCGAGGAGGACGCCGTCGAGGTGGGGAGGGCGGTCGCCCGCAGCAACCTCTTCAAGGCGGCCGTGTTCGGCAACGACCCCAACTGGGGGCGCGTCCTCGCCGCCGTCGGCACGACACGGGCGGCGTTCGACCCGTTCGGCATCGACGTGACGATGAACGGGGTGCGGGTCTGCCAGCAGGGTCAGCCGGACCAGCCGCGCGACCTCGTCGACCTCACCCCGCGCGCCGTGTCCGTCGTCATCGACCTGCACGCGGGCGACGAGTCCGCCACGGTCTGGACCAACGACCTGACTCACGACTACGTGCACGAGAACAGCGCCTATGCCTCCTGAGCAGCGCCGGATCGACGAGGCGGCGGAGGCGGAGGCGGCCGCGAAGGCGGCGGTGCTCCTCGAGTCGCTGCCGTGGATCACCGAGTACGCCGGCCGCATCGTCGTCGTGAAGTTCGGCGGCAACGCGATGGTGGACGCGGACCTGCTCGCCTCCTTCGCGGAGGACGTCGTCTACCTGCGCACCGTCGGCGTGCGCCCCGTCGTGGTGCACGGCGGTGGCCCGCAGATCTCCGCGATGCTCGACCGGCTCGGCATCGCGAGCGAGTTCCGCGGCGGCTACCGCGTGACGACGCCCGAGGTGATGGACGTCGTCCGCATGGTCCTGACCGGCCAGGTGAGCCGTGACCTCGTCGGCGCCATCAACCGCCACGGCCCGCTCGCCGCGGCCATCTCGGGCGAGGACGCGGGCCTCTTCGGCGCCCGCCGCCGCACCGCCGTCGTCGACGGCGAGGAGGTGGACCTCGGCCAGGTCGGCGACGTGGTCCAGGTCGATCCGGCGGGGGTGCTCGCGCAGCTCGAGGCGGGCGGCATCCCCGTCGTCTCGACCATCGCGCCCGACCTCGACGCGCCGGGGGCCTCCCTCAACGTGAACGCGGACAGCGCCGCCGCGTCGCTCGCCGTCGCGCTCGGCGCCGCGAAGCTCGTCGTGCTCACCGACGTGCCCGGCCTCTACGCCGACTGGCCCCGCCGCGACGCGATCCTCGGGTCCCTCACCACCACCGAGCTGACGGCGATGCTGCCGTCCCTCGAGTCCGGCATGATCCCGAAGATGACCGCCTGCCTCGAGGCGGTCACCGGCGGGGTCCCCAAGGCGGCGATCATCGACGGCCGGGTGCCCCACTCGGTGCTGCTCGAGATCTTCACGGGTGCCGGGATCGGCACGGAGGTGGTACCGGGATGACGGACACGACGGCGACCCGCCCCTGGCGGGAGCGGCAGGCCGAGGATCTGATGGCGAGCTACGCGCCCGCGCTGCGCATGCTGGTCCGCGGCGAGGGCTGCTGGGTGTGGGACGACGAGGGCAGGGCCTACCTCGACTTCCTCGGCGGCATCGCGGTCAACTCGCTCGGCCACGCCCACCCCGTGATCGTCGAGGCCGCATCGAGCCAGGCGGCGCGGCTCGTGCACGTCTCCAACTACTTCGTCACCCCCTCCCAGCTCGAGCTCGCCGAGCGCCTGAAGCGGATCACCGGGGCGGGGGAGGAGGGCCGGGTCTACTTCGGCAACTCCGGCGCCGAGGCGAACGAGGCCGCCTTCAAGCTCGCCCGCCGCGGCTCCGACGGGCGCCGCAACCGGATCCTCGCGCTGAAGAACGCGTTCCACGGCCGCACGATGGGGGCGCTCGCCCTCACCGGCAAGCCGGCGCTGCAGGCGCCGTTCGCGCCGATGGTGCCGGGGGTGGAGCACCTCGATTCCACCATCGACGCGCTCGAGGTCGCGATGCGGGACGACGTCGCGGCGCTCGTCCTCGAACCGATCAAGGGGGAGACGGGGGTCGTGCCCCTGCCCGACGGCTACCTGGAGGCGGCCAGGCGGCTCACGGAGCGGCACGGGGCGCTGCTGATCATCGACGAGATCCAGACGGGCATCGGCCGCACCGGGCGGTGGTTCGACTACCAGCACGCCGGCATCGTGCCCGACGCGGTGACCATGGCCAAGGGCATCGCGGGCGGGATCCCCCTGTCCGCGATGGTCACCTTCGGCCGCGCGAGCCACCTCCTGCAGCGCGGCGACCACGGCAGCACGTTCGGCGGCAACCCGTTCGCGACGACGGTCGCGAACGCGGTGCTGGCGGAGATCGAGCGGGCGGACCTCATCGGCAACGCCGGGCGCCGCGGCCCCCAGATCCGAGAGGCCGTGCTGGCCGCCGGCTCCTCGCTCGTCACCGAGGTGCGCGGCCGCGGCCTCCTCCTCGGCATCGGCGTCGTCGACGGCGCCGCGCCCGCGATCGCCGCGGCGGCGCTCGAGCGCGGCCTCATCGTCAACCCGATCAACGCCACCTCGATCCGGCTGGCGCCGCCGCTCATCGTGGGCGACGCCGAGATCGCCGAGTTCGCCGACCGCTTCGCCGCGGCGCTCGCCGCCTGCTGAGACGACTGGAGCCCTCCCGTGACCCGCCACCTCCTGAAGGACGACGACCTGAGCCCGGCCGAGCAGGCCGAGGTGCTCGACCTCGCCGTGCGGATGAAGCAGGACCGCTGGGGCGCGAAGCCCCTCGCGGGCCCGCAGACCGTCGCCGTCATCTTCGACAAGTCCTCGACGCGCACCCGGGTCAGCTTCGCGGTCGGGATCGCGGACCTCGGGGGCAGCCCGTTGATCATCTCGACCGCGAACAGCCAGCTGGGCGGGAAGGAGACCCCGAGCGACACGGCCCGGGTCCTCGAGCGGATGGTGTCCGCCATCGTCTGGCGCACCTACGCCCAGGCGGGGCTCGACGAGATGGCGGCAGGCACCACCGTGCCGGTGATCAACGCGCTCTCGGACGACTTCCACCCCTGCCAGCTCCTCGCCGACCTGCTCACCATCCGGGAGCACAAGGGCCGCCTCCCCGGCCTCACCGTCGCGTTCGTCGGCGACGGCGCCGACAACATGGCGCACTCCTACCTGCTCGCCTGCACGACCGCGGGCATGCACGTGCGGATCGGCTTCCCGGAGCAGTACCCGCCGCACGCGGACGTCGTCGCCGACGCGGAGCGGATCGCCGCCGGCACCGGGGGATCGGTGACTCTCACCCACGACCCGACGGAGGCCGTCCGCGGTGCCGACGTGGTCGTCACGGACACCTGGGTGTCGATGGGCCGGGAGGACGAGAAGGAGGCGAGGGTCGCCGCGCTCGCCACCTACAAGGTGTCCGAGGCGCTGATGGCCGAGGCCGCCCCCGACGCGGTCTTCCTGCACTGCCTGCCCGCCGACCGGGGATACGAGGTGGCGCCCGAGGTCATCGACGGCCCGCAGTCGGTGATCTGGGACGAGGCGGAGAACCGCCTGCACGCCCAGAAGGCGCTCCTCGCCTGGCTGCTCGAGCGCGCCTGACGAGACGAGGGGGGGAGAGGAGCGCGTCCCCGGCTCAGTAGGCTGGACGCCTGCGAACGCTCGGAGGGAGTCGCGTGGCGGATCGGGTCGTGCTCGCCTACTCGGGAGGTCTCGACACCTCCGTCGGCATCGGATGGCTGAAGGACGCCACCGGCAAGGAGGTCGTCGCCCTCGCGGTCGACGTCGGCCAGGGCGGCGAGGACCTCGACGACATCCGTCAGCGCGCGCTCGACTGCGGCGCCGTCGAGTCGATCGTCGTCGACGCCAAGGACGAGTTCGCGGACCGGTTCCTCATGCCGGCGCTCAAGGCGAACGCGCTCTACCAGAAGCGCTACCCGCTCGTCTCCGCGCTGTCCCGGCCGCTGATCGCCCGCCACCTGGCCGAGACCGCCCTCCAGCTCGGCGCGGACTCCGTCGCCCACGGCTGCACGGGCAAGGGCAACGACCAGGTGCGCTTCGAGGCCGCGGTCGCGGCGATCGCCCCTCAGCTGACCAGCATCGCGCCGGTCCGCGACCTCGCGCTCACCCGCGACAAGGCCATCGTCTACGCCGAGGAGCACGGGCTGCCGATCCAGCAGTCGAAGAAGAGCCCGTACTCCATCGACCAGAACGTGTGGGGACGAGCGGTGGAGACCGGGTTCCTCGAGGACCCGTGGAACGGACCGATCGAGGACCTGTACGCGTACACCGACGATCCGTCCGTACCCCGGGAGGCCGACGAGGTCGTGATCACCTTCACGTCCGGCGTGCCGACCGCGATCGACGGCGAGGCGGTGACCGCGCTTCAGGCGGTGCAGCGGATGAACGAGCTCGCCGGCCGGCACGGCGTCGGCCGCCTCGATCTCGTCGAGGACCGGCTGGTCGGCATCAAGAGCCGCGAGGTGTACGAGGCGCCCGGCGCCATCGCGCTGATCGCCGCGCACGAGGAGCTCGAGAACCTGACCCTCGAGCGCGACCTCGGCCGCTACAAGCGGGACGTCGAGAACACGTGGGCGCAGCTCGTCTACGACGGGCTCTGGTTCTCGGAGCTGAAGCGGGCGCTCGACGCGTTCGTCGACGCGAGCCAGGAGCACGTCTCCGGCGACATCCGGCTGAAGCTCCAGGGCGGCCGCGCGACCGTCACCGGCCGGCGCAGTGCCGAGAGCCTCTACGACTTCTCCCTCGCCACCTACGACACCGGGGACACGTTCGACCAGTCGCTCTCGAAGGGCTTCATCGAGCTCTGGAGCCTGCCGAGCAAGATCTCGGCCCGGCGCGACCTCGGCCGCTGATGACCGGGTCGGACGGCACCGTGGCCGGTGCCCTCTGGGGCGGCCGGTTCAGCTCGGGGCCGTCGGACGAGCTCGCCGCGCTCAGCCGGTCGACCTCGTTCGACTGGGTGCTCGCGCCCTACGACATCGCCGGGTCGAAGGCGCACGCCGAGGCGCTCGCCGCGGCCGGTCATCTCACCGATGCGGATCACGAGGCGCTCCAGGCGGCGCTCGACCGGCTGGCCGAACGGATCGCGGACGGCTCGCTGACGCCGTCGCCGGGCGACGAGGACGTGCACGGCGCGCTCGAGGAGGCGCTGATCCGCGAGGTCGGCCCGGAGCTCGGCGGGCGGCTGCGCGCCGGCCGCAGCCGCAACGACCAGATCGCGACCCTCATCCGCCTGTACCTCAAGGACCACGCCCGCGCGATCGGGCTGCAGCTGGTGGACCTCGTGGACGCGCTCGCGAGCCAGGCGGACGCGACGTTCGGCGCGATCCTGCCCGGCCGCACGCACCTCCAGCACGCTCAGCCGGTGCTGCTCGCTCACCACCTGCTGGCGC
>JAICSU010000206.1 GCA_025936735.1 Amnibacterium sp.
CGGCCCATCAGCTCCGACTGGTACGAGGCCAGGTAGTCGTTCACGGTGACGACGTGCACGCCGCGGGACGCGATCGCGTTCAGGTAGGCGGGCATGGTCGCCACGAGGGTCTTGCCCTCGCCGGTCTTCATCTCCGCGATGTTCCCGAGATGGAGGGCGGCGCCGCCCATCACCTGCACGTCGAAGGGCCGCAGGCCGATCGTGCGCGCCGCGGCCTCGCGGACGGCGGCGAACGCCTCCGGCAGCAGGTCGTCGAGGCTCTCCCCGTTCGCGTACCGCTCGCGCAGCTCCACCGTCTCGTGGCGGAGCTCCTCGTCGGTGACGTGCCGGAAGTCCTCCTCGAGGTTGTTGACCTGGCCGACGATCCGCTGGAGCCGGCGCAGGACGCGACCCTCACCGACGCGCAGCGCCTTCTCGAGCACCGAAGCCACACGATCTCCTGACGGTCGGGCGTGCTGGATCAACCGTCAACGGTACAGCGCCGGGACGGATCGGCCGGTCAACCGGAGGAGCCGATCGGCCCCTCCGGCGGACCGGCCGAGGTTCCGCGGGTCAGTTCGCGGCCGCCTCCTGCAGCTCGCGGTCCCCCGATCCGACGGTCGCGCCCGCACCGGCCACGTCCGTCTCGCCTTCCGCTTCACCGTCGAGGCTGATCACGCCGTAGTTCCATCCGATGCGCCGGTAGACGACGCTCGGCGCGTTCGTGTCCTTGTCGACGAAGAGGTAGAAGTCGTGCCCGACGAGCTCCATCCGGTAGAGCGCGTCGTCCACCGTCATCGGCTCCGCGGGGAAGCTCTTCCGGCGCAGCACGACCGGCGTGTAGTCCTCGCCGGGGCCGTACTCGTCGCCCGGCTCCTCGTCGGTGGGCAGCGTCGGGGGCTGCTCGCCGCCGGTCTCCGCCCAGATCATCGAGTCCCCGTCGGCCGGCACGACGCCGACGGACGCGAAGCCGTCGGAGCTCGCCTTCCGCAGGCTCGTCATCCGCTCACCGTGCCCCCGATGCACCTTCTTGCGGTCCTTCGCCCGCCGTATCCGCTCCATCAGCTTCGCGAGGGCCGCGTCGAACGCGGCGAACTTGTCGGCACCGTCGGCCTCGGCCCGCACGACCGGTCCGGGGCCGATCAGGGTCATCTCGACACGGTCGTCGCCCGCGGTGCCGTTGGTCTCGTGATGCCGGCACAGCCGGATCTCGAGGGCGAGCGCCCGATCAGCCAGGTTGGCGACCCGGTCCGCCTTCTCCTCGGCGTAGGACCGGAACTGCTCCGTGATCCCCACATTGCGGCCGATGAGCGTGATGTCCATGCCGTTGCTCCCCTGCTCGGGCGCGCCGCCCCGCGTCGCCCTGCAGGTCGCCGGCCCAGTGCTGGCGGCCCGTGTCGCAGGGCCCGTGAACGGTCTTCCGTTACGCCGTAGAGGCACCCTAGACACTCGCCCTCGGGTTTGTCTCTCAGTTCCTGAAGCGGGATCGACGCCCCCACTATCCGGGGTGCATGCGGATGTGCCGAGCGGGGCGGCAGACGCACGCATCTCGCCTGCATCCGGCACATCCGCATGCACACGGCACCGGCAGGCGAGACCGGCCTGCGGCCGCATCCGCGGATGCAGGAGGAACCGGCTCACCGCGCGCCCGACCGCCGGGATGTGCTGGCGACCGTGATGGCGCCGAGGACGATGCCGCCGGCCACCCGCACCGCCCTGGCGGCCTCGGTGAGGGTGGCGCCCGTGGTGACGACGTCGTCGACGAGCAGCACCCGGCGGCCGTCGGCGCCCCGTGCGGCCACCGTGCCCTCGACGTTGCGGAGGCGGTCCTCGCGGCCCAGGGATCGCTGATCCGCCGCGCGACGCTGGAGCCGGAGCAGCCGCACCGACGGCAGCGACGCCCGGCGCAGGACGACCCGCACCGGGTCGTACCCCCGATCGCGCGACGAGCGGACGGTCGCCGGCATCGGCACGAGGGACACGGGCGCGGTGCCGAGCACGGGCAGCGCCGCGTCCAGCGCGGCGCGGAGGGCGACGGCGAGCGGGGGCGCGTGCTCCGTGCGGCCCTCGTTCTTGAAGGCGAGCAGCACGCTCCGCGCGACGCCCTCGTAGTCGAGTCCGCTCCACACGGGCAGCCCCCGGTCACCGACGTGGCGGAGCGACGGCGCGGGAGCGAGCGCCCGGCGGCAGTCCGGGCAGATCGACGGCCCGATCGATCCGCACCCGGTGCACGGCAGGGGCAGGACGATCTCCTGCAGAGCCCCCAGCAGGAGATCGAGCCGGGCCCGCGGTCCGGCCGCGGCCGCCCTTCGCGCATCCGTCATGCCGGCAGGATGCGCCGTCCGCCGCGGCGAGGGCGCGCCGGCGCCGGCCGGCACCCCTGGACCGGTGGCCGGATGCCCTGGGGAGGAGCGGTCAGCGCTGCACGAAGAGCACGTCGGCGGCCGCGGACGGCTCGCTCGTCCACGCGCTGCCCGAGAGCTCCGCGATCGAGCCGTTCTGCAGGCGCGCGTGGAGGTCCTTCAGGCTCGTCGCCCCGACGAGCGTGTCCGCCATGGAGAGGCGGCCGAGCGTGCTCGGCAGGCCGCCGAGCTGCTGCACCGTCACGCTCTCGCCGGAGTCGTCCTGGGCGAGCACGGCGACCGAGGACCCCTTCGCGTCGACCCAGGTCGCGTCGAGCGGCGTCGTGGAGGCGGGCACCGCGACGGCGTACCGCTCCGCGGTGAGCGCGAGCGGGACCCCGGCGGTGTCCCGCACGATCCCGGCGACGAACGCGGTCGGCCCGCGATCCGTGGAGGCGAGCACGAGCATCCGCGTGCCGTCCCGGGACGCCTCGATCGCGGTGATCGAGGTGACCTGCGGCATCGGGACCGAGACCGGGACGCTCCGCCCGTGGCTGTCGACCGCCCGCCAGCCGGTCGGGTCGTTCGAGGGCACGGAGTAGGTCCAGCCGCGGTCGTCCAAGGTCGGATCGATCAGGCCCGGGCGCGAGTCGACGAGGCGCGTCGCGTTCGGCGTGACCACGTCGACGCCCGATGCGGTGCGCACGGCGGCGATCCCCCGCGTCAGTGACACCGTGCCGCCCTGCGGCTGCGTCGCGGCGATCTGCCGCCCCAGGGTCGGCTCCGCCTTGAAGTCCGAGCCCGTCAGGGTGCCCACCACGCCCTTCCGGAGCACGAGCGCGCTCGACTCGGTCGGTGTGGTCAGCGGCAGGGTCGGTGCGTGCTCGAGCCGGCCCGCGATCGACACCTGCACCTGCTGGATGCCGCGCAGGTTGACCAGGGAGTCGCTGAGCTGTGCGCGCATGCGCGAGAGCACCGTGAGCGAGGGCAGCTCCGACCCCGTGTCGAGGTCGACGGTGGCGACGCCGGACGCGACGTGCACCGAGGTGACCCGGGTCTGGGGCGGGAACGCGCTGGCGGTCACCGGCGGGGCGATCGGGGCGGCAGGGCCCGCGAGCAGGGCCTGCACGACGCGGACCGGGCTGATGTTGTGGGCCGGGAACCAGCGGAGGTCGGGCACGGTCTGCGTCCAGCGGGTGTCGAAGTACGACACCGGCCGCGCGGTGAAGAGGCTGCCGAAGTAGTTCGTGCCGAGCACGATGCCGTCCGGCGTCCTCGCGATCCGCCACTGGCCGTTCACCTTCGCGAGCGCGAACGGGACGGCCAGGTTCTTCGGGGCCGCGAAGGCGGAGTACACGCCGTCGGCGTCCACCTCGGCCGTGGTCGGCACGGTCACCACGACGGAGGTGTCGGAGATGACCTTCACCTGCCACGACTGGTCGTGGATGAGCACGCGGGCGTCGGGGTTCCAGGACTTCGCGAGCGCCGGGGTGAGGAAGTCCCGCGCCACCCGGTACCGGTCCTGCTGCCCGGTCGCGGCGGTGATGAAGCCCTGCACGATGTCCGCCGGCGACTCCCCGGCCGCCGGCGGATACGGGACGAGCACGACGTCCTGGTTGGACACGTCCTGCGTCTGCCCGGGCTGCACGTCGCCGGTCGTGGGGATGTCGGCGCAGCCGGCCATCAGCAGCACGCACGCGGCCGCCAGGAGCGCCGCCCAGCCCCGCCTCATCGGCGCACCACCGGGAGGCGGCCGGTGGGCGGCCGATGGGTCGCCGCCTCGGACGTCGACGGGAACGCGTCGACGGGCTCGAGCGGCACGGGCCGGCCGATCATGGGGGTGTCCGGCGACCGCGGCAGCGTCAGGACGAAGTTCGTGCCGTCGCCCTCGCGGCTCCACACCTCGAGGCTGCCGCCGTGCAGCAGCGCGTCCTCGAGGCTGATCGCGAGGCCGAGGCCGGTGCCCCCGAGGCGCCGCTGCCGCGACGGATCCGCCCGCCAGAACCGGTCGAAGACGTGCTGGGCGTCCTCCGGGCGCATCCCGACGCCGCGGTCACGGACCCCCACCGCGACCGCGCTCTCGGTGCTGTCGACCGTGACGACGATCGGGCGCCCCTCGCCGTGCTCGAGGGC
>JAICSU010000230.1 GCA_025936735.1 Amnibacterium sp.
AGAACTCGATCTCGTCGGCCAGCGGCCGCTCGCCCGCCGGCCGCGCGTGATTTCCGCGGATGGCGGCGACCGCCGCGGACAGGCGGTTCCTCGACCATCCGTCCCGATTCTCCGGCCCGGCGTCCGTTCTCGTCGGCGAGGTGTGCGAACCGCTCGCGGCTTCGGCCCCGGGAGCCGGTGCCGATCCGTCGTGCGCTGCGGTGACCAGCCCCTCGAACGCCTCGACCGGGTCTGCCGATGGATGACGTATCACATCTCCTCCTTCGGCGACGCCGGACGGACGCGAACCGACATGCGCGGAAAGGAGGCGCGTGGGCTCTGGAGGTCGTCTCGAGAACGTGGTGCCATCCCGCCCCCGTAGAACTGTGTTGGTACTTCCCGGCGTCGTGCGTCCCCATCCTCTCCTGCGAGGCGGAGGAACGGCACCGGATGCATCCGGCCAAGTTCTGCGGGGACGCTTGCCGGTCATCAGCAACGGGGCGTGCGGCGCGTGGGCGCGGCGCCGGACGAGACCGGACGCGCGCCCGGCAGTCGCTCGCCGGCAGAGGTCCGGCGCGCGGGCTGCGGCCGGTCCAGGGCGGTGTCACGGGTGATGGGCGCCCTCGGCCCGCCGCGCCAGGTGTGCCCGGGGGCAGGCGGAGCGGGCGTGGGGATGCCGAGCACCCCGGGCCCGTCCCACGAGGTGTGCCCGCGGCAGCCGGAACCGACGCCAGGGTGACAATCGCCTGCGGCCCGCCGCGGGCAGGCGCAGCCGGCGTTGGGGTGGCGAGCGCCCTCGGCCCGCCGCGCGATTGGTGTGCCGCGGGCCGGCGGAGCCGACGAGCCGCGGGCCCACCCGCCGTTCGGCCGCAGAGCAGCGGCGTCCCGACTCCGGCCGGACGCTCAGCGGCGTGCCGGGACGACCGAGCGCGTCGGGGCCGGCCCGGGGATCAGATGTCTACCGCGTTCATGTCGTCAGCCTGCGCCACCAACTCCCCACCGTCGTCGGCGTCCCGGGCTGAGCCGGGCTCGCGGCGGATCGGGCGGACGGCTACACGGTCCAGGTGTTCAGGACGAGAGCCCGCTCCTTCCACGCGGTGATCGCCGCGTCGAGGATGTCCTTCGGGTCGACCGGCCGGACGCCCTCCATCATGTCGACCTCGCGCATGCCGTAGAGGGCGGCGGCGGAGAACCGGCACGCGTAGGCGTGGCCGCCCTCGTCCATGAACCGCCGCAGCAGGTTGTTGTAGTTCATGTTGCCGGGGAAGGCCTCGTCGCCGACCTTGGGGAAGCCGCGGGTCGCGGCGGCCGCGAGCGAGCCGGGTCCGAACATGACGAAGTGGGTCTCGAAGCCCTTGCGCAGGATCCGGGTCGCGGTCAGCAGGTTGACCAGTGAGGCCGAGCTCTCGAACGGCACGGCGTGGTAGAAGACGAACGCCTTCTGGCCCGGCTCGGCCTGGTGGTCCGGGAAGACCTTGTCCTCGTAGTTGACGATTGCCTCGCCTGGCTGGACCCGTTCGCCGACGATGTCTGCCATCGGTTGCTCCCTCTCTCGATGTGGTGCGGGTTGTGGTGGATCGGCGCGTTCGCCGAGCGGGGCCCCGTCCCTGCGGTGCACGGGCCGCGCAGCGGAATCAGCGGGTGACGGTCAGCCGTAGAGCGCCTCGAAGTTGCCGCGCAGGAACAGGTTCGCGAGCTCGCCGTCTCCGGCGGCCGCGCCGAGGCGGGCCAGCTCACCGGTGTGGTCGCCCCACGGCTCGTCGCTGGCGAACAGCAGCCGGTCCTGGCCGACGCCACGCCGTTCGATCTCCTGCACGAGCCAGCGCGGCGCGAACCCGACCGCCCAGCTGGTGTCCGTGTAGACCTGCTTGCCGGCCTCGATCCAGTCGAACAGCCGGCTGCCGATCAGCTTGATGTGCGCGCTCACCCCGCCGCCGAGGTGAACCAGATGGATCTTGACGTCGTCTCCGTAGCGCTCGACCAGGGAACCGATCTCGTCGATGTCCGAGGCCCCGCCGGGGGACGTGTGCACGTGCACGACCAACCCATGGGTCCGTGCGGTGTCGAAGATCTGGTCGAGCTGGGGCTTGCAGGCCTCGTCGGTGGGGCGCCCGCCGAGCAGGAAGCTCGTCTTGAGGACCTTGACACCCTTCTCGCCCGCGTACGAGAGCGCCTTGGCGTTCAGCTCCGCGTCCTGCGGACGGGGCGAGACCCACAGCCCGCAGCTGATCCGATCGTCGGTCGAGGCGGCCTCGAGGACGAGCTCGTTGAACGAGAACGACACGGCGGCGTCGGGCACCCCGTAGTTCGGGAGCACCAGTGCACGCTCGGTGCCTTCAGCGGCCATGTCGGACACGAGCTCGGCGACGGTGCCCCGGGCCGAGCTGTCCGGGTGGACGGGTGGCCCGCCGTAGAACGGATAGGCCGGAAGCAGGCCGATGTGCCGGTGAGCGTCGTGTACGAGTGTGCGGGCCATGTCATTCATCATATAACAGAATCATGTCGGATAGTAGTTGCATCGCAGCGACCAGCGGAGCCGCCGCGACCGGCTGGATCGGTGCCGCTGCCCGTTCAGCGACTCACGAGGACGCAGGCAGCAGCCGAGCGTAGGCGGCCCGATGCTCCTCGGCGCATGCCTGCCAGCTGAACCGCTCGGCGACCGACCGACCGGCGGCGACGAGGTCGGCGCGCAGGGCGGCGTCGGTGGCGACGGCGTGCAGCGCGCCGGCCAGCGCCGGCACGTCGCCGACCGGCGGCATGAGCGCGTCCTGGCCCGGCACGAGGTATTCCCGGAACACCGGCAGGTCGCTGGCGACGACGGGTAGCCCGGCGCTCATCGCCTCCAGGACCGCGAGGCCGAACCCTTCCTTCACCGAGGGAAAGGCGAGCGCGTCGGCGGAGCGATACCACGCCGGCATCTCCGCGTCCGGCACGGTGCCGAGGAGGATGACGTCGCGCCCGAGCGTCAGGCCGAGCCGCTCCGCCCGATCCAACGCGCTCGTCCGGTACTGCTCGTAGTCCTGGAACGACTGGCCACCGATGACCGCCAGCATTGGGCTCGGACTCATCCGCTCGGTCATCCGGGCGAGCGCCTCGAAGAGGTGGATGCTGCCCTTGCGGGGCTCCACCCCGCCGACCGCAAGGAAGAGGAACCGGCCGTCGGCCCCCACCCGCGCCCGGAACTGGTCCCGCCGGGTCGGCGGGATCGGTGCGAACCGCGCGCCGTCGACACCGTTGTGCATGACCTGTGCGTCGACGCCGAACTCCGCCCGCAGCGTGCGGCGCCAGACCTCGCTGACGACGAACACCGCGTCGGGCTCGAGCACGGCCTGGCGCTGGCAGTCGATCAACGCGGCGGTCGTGAAGTCGTCGATGTGGTGCACGGTCCGCACGACCAGCGGGCCGATCCCCGCGTCGCGGACCCGCGCGGCCGCCCGCGCCGAGATGCAGTCCTGCGTGTGCACCAGACCGAACCGTCGTCCGAGGCGCCGCAGCCCCCGCTCGAGGGCGTCGACGGAGTTGAAGACGCGCTGCTCGAGGGTCTCGGCCGGAGGCGGCGCGGGCACGATCGTGTGCGGGACGGTCGTGTCGCGGTAGAAGCCGGCGCCGACGTCTCCGAGCGCCACGATGTGCACGCCCACGCCGGCGGCGGTGAGCGCCTCGGCGAGCGCCAGCGTGTGCACCACGCCGCCGCGCGGCTTGGTGGAGTAGGTGACGAGGGCGATCTCCTGCGCGCTCATGTCGTCCGGTTCACGAGTGCGGGCTCGCGCAGCGCGATCGCTGCGGCCGCGAGCGAGGCACGCGCTGCTGTCTCGGTGACGATG
>JAICSU010000076.1 GCA_025936735.1 Amnibacterium sp.
CCTCCGCGTCCCACACCTCGCAGCCGAGGCCGCCGGTGATGACGAGCGGATCGAGCGCCGCTTGCGCTGACCACGAGTGGAAGACGTGGGCGCGGTCGGCGCGCTTCACGTCGGCGTTGGTCATCCGGGTCTCGGTCGTCGTCATCGTCAGCCGTTCTGGGGGAATCCGAGGTTGATGCCGCCGTGGCTCGGGTCGAGCCAGCGCGAGGTGATCGCCTTCTCCTGGGTGAAGAAGTCGAAGCCGGCGGGGCCGTACGCCTTGCTGGCGCCGAACAACGACTGCTTCCAGCCGCCGAAGCTGTAGTAGGCGACGGGCACCGGGATGGGCACGTTGATCCCGATCATGCCGACCTCGACCTCGCGCTGGAAGCGACGGGCCGCGCCGCCGTCGTTGGTGAAGATCGCGGTGCCGTTGCCGAACGCGCCCGAGTTGATCAGGGCGACGCCCTCCTCGAACGACGACACCCGCACCACGCTCAGCACGGGTCCGAAGATCTCCTCGGTGTAGACGCGGGAGTCGACGGGCACCTCGTCGAGCAGGGTCGGCCCGAGCCAGAAGCCCTCCGCGGCCCCGTCCGCCTGCACGGAGCGGCCGTCCACGACGACGGTCGCCCCGTCCTGCGCCGCGAGGTCGATGTAGGAGGCGACCTTGTCCCGGTGCTGCGCGGTGACGAGGGGCCCCATGTCCGGCTCGCGGCGTCCGTCCCCGACCCGCAGGCCCGCCATGCGCTCGGTGACCTTCGCGATGAGGGCGTCCGCGACGGTCTCGACGGCGAGGATGACGCTGACGGCCATGCACCGCTCGCCGGCGGAGCCGAAGCCGGCGTTGACCGCGGAGTCCGCGACGAGGTCGAGGTCGGCGTCGGGCAGCACGAGCATGTGGTTCTTCGCGCCGCCGAGCGCCTGCACCCGCTTGCCGTTGCGTGCGGCCGTCTCGTAGATGTACTGGGCGATCGGCGTGGAGCCGACGAAGGAGATCGACCGCACCTCGGGGGCGTTCAGCAGGCCGTCGACGGCAACCTTGTCGCCCTGCAGGACGGTGAAGACGCCGTCGGGGAGGCCCGCTTCGGCCCACAGCCGCGCCATCCAGAGCGACGCGGACGGGTCCTTCTCGCTGGGCTTGAGCACGACGGCGTTCCCGGCGGCGATCGCGACGGGGAAGAACCACAGGGGCACCATCGCCGGGAAGTTGAACGGGGAGATGATGCCGACCACGCCGAGCGGCTGCTTGACCGAGTAGACGTCCACGTCGGTGGAGACGTTCTCCGAGTGGCCGCCCTTCAGGAACTGCGGGAACCCGCACGCCAACTCCACGACCTCGAGGCCGCGCGCGATCTCGCCGCGCGCGTCCGACAGCACCTTGCCGTGCTCGGACGTGATGATCTCCGCCAGCTCGTCCTTGCGCGCGTTGAGGAGCTCCCGGAACCGGAAGACGACCGCCTGCCGCTTCGCCATCGAGGTGTCCCGCCAGGCCGGGAACGCGGCCGCCGCGGCCGCGACGGCGGCGTCGACGTCCGCCTGGGACGCGAGGGCGACGACCTTCGACTGCGTGCCGAGCGCGGGGTCGTACACCGGTGCCGTGCGATCACCGGACGACGGGGCGAGGGTCCCGCCGATCCAGTGCTGCACGATCGGGAGGTCGGGGGAGTCGGTGCTCATGAGGTTCTCTCAGCCGTCGGACGGATCGGAACCAGTCTTGCGCGGAGGCCCGTGCGGCGCGGCTGCCGAAGTGGCACGGTAGGGTCCCAGCCGGACGTTCCGGCAAGGAGGCCTGCATGGCGGCGACCCTTCGTTCGCTCCTCGGGATCCCGAGGTTCCACCTGGCCATGGTCGTGCCACCCGCCGACCCCGTCGTGCTCGACCAGGCGCTGACGTGGGTGCACAGCTCCGACCTGCCCGACCCGACGCCGTGGCTCGAGCCGAACCAGCTGCTGCTCACCGACGGCGGCGCGTTCCGCGACCGCGCGGGACGGGACGAGGCGGCCGCCTACATCGGCCGGCTGCAGGCCGCATCCGTCGTCGGTCTGGGCTTCGCGACCTCGGTCCTCCATGCGGAGATCCCGCCGGAGCTGGTGGCGGCGGCGACCGATGCCGAGTTCCCGCTGCTCGAGGTCGCGGACCGGACGCCGTTCATGGCGATCATCCGGCACGTCGCCGACGGCATCGCCGCCGACCAGCGGGAGCGGCTCGAGTGGCTGATCGCCGCGCAGCGGGCGATCGCCCGGGCCGCCCTCCGGGTGGACGGGCTGACCGCGATCCTCCACGAGCTGGAGGAGCGGCTCGACTGCTGGGTCGCCCTGTTCGACGCGGCCGGCGAGCGGGTCCCCGTTCCGGCCGAGCGCCGGATCCCCGACCAGCTCGCCGCGCCCGTCGCCCAGGCGGTCGGGCGGAGCCTGCGCGGCCGGGTGCGGAGCGCGGGCCGGATCTCGATCATCGGCGGCGAGGTGACCCTGCAGACGCTGGGGCAGCGCGACCGGCTGCGGGGCGTGCTCGCCATCGGGAACGCGGCGCCGCTCGACGAGGCGGGGATCGACCTCGTCACGAGCGTCATCGCCATCGCGTCGGTCGCGCTCGAGCAGAGCGCGGCGCTCGAGGAGTCGCGCCGCAACCTGCGTGCAGGCCTGCTCGAGCTGCTGCTCGCCGGCGGCGTCGATGTCGCCCGGCGGAGCCTGCAGCGGCTCGGCAGCCGGCTGCCGGCGGAGCCGGTGCGCGTGGTGTCGGCGCCGCTCGACGGGGGCCGGGCCCTCATGGAGGAGCTGGAGCTCGACGCGGACCGCGGCCCGGGCCACTTCTTCGCCGTCCGCGACGACCGGCTCGTCGTGGTGGCCTCCGACGAGCGGCTCGACGAGGTGCGCGCCCTGCTCGACCGCCACGGCGTGACCGCCGGCGCCTCCGCTCCCGCGCGCCTCGACGAGCTCTCCCCGGCGCTCGAGGAGGCGCGCCGCGCGGCGGAGCTGCCGGCCCGCGGGGAGCGCCTGCAGCTGTTCGACCGGCTCGTCGGCGACGGGATGGTCGGCCTGCTCGGCCGGGCCGGGGGACGGGAGGCGGCGCGCCGCCTCCTCGACGCCGCGCGCGCGCGGGGGGACGAGGGGCACGAGCTGCTGCGCGCCGCGACCGTCTGGCTGTCGCACAACGGGGCGTGGGATCCGGCGGCGAAGGAGCTCGGGCTGCACCGGCACACCCTGCGCGCCCGGATGTCGCTCCTCGGGGCCCTGCTCGGCCTCGACCTCGAACGGTTCGGCGGTCGTGCCGAGCTCTGGACGGCGCTGCAGCTCGACGGCCCCGGGCGGTCGCCTCGGGCGACGGCCTCCCGGTAGGGCGCGTCGCGCAATCGACGATCTGTCGGGGAAGCCGCGATCCGCGACACTTCGGAGGCGATCGCGGCGTGCGGGGGACCACTACGCTCGCGCCACCCGCATCCCCCGGATGCGCGACGACGTGGTCGGAAGGAACGCCGTGAGCGAGATCGGCTCTCATCTCAAGAAGAACGCGGTCGGGCTCGGTGGGGCCGTCATCATGTCGGCCGCGCTCATGGGCCCTGCGGTCTCCGTCTACTTCAACCCGCAGGTCGTCGCGAGCGGCGCCGGCGCGGCCACCCCGTTCGTGTTCGTCCTCGCACTGGTGATCATGCTGATCGTCGCCAGCAGCATCCGCGAGATGGCGAGCGAGCTGCCGAGCGCCGGTTCCTTCTACACCTACGTCTCCCGGGGCATCGGGCCGCGCAGCGGATTCGTGACCGGGGGCCTGATGTTCGTCGCGTACGCCCTGCTCGTACCCGCGGAGCTCGCCCTGATCGGCTTCTACTCGTCGGGTCTCCTCGCGGGGTACGGCATCCAGATCCCGTGGGAGATCATCTCCGCCGTCTTCACCGTCCTCATGGTCGTGCTCTCGCTGCGTGGGATCTCCGGCTCGATCAAGACGGCCGCCGTGCTGTTCAGCATCGAGGTCGCGATCATCGTGCTGCTCAGCGTGATCGTGCTGGCGCGGGGCGGCGCCCACGGCATCACGGTCGCCCCGCTCAACCCGGCGTCGTCGCCGACGGGCCTGTCCGGGATCGCGCTGGGGATGACGTTCGGCATCCTCTCGTTCGTCGGGTTCGAGGCGGCGACCACTCTCGGTGAGGAGGTCCGTGAGCCCCGGCGGAACATCCCGCGAGCGATCCTGCTGTCGCTGCTGTTCGTCGGCGTCATCTACCTGTTCTGCACCTTCGCCGAGATGATCGGCTTCGGCACGAGCCCGGACGCCCTGAAGCGCCTCACGACGGACCCCGCTCCGTTCACCACGCTGGCGAAGACCTACGCGCCGTGGCTGCAGATCCTCGTCGGCCTCGCCGGCATCTCCTCGATCTTCGCCGTCACGATGAACACGAACAACGGCGTCGTCCGCATCGTCTTCGCGATGGGCCGTGAGGGGCTGCTCCCGCAGCGGCTCGGGCACGTGCATCCCGTCCGGCACACCCCGAACGTCGCGATCTGGTTCGTGGCGATCTTCTCGACGGTCCTCACGTTCGGCGTCGGGCTGCTCGCGGGTCCGTTCAACGCGTACGTCTACCTGGGCTCGATCCTGACCCTCGCGATCATCCCCGTCTACATCCTCACGGCGGTCGCATGCATCCGGTACTTCGCTCGGGCGGCCCGGCAGAAGCGCTCGATCCTGCGGCACGTGGTGCTCCCCGTGCTCGGGATCGCGGTGCTGGCGATCCCGCTCGTCGGACAGCTGTACCCCGTGCCCGCCGCGCCGCTGTCGTTCTTCCCCTACCTCGTGCTGCTGTTCATCGTCGTGATGGCCGTCGTGGCCTACTCGATCGGCCGCCGCCGTCCCGAGGTGCTGCGCCGGGCGGGGACCGTCATGGCGACCGGCGAGGCGGACGACGCGTCCGTCGAGACACCCGTCGCGTCCGATCCCACCGAGCAGGCGCTGGCGTGATCGGTCTCGCCACGGCGCAGGCGCTGGTTACGGTGGCGCACGACCGCGCCGTGGCGCTCGGCGCCCGAGTCAGCGCGGCGGTCGTCGACGACGGAGGCCACCTCATCGCCTTCGGGCGGATGGACGGCGCCGAGATCGCCGGGCCGGTGCTCGCCGTCGACAAGGCGTTCACCGCCGTCTCGCAGAGCGTGCCCACCGCGGAGCTCGCCCGCCTCGCGGCGCCGGGCGGTCCGCTCTTCGGGCTGCACGCGAATGGCGGCGGCCGCTACGTGATCTTCGCGGGTGGGATCCCCCTCCGTCGTAACGGCAGGATCGTCGGCGCCGTCGGCGTCAGCGGGGGCACGATCGACGAGGACGAGGCCTGCGCCCGGGCCGCCGAGGAGGCGTGGGCGGCCTGACGGCCCGCGCCGGGCGGGGGTGAACCGGGTCGTGTCGAAGCGGTCGCCGTCGCGCTGAGCCTGGGGCCTGCACCATCACGGGGTGCGGGGACTCGCCAGCAATGCACTTGCAGTGCGACAATGATCGCGTCGGCACGACGGCGTGTCGACGATCCGCCCGGAGGCCGACGATGACTGCTCGCGACGTACCCGATCTTCCCGTCATGGACGGCGCGCCCATCCCGGAACGCGCGCGCCTGCTGATCGCCCGGCTCAACCGGATCCGGGTCTGGTCGCTCTCGCCGTCCTTCCTCTTCATCATCGGGCTGGGCTTCCTCTTCACCTTCTACGACATCTTCGACATCAACGTGTCGTTCGTGCAGACCTGCACCCAGCTCGTGAAGGGCTGCACCCCCGAGACGGCCCTCGGCTCCCTCCCCCTGCCGACCGTGCTGAACCTCGCCGGGTACGTCGTCGGCACGCTCGCCCTCAGCCCGTTGTCCGACCGCATCGGCCGCCGCAACATGCTGCTGATCACGATGCTGATCACGGGTCTCGGCTCCCTCTACACGGCGCTCTCCCCGGACTACGTGGACTTCACCATCTCGCGCATCGTCACGGGCATCGGCATCGGCGCCGACCTCGCGATCGTGAACACGTACATCAACGAGATGTCGCCGCAGCAGTCGCGGGCGAAGTACACGACGGTCGTCTTCATCAACTCGGCGCTCGGCGCCTTCTTCGGCATCTGGCTCGGGCTGCTGCTCACCACCCCCGCGTCGCCGTGGCCGCTCGGACTCCCGTTCGCGCTGGGGCTGGAGACCGGATGGCGCTGGATGTACGCGATCGGCGCGATCCTCGCGGTCATCGCGATCCTGCTGCGCATCCGGCTCGCCGAGTCCCCCCGCTGGTTGCTGCAGCGGGGGCGCCTCGACGAGGCGGAGAGCGTCGTCGCCGGGATGGAGGCGCGCGCCCGGACCCGCGAGTCGCTTCCGGAGCCGCGGCTCGAGGGCGTGCCCACCTCGTGGCCCACGGCCCGCACGGTTCCCTACGCGGACATCTTCGGGAACCCCGTGTACCTGCGCCGGCTGGTGCTCCTGTTCGTGATGTGGTTCGTCGGGTACATCACCGTGTACGCGTACGCGTCGGGGTTCACCTCGGTGCTGACGTCGCTGCACTACGCGCCTCCGGAGGCCGGCGTCATCGCCGCCGTCGGCACCCTCGGGTTCGTCGGTGAGGCGGTCGTCATGTCGTTCATCGTCGAGAAGCTCGAACGCCGGTACTGGCTGCCGATCGCGACGGTCGTCACGTTCGTCGGCGCGATCCTCATCGCGGTCGCCGGCTCGACGATCGTCGTGGCGTTCATCGGCGCGATCCTCGTCTTCGCCGGGTTCAACCTCTGGGTGTCCCCGAGCTACGCGATGACCGCGGAGAACTTCCCGACGCGGGCCCGCGCCAGCGGGTTCGCGCTCGTCGACGGCGTCGGCCACCTCGGTGGCGGCATCGGGATCCTCGTCCTCGCGCCGATCCTGCCGCACATGTCGGTGCTCGCGGCGTTCATCCTGATCTCGAGCTTCCTGATCGTCGCGTCGATCCTGGCCCAGTTCACCGTGCACACCCGCGACCGGTCGCTGGAGCGCGTCTCCCCATAAGGGGACGATTCGATATCCTCGGCACGTCAGGCGCCCTCGGGCGCCGGCGCTCTCGAAAGGGGCGCGCAGCCGGCCGTCGGGGCGGGCGAGACACATACGGACCCAGCCGTCACGTCTCGAGAAGGATCCCGTGCCCGACGTCAGCGCCCTCGTCGCCGAACCCCTCGCCGCCGCCGTCACGGACGTGTTCGGCGTCATGGGCAACGGCAACGCCTACTTCCTCGACGCGATCGAGCGCCTGGGCGTGCGCTTCACCCCCGTCCGGCACGAGGCGGGCGCGGTCGTCGCGGCCGACGCCTTCCACCGGGCCGGGGGAGGGGTGGCGGCGGCGACCACGACCTACGGCGCCGGCTTCACCAACACCCTGACCGCTCTGGCCGAGTCGGCCCAGGCCCGCATCCCGCTCGTCCTCGTCGCCGGCGCCGAGCCGACGACCGGCCCGCGCCCCTGGGACGTGGACCAGGCCGCGCTCGCGGCGGGCGTCGGGGTGCGCACGATCACCGTCGACGTGCCGTCAGCGGCGGCCGAGCGGACCGCGGAGGCGGTCGCCACCGCGACCGCGGAGCGGCGGCCGGTCGTCCTGGCCGTGCCCTACGACCTCGCGCACGCGCCGGCCCAGGCGTCCCTGGCGCCGGTGCCGGCGCGGGATCCGCTCCCCGCCGGGGACGAGGACCTCGCCCGCCGGCTCGCGCCGATCGCGGACCTCCTCTCGGCGGCTCGCCGCCCGGTGCTGCTCGCCGGCCGCGGGGCGTGGCTCGCCGGAGCCGGGGAGGCGCTCGGCCGGCTGGCGGCGGCGAGCGGGGCGCTCACCGGCTCGACGGCGCTGGGCCGGGGGCTGTTCCCGGAGCCGAGCACCGACCTCGGGGTGGTCGGCGGCTTCGGGCAGCAGGACGCCATGGCGCGGATTTACGAGGCCGACGTCGTGGTCGCCTTCGGGGCGAGCCTGAACCAGTTCACGATGCGGTTCGGGCGGCTCGTCGGACCGGAGGCCGTGCTCGCGCAGGTGGACGTCGAGGCCGCGCCGACGCATCCGCGAGTCGACCACTTCGCCCGCGCCGACGCGCGGATCGCGGCGCAGGTGCTCGCGGACCTGCTCGAGGACCGGGGACGCACGGCGAGCGGATGGCCGCCCGACTCGGCCCGGGTGGGTGCGCCTCACCCGGGCGAGGAGGTCGCCGCCGACGGCCGCCTCGATCCCCGCGCGGTCGCCCGTCGCCTCGCGGAGCTGCTGCCGGAGGACTGCGTCGTCGTCTCCGACGGCGGGCACTTCCTCGGCTGGGCGAACACGTACTGGCCGGTGGCCTCACCGGATCGGATGATCATGGTCGGCACCGCGTACCAGAGCATCGGGCTCGGCTGGCCGAGCGTCGTCGGCGCCGCTCGCGCGAAGCCGCTGTCGACCGTCGTCCTCACCACCGGTGACGGCGGGGGACTGATGGCGCTCGCCGACCTGGAGAGCGCCGTGCGGGTCGCGGGCGGCCGGGGGATCGCCGTGGTCTGGAACGACGCCGCCTACGGCGCCGAGCTCAACCTCTACGGCCTGAAGGGGCTCGCGCAGGCGCCGATGCGGATCCCCGAGGTGGACTTCGCGGCCCTAGGCGAGGCCGTCGGCGCCGAGGGCGTTCCCGTCACCCGGCTCGCGGATCTCGAGCGGCTCGGGCTGTGGAGGACGGAACCCGTGGAGCGCCGGCGGTTCCTCGTGCTCGACTGCCGCATCTCGCCGGACGTCGTCGCGCCCTACCAGAGCGAGGTGATCGCCGCCCACGGCTGACGGCGATCCCCGTGGCCGCGCCTGCTTCGGTGGAAGGATCCGATCATGCGCATGCTGCTCACCTCGAGCGGCCTCCGGCGAGGACCGGTACTGGAGGCGCTCGTCGACCTGCTCGGCAAACCGCTGTCGGACTCCCGCATCGTCGTGGTCGTGGACGCGATCCTCCCGTTCCCCGGCGACAAGTCGAAGCTTCTCGAGCACCTCGAGCGGCACCACTCGCTCGGCTGGGCGGAGTTCGACGTCCTCTCGCTGTTCGGCGGTCCACGCTCCCTGATCGAATCCCGCCTCCGGTCGGCCGACGTCGTCCTCTGCTACGGGGGCAGCAACCACTGGCTCGCCCACGCCTGGACCGCGACCGGACTCGCGCCGGTGCTCCGGGAGCTCCTCGACGAGAAGGTCTACGTCGGCATCAGTGCCGGGTCGATGATCTTCTCCCGACTCCACGCCGCGGCCGTCGACGCGTTCGACGACCGGGAGGAGGTGGAGATGCTGCAGCTCACCTCGGTGGCGCCGGCGGTGCCGCTCTTCGACTGGTTCGTGCTGCATCACCTCGGCGCCGCCTTCCTTCCCGACAACGCCGTCGACTCGGCTGCGGAAGGCGCGGCGCGGCTCGGTGCGCCGGTCTGGTTCCTCGACGACGACTCGGCCCTGCTCATCCGTGATCCTGAAGCGGACCCGGAGGTCGTCTCGAGCGGCCACTGGCTCCGGTTCGACGGGAGCGGACGCCTCCTGGAACGCGCGGAAAGCGGCAAGTGACCAGGGGGGCCGGGTGTTCACAGGGCGCGGATAAGACTTGCAGTAATCGAACGTGTGTTCGATAATAGAGGGGTGAGTGACCCCGTCGAGACCCTGCTGCGCCACGTCGGTGCGGTTCAGTGCGTCGACGACGTCGTCCCCGGTGGCCTGCCGGGTCTCACCTGTGCGCGCGACGCCGAGGTGCTCGACCTCATCAGCGCCGCGCAGGCCGTCGTGCGCTCGGCGCACGGCATCCTCACCGCCGCGGCCGGCGAGCTCTCCCGCCGGTCGCAGGGCGACGGCGAGTCGTCGCTCTCGCGCCGGATGGGGGAGAAGAACGCCGCTCTCCTGGTCGCGCACCGCGCCGGGCTCTCCCTCGGCGAGGCGGCTCGCCTCGTCCATGTGGGCGACGCCATCACGCCGCAGGTCGCGCTCTCCGGCGAGGATCTCCCCCCGAAGCGCACCCTCCTGGCGCAGGCTCTCGCGGCCGGATCCATCACCGTCGCGCTCGCGGAGGTGATCGAGCGCACCCTGTCCGCGGTCGCCCACGTGCTCTGGATCGACCAGGCCGAGGCCCTCGAGCGGATGCTGGTGGAACGGGCCGCGAGCAACACCTGGTCCGTCGCCGACTTCATCACCTTCTGCAAGGGGATCCCGGGCACCCTCGACCCGGACGGAGCGGAACCGCGAGGCGACGCACTTCGGAAGAAGGCGTTCATTCGCGAGACCGAACTGGCGAACGGGATGCTGCGCATCGTGGCCGAGCTCGATCCCGAGCGTGCCGGCTTCTGGCGCGCAGCGCTGCGTGCCAAGACGAACCCGCGGCGAAACGCGGGACCGGGCGAATCGAGTACCCCGGGTGCCCGCGCTGCCGATGCCACCGTGCCCACGCCGATGGAGGCCAAGCTCGACGCGCTCACCGCGATCCTCAGAGGCTCGCTACGCGAGGACGAGGGCCGCACCGGCGGCGTCGACACGACGATCCTGGTCCGAATCGACCTCGCTGACCTGCTCTCGGGGCTCGGTGTCGCGACGATCGACGGGATCCAGGAGCCCATCTCCGCCGCCGCGGCCCGGCGCCTCGCGGCCGAAGCCGACCTCATCCCGCAGGTGTTCGACGGCAAATCGGTCCTCCTCGACCAGGGTGAGAGCAAACGGGTCTTCACCAAGGCTCAGCGGTACGCCATCCTCGGGATGTTCGTCGGATGCGCCTTCCCCAAGTGCGACATCCCGAGCTCGATGGCCGAGTTCCACCACGTGGGGGCATGGGCCACGAGGTCGAAACATGGCAAGGGCACGGACCTGCTCAACGGGATACCCCTGTGCGGATTCCATAACCGGCTCATGGAGCAGGGGTGGGAGACCGTCTTCGATGAGGACCATGAACCCTGGTTCATCCCACCGGCGACCATCGACCCCGCCCGGACCCCTATCCGTGGCGGCAACCTCGCCCACGAGGCCGCCGCATGACCGCGAACACATCCCTGGTGACCGGAGCGGGAAGGAATGATCCGAGATCATCCCTCGCGAGATCGTCGAGAGGCGCGTCCATCCTCCGACCCCGTCACCCACGTAGTGGCGAGCGCTTCGGAGCCCCGGGCGAGCAGCGCCACGTCCGCTCCCACGAGCACGAAGGATGCCCCCGCCTCGATGTAGCGCCGGGCCGCGGCGGGGTCGAAGGCGTTCACGCCCACCGGTTTGCCCGCGCTGCGCACGCCGTCGAAGGCGCGGATCACCGCCGCGGTGACGTCCGGGTGCGTCTGCTCCCCGAGCCGGCCCATCGAGGCGGCGAGGTC
>JAICSU010000126.1 GCA_025936735.1 Amnibacterium sp.
CAGCCCTTCACCTCCAACAGCGACCGAGCCGCCGCGCTTGCACCCTGGCTCGAGCACTACAACGATGACCGCATCCACACCGGCATCGGAACCACTCCCGCCGCCCGAGCGTCATCAAGGTAACGGCCCAGTACAGCTAGGTGGCCGGGAAGCCGTCGCGCAGCTCGCTGACGAGGGAGCGGACCACCGCGCGCAGGTCGCCGCCCGCCTCCGCGGCCGCGACCGCCTGGCGCTCGTACGAGGCGCCCGTCTCGATGATGCGCTCGAGGTCGTGCAGCTCCGTCAGGCAGCCGAGCCGGTCGGCGACCGGCTCCAGCCGGGTCACGAGGTCGCGGGTGTCCTCCTCGACCAGCCGCTCGTCGCCGGCGGCGTTCACGATCACGATCGAGTCCATGCCGTAGCGGGCGGCCCGCCACTTGTTCTCCCGGACGAACCAGGGCTGCATGGACGGCAGGGTCTCGCCGCGGTCGAGCCGGTCGGAGAAGTCGTCGACGAGGCACTGCACGAGCGCCGAGAGCGCCCCGACCTCCAGCGTCGTCGGCAGCCCGTCGCACGCCCGCGTCTCGATCGTGCCCCACCTCGGTGAGGGGCGGATGTCCCAGCGGATCTCGTCCCACGAGTCGATCACGCCGACGTGCATCAGGTCGTCGACCAGCGATTCGTACTCGGACCAGGTCCTCAGCCTCGGGGGCAGCCCGGCGGTCGGCAGCTGCTGGAACAGCATCGCCCTGCTGGAGGCGTAGCCCGTCGCCTCGCCGTTGAAGAAGGGGCTCGAGGCGCTGAGCGCCTGGAAGTGCGGGTAGTAGGTCAGCAGCGCGTCGAGGATGGGCAGCGCCTTGTCGGCCCGATCGATCCCGACGTGCATGTGCACGCCCCAGATCAGCAGCTGCCGCCCCCAGATCTGTGTGCGGTCGATGAGGGTGGCGTACCGCTCCTTGGCGGTGACCTGCTGCTCGGCCCACTTGGCGAACGGATGGGTCCCGGCGCAGATCAGCTCGAACCCGCGGGCCTCGGCCTCCCGGGTGGCGGCCTCGATCGTTCGCTTGAGGTCGGCGATGCCCTCGCCGACCGTGCGGTTCACGCCCGAGACGACCTCGACCGTGTTCGTCAGCAGCTCGCTCGTGACCTTGGGCCGCAGGTGCTCGTGGTCCCGCTCGAGCGACGCGAGGATCTCCGGGGCGGCGCCCACCAGGTCCCCTGTCCGGCCGTCGACCACGGCGAGCTCCCACTCGAGGCCGAGGGTCGATCGCTCGGACCGCGCGAACTCGATCGCCATCCGGTCATCCTGGCAGAGCGCAGGGGATGGGACGTGGGTCCGCCCGCCTGGTCGGTGACGAGTCAAAAAACACGGCAAACTGGTCGCTGTGCTGGGCGTTCCTGCCCGCCGCGCGGATCTGGAGCCCACCCTTGAACGGAAACGCCACGACGACGTATCGGAACGTCGCGCTGCTCTCAGTGGCGAGCGTGATCGCGCCGCTCGTGACCACCTCGTTCGAGATCGAGCGCCGCCTGGAGCCGATCCTCCGGAAGCTCCGGCTGCCCACCGGCCTGCTCGAGCGCGTCGCCGGGGTCATCGAGCGCCGCAACTGGAGCGCCGACCTGTCCCTCGACGACGCCTCCCTCCAGGCCGGCAACGCCGCGCTCGCCGAGGCGGGCGTGAAGCCCGGCGACATCGGCCTGCTCATCAACACGTCCGTGACCAAGCGACACATCGAGCCGAGCGTCGCCGTCCGTCTGCACCACGGCCTCGGCCTGCCGTCGAACGCCATCAACTTCGACATCTCGAACGCCTGCCTGGGCTTCGTCAACGGCATGAACCTCGCCGCGAGCCTCATCGAGTCGGGCCAGATCGACTACGCCATGATCATCGACGGCGAGGACGTCAGCGACATCCAGGTCAACACCATCGCCCGGCTCTCGAAGGAGGGCCTGAAGCGCGAGGACTTCATGAGCGAGTTCGCGAGCCTCACCCTCGGCTGCGGCGTGGCCGCCGCGGTGCTCGGCCGGGCCGACCGCCACCCGGAGGGCCACCGGATGATCGGCGGCATCACCCGGGCGGCGACCCAGTTCAACGACCTCTGCGTCGGCACGATGGAGGGCATGTTCACGAACTCCAAGGCGCTGCTGCGGCGGGGCATGGAGCTCGTCACGGCCGCGTGGACCGAGGCCAAGCGCGACTGGAACTGGTCCGACATGGACCGCTACATCATGCATCAGGTGTCGGATGTCCACACGGCTGCGTTCGTGAAGGCCGCGGGCCTCGACAAGACCCGCGTTCCGCTCACGTACCCCCAGTACGGCAACGTCGGGCCGGCCTCGATCCCGATCACCCTCGCGCAGGAGTCCCCGAAGCTCCACAAGGGCGACCGCGTGCTGCTCTGCGGCATCGGCAGCGGCATCAACACGTCGATGCTCGAACTGGCGTGGTGAGCGGGACCGCTTCCGCGTCCGCCGCCTCGCGCCCGCCCGAGGGACTGCCCGGGCTGGACCCGGCCTGGTCGCGCCTCGTCGAGGCGCCCTCGAGCGACGGCGCGCCGCGCACCTGGCACCTGCTCGACACGGAGCGGCCGGGGGATCCCGAACCGGCTGGCACGGTGCTGGCGGTCCACGGCAACCCGACCTGGAGCTACCTCTGGCGGGACGTCCTCGCCGGTGCCCTCGCCGCCGACGGACCCCGGTGGCGGGTGATCGCGGTCGACCAGCTGGAGATGGGCTACTCGGAGCGCACCGGGCGCCCGCGGACGCTCGCCGAGCGGGTCCGCGACCTCGGCCTGCTGACGGAGGTGCTCGGGCTGCGGGGGCCCGTCGTGCCGCTCGGGCACGACTGGGGAGGGATCGTGGCCTCCGGCTGGGCCGTCGATCACCCGGAGTCGACCGCGGGCCTCATCCTCACCAACACCGCGCTGCACCGCCCTGGGTCCGACCCCGTGCCACCCGTGCTCCGGCTCGCCCTCACCCCGGGGGTGCTGAGGACCGGCACCTCGCGGACCGGGGCGTTCCTCGAGACCACCCTCCGGATCGCCCACCCGCCGCTCGCCCCCGCCGTCCGGGCGGCGTATCGCGCGCCCTACCGCAGCGCGGCGGAGCGGCTCGGCATCGAGCAGTTCGTCCGTGACATCCCCGCCTCCTCCGACGCGGAGAGCGCCGCGGAGATCGAGCGCATCGCGGCGGGCGTCGAGCGGCTCACGGTCCCCGCCCTGCTGCTCTGGGGCCCGCAGGACCCGGTCTTCCAGGAGCGCTACCTGGCGGACCTGCAGCAGCGGTTGCCGCACGCCGACGTGCACCGGTTCGAGGGCGCGGGCCACCTCGTGCCCGAGGACGCCGACGTCGCCACCGCCGTGCTCACCTGGCTGCGCTCCGCGCCCCTGGACGGACGCGAGCCCGAGGCGCCCGCCCCGGTCGGGTCCGACTACGACCCGCTGTGGTCGGTGCTCGAGGCGCGGCGGGCCGACCCGTCGACCGCTCTCGTCGAGATGCGACCCGACCGCCGCACCGCGCTGCGCCGCGTCTCGTGGCGGCTCCTCGCGACGCGCGTCGAGCAGATCGCCGCAGGCCTCGTCGACCTCGGGGTGCGGCCGGGTCAGCGGGTGTCGCTGCTCGTCCCGCCCGGCGCCGATCTCACCGCGGCCCTCTACGCCTGCCTGCGGATCGGCGCGGTCGTCGTCGTCGCGGACGCCGGCCTCGGGCTGAAGGGCATGACCCGCGCGGTCAACGGCGCGCGCCCGGACTGGATCATCGGCGTCCCGGCCGCGCTCGGCATCGCCCGTGCTCTGCGCTGGCCGGGGGTGCGCATCGCCGCGGGCGCCCTATCGCCCGCAGCCGCTCGCGCGCTCGGCGTGACCGCGACCCTCGGCGGTCTCGCCGCCCGGGGCGCCAGCCGTACGCTGCCGCCCCCGCCCGCGGCCGACGACCTCGCCGCGGTGCTCTTCACCTCCGGATCCACCGGTCCCGCCAAGGGCGTCCGCTACACCTACCGGCGCCTCGCAGGGGTGCGGGACGCGCTGCGCGGCGAATGCGGGCTCACGCCGGAGACGGGCCTCGTCGCCGGCTTCGCCCCGTTCGCGCTGTTCGGCCCGGCGCTCGGCTGCCGCACCGCGACCCCCGAGATGGACGTGACCAGGCCCGCGACCCTCACGGCGGAGCGCCTCGCCGCCGCCGCGCGCGCCGTGGACGCCGACTCGTTCTTCCTCTCCCCGGCGGCGCTGACGAACGTCGTCGAGACCGCGAGCGACGCGGAGCGGGACGACTTCGCCCGCATCCGGACGGTGCTGTCCGCCGGTGCACCGCTCGGTGCCCCGCTGCTCGAGCGAGCGGCGCTGATCTTCCCCGCGGCCACGCTCCGCACCCCCTACGGGATGACCGAGTGCCTGATGGTCACGGATGTCACGCTCGACGACATCCGCGCGGCCGGTACGGGCAACGGCGTCTGCGTCGGCCACCCCGCCGCGGGCGCACGGGTCCGCCTCGCCCCGCTCGGCGCCGACGGCCGGCCAGGTGGAGCCCGCACGACCGACCCGGACGTGACCGGGGAGATCGAGGTGAGGGCGCCGCACATGCTCGACGGCTACGACCGGCTGTGGCTCACCGACCGGCTCGCCCGCGCGGGCACCGCCGCCGAGCCGTGGCACCGCACGGGCGACGTCGGCCACCTCGACGCCGAAGGGCGGCTGTGGGTGGAGGGCCGCCTCCCGCACATCGTCGTCACCGATTCCGGCGTCGTCACGCCCGTCGCGGTGGAGCAGCGCGCCGAGTCGGCAGGCGTGCCGCGCGCGGCCGCCGTGGGCGTGGGGCCGCGCGGGACGCAGCAGCTCGTGGTCGTGGCGGAGGGGCAGCGGCCCGGGGTGATCGAGGGGCCGCTCGCCGACGCCGTCCGGGCGGCGGTCGGCCGGCCCGTCGCCGCGGTGCTCGGGATCGAGCGGCTGCCGACCGACATCCGGCACAACTCCAAGATCGACCGTGCCCTGCTCGCCCGATGGGCGACGACCGTGCTCTCCGGCAGGCGGGTGCCGACGCTGTGACCGGGGAGACCGTGCTCGTCACGGGAGCGAGCGGCTTCCTCGGCGGTGCCGTCGCCGCCGCCCTGCTCAGGGACGGCCACCGCGTCCGCACGCTGCAGCGCCGCCCGTCGGGGGTGCCCGGCGCGAAGGACGTGCTAGGCACCGTCACGGATCCGGCGGCGCGGGTCGCGGCCCTGTCGGGCGCCGACGCGGTCGTGCACCTCGCCGCCAAGGTCACCTTCACCGGTGACCCCGCCGAGTTCGCGGCGGTGAACGTCGAGGGGACGCGCGCGCTGCTCGCGGACGCCGCCACGGCGGGTGTCCGCCGGTTCGTCTTCGTCTCCTCGCCCTCCGTCGCGCACACCGGCGCCTCGATCATGGGGGACGGCGCCGCGCCGGCCGAGCCGACCAGGGCTCGCGGCGAGTACGCCCGCACCAAGGCGGCCGCGGAGCTGCTCGCCCTCGCCGCGGACTCGCCCGCGATGGCGGTCACCGCCGTCCGGCCGCACCTCGTGTGGGGACCGGGCGACCCCCAGCTCGTCCGCCGCGTCGTGGACCGCGCGTCGCGCCGCCGGCTCGCCCTCGTCGGGACCGGCGCGGCCCTGATCGACACCTGCTACATCGACGACGCCGTCGAGGGGATCCTCGCCGCGCTCCGCCGCATCGAGGTCGCCCACGGCACCGCCTACGTGCTCACCTCCGGCGAGCCGCGGCCGATCGGCGAGCTCTTCGCCGGGTTCTGCCGGGCCGCAGGAGTGGCGCCGCCCACCCTGCACGTCCCCGTCCCGGTCGCATCCGCCGTCGGGGCGATCGCCGAGCGGGTGTGGCGGATCCGCCCGGGCGAGGACGAGCCGCCCATGACCCGGTTCCTCGCCGAGCAGCTGTCGACCGCCCACTGGTTCGATCAGCGCCGCACCCACCGCGACCTCGACTGGCACCCGGCCGTCGGCGTGTCGCGCGGCCTCGAGCTGCTCCGGGACGCCTACACGCGGTCGGCGGTCGCCGGGGGCGCCGGCGATCTGGCACAATAGCCCGTCGGGTCCGCGAGCCCCGACCCTCTATCCGGGCACGCGGGCGGATCGTCTTGCTTCCGCGCCGGGTGTGCCCCACGCCCCCGGGACCGTCGGATGTCGTATCAATCGTCTCGCATGTGAGGAACACCAGACAGTGGCCGTCAAGATCCGCCTGAAGCGGCTCGGCAAGATCCGAGCCCCCTACTACCGCATCGTCGTCGCCGACTCGCGCACCAAGCGCGACGGCCGCGTCATCGAGGAGATCGGCAAGTACCACCCGACCGAGCACCCCTCCGTCATCGAGGTGGACTCCGAGCGCGCGCAGTACTGGCTCGGCGTCGGCGCGCAGCCGACCGAGCAGGTCGCGGTGCTCCTCAAGCTCACCGGTGACTGGGGCCGCTTCAAGGGCGACGCCGGCGCGACGAACCGCGTCGAGGTCAAGGGCGAGAAGGTCGCCTTCCAGCCCGACGCGAAGAAGACGCCGGTCGTGCGCTCGAAGGTCGACGTCAAGGACGCCGAGAAGGCCGCGCGGATCGACTCCGAGGCCGACGCCGTGCGCGTCGACGAGGCCGAGGAGTCGAGCACCGTCGTGCACGAGACGCCCGAGCAGGTCGACAACTCCTGATGCTGAAGTCCGCGCTGCTGCACCTCGTCAAGGGGATCGTCGACCACCCGGACGCCGTCCGGGTCGAGTCGCGGTCGACCCCGCGCGGCGAGCTGCTCGAGGTGCGGGTGGACCCGGCCGATCTCGGCCGAGTCATCGGCCGTGCCGGCCGCACCGCGAAGGCGCTGCGCACCGTGATCGGTGCGCTCGCCGACGGGCGCTCCGTGCGCGTCGACGTCGTCGACGTCGACCGGTAGCGGGAGCGGTGGCGGCGGCACGCGCCCGCTCCGCGCAGACGCAGCTGCGGGTCGGGCGGCTCACGAAGGCGCACGGGCTGAAGGGCGGCCTGAAGCTCGAGCTGTTCACGGACGACCCGGACCGGCGCTTCACGCCGGGGGCGACGTTCTCCCTGCAGGTCCCGGAGACCTCGCCGTGGTTCGGCAAGCGGATCGAGCTCGCCGAGCTCCGGTGGTACAACGGCCATCCGGTCGGGTTCTTCGCCGGCGTCACCGACCGCACGGCGGCGGAGAGCCTGGTCAAGGCCATCCTCTGGATCGACCAGGACCCGGCGGAGGCCGCGGAGCCGGACGCCTGGTACGACCACCAGCTGATCGGCCTCGACGTCGTCCGCGACGGTGAGGTCGTCGGGGCGATCGACCGCCTGGAGCACCTGCCGGCGCAGGACCTGCTCGTCGTGAAGGTGGGGGAGCGCGAGGTCCTGGTCCCCTTCGTCCGCGCCATCGTCCCCGAGGTCGACGTCGAGGCGAGGCGGGTGGTCGTCACCCCGCCGGACGGCCTCTTCGAGGACATCCCCGTGGACGACGACACCCCGCGGAACCCGGACGCCGCGGAGCCGGAGGAGTCCCGCGACGGCGCGCTGCCGGCCGACGACCAGGGCTGAGCCGTGCGGATCGACGTCGTCACGATCTTCCCGGAGCTCCTCACCGCGCTCGACGTCTCGCTGCTCGGACGGGCCCGGCGCATCGGCCTGCTCGAGGTCGTCGCGCACGACCTCCGCGACTTCACGCACGACCGGCACCGGACGGTCGACGACACCCCGTACGGCGGCGGGGCCGGCATGGTCATGCGACCGGAGCCGTGGGGAGAGGCGCTCGACGGCCTGCTGGACGGGGATCCGCTCGTCGTGTTCCTCACGCCCGCCGGCGCCCGGTTCGACCAGGCCATGGCGCGCCGGTTCGCGGGGGAGGAGCGCCTCGTGTTCTGCTGCGGGCGCTACGAGGGCATCGACCAGCGCGTCGTCGACCACACCGCGTCCCGGGCGCGGGTGCTCGAGGTGAGCCTCGGGGACTTCGTGCTGAACGGCGGGGAGGTCGCCGCGCTCGCGATGATCGAGGCCACCGCGCGGCTGCTCCCCGGCGTTCTCGGCAATCCGGCGAGCCTCGACGTGGAGAGCCACGAGGACGGGCTGCTCGAGCACCCGTCGTACACGAAGCCCGCAGTCTGGCGCGATCTCGAGGTGCCGGCCGTGCTGCGGTCGGGCGATCACGG
>JAICSU010000284.1 GCA_025936735.1 Amnibacterium sp.
GACTCCGTCGCGGTGGAGCGCGAGGTGTCCGTCGGCGTGGCCCGGGACCCACAGCACCCGCCAGCCGTCGACCTCGTCGCCCGGCTCGACGAGCGTCGGGCTCCACACGAAGCGGACGAAGTCGGCGAACACGTGGCCGGACTGGATCAGCTCCTCCGCGAACTCCGGCGTCGTTCCCTGCCGCGTGAACCAGGCGGCGATGTGCTCCGGCCAGTCGGCCGAGCCCCACACCCGCTCGCACTGCGCGTAGTCGAGCCGGCCCTGGAGCACCGGCGCCCCGGTCGCCGCGGCCGCCTCCGCCGCGCCGCCGACGTGGTCGGGGTGCATGTGGGTGATGAAGATCCGGACGACCGGCCCGTCGAGCTCGGCGAGGATCGCCTCCCACGGCGTCTCCATCAGCCCGAGGCCCGTGTCGACGAGCGTCCAGCCGTCGTCGCCGCGCAGGAAATAGCAGTGGACGTGCTTCGGCCCGCTCGGCAGCGGCAGGGTCAACCGGAGGAGCCCGGGCTCCAAGGCGAACAGGTGTTCGCTAGGCTTTACGGCCTCCATGCGCGTCGAGTATCGCGAAGAGCCCTGCCGCAGCGCGCTCAACCGCGTGCAGGGCATGGGCTTCGGGTGGTCGCTCAACCCGTACATGGGCTGCGTCCACCGCTGCACGTTCTGTTACGTGCGGGCGTTCGAGCGGCGGGCCGACCGCCCATCCGACGACCGCTACGGCCGCTCGATCCGCGTCAAGACGAACGTGGCGGAGGTGCTGCGCCGCGAGCTCGCCCGGCCCTCGTGGGAGCGCGAGCAGGTTGCGATCGGCGCCGCCACCGACCCGTACCAGCCGGCCGAGGGCCGCTACCGGCTGACGCGCGCGTGCCTCGGCGTGCTCGGCGAGGCGGCCAATCCGTTCTCGATCATCACGCGCGGCCCGATGATCGTCCGCGACGTCGACGTGCTCGTCGAGGCGGCCCGGCGCGCGGAGGTCGGCGTGACGTTCTCGATCCCGACGCTCGACCACGAGATCTGGCGGCGCACGGAGCCGGGCACCGCGCCGCCGCGCCAGCGGCTGCGCGCGCTGCGCATTCTCGTCGACGCCGGCATCCGCGTCGGCGTCGGGATGGCGCCGATCCTTCCCGGCCTCAGCGACCGCCCCGAGCTGCTCGCCGAGGTCGTCCGCGGCGCCCGCGAGGCCGGCGCCTGCGGCATCTGGGCGAACCTGCTCTATCTCAAGCCCGGCACGAAGGAGCACTTCCTCGCGGCGCTCGAACGCGACTGGCCGGAGCTGCTGCCCCGGTACGAGGAGCTGTACGGGCGGCGTGCCTACGCCGACTCGGGCGAGGTGCGCGGCGCCGTCCGCGAGCTCGCCCGCGCACACGGCGTCCGCGACCGGCGCCGCGTCAGGTTGACACCGCCTCCCCCGGCGCAACAGATGACCCTCGCTGTCTAGGCTCCGCGCGGTCGACCTGCCAGTGGCGGACGGCCGACGTGTGCCACGCCCCGTCGTCCTCCCGCCCGATCCCGTACCGCGAGATCGTCCGCTGGCCGCCCTCGAAGTCGCTGTAGAGCACGTCGACCATCAGATAGCCCTGCTCGATCCCGGGCAGGAGCAGCTGCCGCTCGTCGGCCGACTCGCCGCGGAAGGCGGTCTGCCAGAAGCCGATCGTGGCGGCGGGGACATAGATGTCCCGCGAGAGCAGGCGGAACGAGTCGAGCGGCGGCGGGTCGGCGCCGGCGCCCTGCCGCTCGGGCCAGACGCGGCCGCCGTGCAGCACCGCGATCCCGTTGCCGACGTTGCGCAGCGAGACGACGAGATAGACGTTGTCGTCGATGATCTCCACGGCCGCGCGGCCGCCCGGGACGGCGATCCCGTGGATCTCGTAGAAGTTGACGCGCAGGGTCTCGTCCGCCTCGCCCGACTCGACGAGCAGCGGCAGCAGGCCTGCGCGCAGCGACAGCTCGGCCACCCGGGCCGCCCGGTTCGCGGAGCGGACGGACGCGTAGGTGGTCACCGCGAGGGCCAGCGTCCCGCCGGCCGTGGCCAGGGAGGAGATCGTCACCCAGTCCGCCATCAGGTGCCAACGATACGATCCGCAGACCGGGTTGAGCACTAACGGCGAATCCACGCACGAGATCACCTGCCTGATCGTCGACGACCACGAGGTCGTGCGGGAGGGGCTTCGGCTGTCCCTTTCCCGGGCGCCGCACATCCGCGTGATCGGCGAGGCCGGGGACGGGGAGAGCGCGGTCGCGCTCGCGGAGCGCCGCCGCCCCAACGTGGTGATCATGGACGTCCGCATGCCC
>JAICSU010000055.1 GCA_025936735.1 Amnibacterium sp.
CATCCCAGTATCGAGGTTCTCCTATGAGCCGGGTATGAGCCGTCGAGGAGACCTCGGGGAACCCGGCATGCAGCGCCGGGCGAAGAGCCGAGTCCGGGCGGACCGGCCCGCACGCTGATCGCCTGTTCATAGCCGGCGCGATCGGGCGCCGCCAGGTTCGCCCCTGGTCTCCGAACAGGTCAGGAGCGACCCGAGACGGAGCGAGGCCGGCGCCCCGTCGGGGTGCCGGCCTCGCTCACCGTGCTGCTCGGCTCAGGCGAGCGCCGCCACGTCGAGCGGGATGCCCGGGCCGAAGGTCGTCGAGACCGAGGCCTTCTGGATGTAGCGACCCTTCGCGGCGGCCGGCTTGAGGCGCACCACCTCGTCGACCGCGGCCTTGAAGTTCTCGTTCAGCTGCTCCGGGGTGAAGCCGGCCTTGCCGACCACGAAGTGCACGTTCGAGTGCTTGTCGGTGCGGAACTCGATGCGGCCACCCTTGATCTCCGTGACGGCCCTCGCCGCATCCGGGGTGACCGTGCCCGTGCGCGGGTTCGGCATGAGCCCGCGCGGGCCGAGCACGCGGCCGAGACGGCCGACCTTGCCCATCATGTCCGGCGTCGCGACCGCGGCGTCGAAGTCCGTCCAGCCGCCCGCGACACGGGCGATGAGCTCGTCGCCGCCGACCTCGTCGGCACCTGCGGCGATGGCCGCCTCGGCCGCGGGACCCACGGCGAACACGACCACGCGGGCCGTCTTGCCCGTGCCGTGCGGCAGGGACACGGTGCCGCGGACGATCTGGTCCGCCTTCCGCACGTCGACACCGAGCTTGAGCGCGACCTCGACGGTGGAGTCGAACTTCGCGGAGCCGGTCTCCTTCGCGAGACCGACGGCCTCCTCCGGGCTGTAGAAGCGGCCGGGCTCGATCTTCGCGGCCGCGGCGCGGTACGCCTTGCTGTGCTTCGTCATCGTTCCGCCTCCTACTGCTCGACCGTGATGCCCATGGACCGGGCGGTGCCGGCGATGATCTTCGCGGCGGCGTCCAGGTCGTTGGCGTTGAGGTCCGGCTGCTTCGTCTGCGCGATCTCGCGGACCTGGTCGCGGGTGAGGCGGGCGACCTTCGCGGAGTGCGGCGTGGCCGACCCCTTGGCGACGCCGGCGGCCTTCTTGATCAGCTCCGCGGCGGGCGGGGTCTTCAGCACGAAGGTGAACGTGCGGTCCTCGTAGACGGTGATCTCCACGGGGATGACGTTGCCGCGCTGCGACTCGGTCGCGGCGTTGTACGCCTTGCAGAACTCCATGATGTTGACGCCGTGCTGACCGAGCGCGGGCCCGATCGGGGGCGCCGGGTTGGCGGCACCCGCCTTGATCTGGAGCTTGATCAGGCCGGTCACCTTCTTCTGGCGAGCCATGCTTCTTCTCCTTCATCGAAGGCGCGCGCGGATGCGGCGCCTGCTCCCACCTCCGTGCCCGTTGCGCGGCGTGGTTCGGTCGGCCTTCCAAGGCCGACGGACGATCTTACCCGGTCGGCCGTCCCCGGCCGTCGTGGTTCCGGTGGCCGGGGCGGCCTCGGCTCAGAGCTTGGTCACCTGGTCGAACGACAGCTCGACCGGCGTCTCGCGCTCGAAGAGGGAGACGAGCACGGTGAGCTTGCCGCTCTCCGGCTTGATCTCGCTGATCGTGCCGGGGAGGCCCGCGAACGAGCCCTCCTTGATCGTGATCGTCTCGCCGACCTCGAAGTCGACCTCGGCGGGGATCGGCGTGCGGGCCGCGGCGCCGCGAGCCCCCTTGGCGCCCACGCCGGCCTTGACCGGGGCCTCCGCGACCTGGACGGTGCTCTTCAGCATGTCGAACGCCTCCTGGAACCGGAGGGGCGTCGGGTTGTGCGAGTTGCCGACGAAACCGGTGACGCCCGGCGTGTGGCGCACGACCGACCAGGAGTCCTCGTTGAGGTCCATGCGCACGAGCACGTAGCCGGGGATCCGCACGCGGTTGACCAGCTTGCGCTGACCGTTCTTGATCTCGACCACGTCCTCCATGGGGACCTGGACCTCGAAGACGCTGTCCTCCTGGCCGAGCGAGCCCTTGCGCTGCTCGATGTTCTGCTTCACGCGCTTCTCGAAGCCCGCGTAGGAGTGGATGACGTACCACTTCCCCGGCTTCGCGCGGAGCTCCTTGCGGAACTCGTCGTAGGGATCGGCGGGAGCCTCGTCCTCGGCGGCCTCACCCTCGGCGCCGGTGTCGGCCTCGTCGGCGAGATCCGTCGCGATGGCCTCCGCCGCGCCCTCGGCACCGGTCGCGGTCGCGTCCGTGAACGCGTCGTCGACCTCGTCGTCGCTCGCCGCCTCGGCAGCGGCGTAGTCGGCGGGGTCGTGCACCTCGAGCGCCTCGTCGACCGCGGCGTCCGCCTCGGGGTCGGCGGCGAGCTCGATCGCGTCGATCTCCTCGGCCTCGTTCTCGGGGTCCTCGTCGACGACGGTCAGCCCCTCGCCGGCGACGGCCTCCTCGAGCTCCTCCTGGGCCGACGGCAGGTGGCTGTCGTCGGCGGGGTACAGCTTCGGGTCGGCCTCGTCGAGCCCGGAGTCCTGCTCGTACTCGGGCTCGAGGTCGAGGTCGTCGCGATGTGACTTGGCCACTGGAATGTCGATCCTTCTCGTCGTTGTGGTGCGGCACGGCCGCAGACCGGTCGCGCGCGGGTCGCGCGGCCCGGGTCAGGTCGGTCGGGTCAGCTGGCTCCGCCGAAGAGGAACACGACGAGCGCGCTGAACCCGAGGTCGAGCACGTACACGATCGCCATCATCACGACGACGAACCCGAGCACGACCGCGGTGTACGTGACGAGCTCGCGGCGGGTGGGGGTGACCACCTTGCGCAGCTCGGCGACGACCTGCCGGAGGAAGAGCGCGATGCGGGCGAAGGGCCCGCGGCGGGCCTGCCGCTCGAGCTTCGCGACGGCGACGACGTCCTCACCGGGCGTCTCCAGCAGTCTGCGTGCCACGTGCGGTTCACCCTCTCTCGTTCTCGTCCTTCGCAGGGCGGACAGGACTCGAACCTGCAACCTGCGGTTTTGGAGACCGCTGCTCTACCAATTGAGCCACCGCCCTAGGGCGCCGGTCGACCGTCTCTCCGGCGAGCATCCGCGCGCCTGGGCGGTTGGGCACGCCGAAGCGAGCGTTCGGCTCCGACTGACCAGCGAGTGTAGCGCAGCAGCGTCCGCGCGCCTGGTTCCCCGGCCGAGCCCCGTACGACGGTTGCCACTTCTTGCGGGCTCGACTCGCTCATACCCACAAGAAGTGGCAACCCTCAAGGGCTACAGCCCGACGCTGCCCTGCATGATGCCGCCGTCGACCACCACCGTGGTCGCGGTCATGTAGGACGACTTCCCGGAGGCGAGGAAGACGACGACGTCGGCGATGTCGGCGGGCTCCGCCACACGGTGCAGCGGGATCGCGTCGGTGAGCTTGCCGAGCAGCTCCTTGTTGCTCGTCGTCTGGGTGTTGATGGGCGTGTCGACGGCTCCTGGCGCGATGTTCACGACCCGGATCCCGTACTGGCCGAGCTCGACGCCGGCGGTGCGCGCGAGCATCCGCATGCCGCCCTTCGAGACGCAGTAGGCGATGTTGCCCGGCATCGGCCAGTCCTCGTGCACCGAGGAGATGTTGAGGATGAGGCCCGCGGTCTTCTGGGCGATGAACTGCTTCGCCGCGGCCTGCGAGGCGAAGAACGCGCTCTTCATGTTGACGGCCATGACCTTGTCGTAGTCGGCCTCGGTGCTGTCGAGCAGCGATTGCCGCGTCTCGATCCCGGCGTTGTTCACGAGCACGTCGAGGCGGCCGTACGTGTCGATCGCGGTCTGGATCATCCGGTGCAGGTCGGCCGGGGCGGTGATGTCGGCCTCGACGCCGGTGGCCTCGCCGCCGGCCTGCTTGATCTCGTCGACGAGCTTCTCCGTCGCGTCCTCGTGGGCGACGTAGTCGATGACCACCTTCGCGCCCTCCGCCGCGGCGGCGCGCACGATGGCGGCGCCGATCCCGCTGTTGCCGCCGGTGACGACCATGACCTTGTCCGTGAGCAGCACGCGTCCTCCTCGTTCCTTCCGGGTGGGTTCCCTGTTCCTTCTAGATGCCTTCCGAATGGTGTCCCCGTTCACTGAGCGCGCGCCTCGCGCGGCCTGAGCCCCGCCGCAGTCCCGGCGGTACGCTGGGAGCGTGCCCCGCTCCACCCTCGCCCCGATCTCGCCGCGCATCGCCGGCATCGCCGAGTCCGCCACCCTGAAGGTCGACGCGAAGGCCAAGGCGCTGAAGGCCGCCGGTAGCCCGGTCGTCAGCTACGCCGCCGGCGAGCCCGACTTCGACACCCCGGCCCACATCGTCGAGGCGGCCGTCGCCGCGGCGAGCGACCCGCGCAACCACCACTACACGGCGGCCGCCGGCCTGCCCGAGCTGCGGGAGGCGGTCGCGGAGAAGACCCGGCGCGACAGCGGCCTCGAGGTTCCCCCGTCGTCGGTCATCATCACGAACGGCGGCAAGCAGGCCGTCTACGAGTCGCTCCTCACGCTCGTCGGGGAGGGCGACGAGGTGCTCATCCCCTCGCCGTACTGGGTGACCTACCCCGAGGTCGTGAAGCTGGCGGGAGGCACCCCGATCGGTGTCTTCGCCGGCGCCGACCAGGAGTACCGCGTCACGGTCGAGCAGCTCGATGCCGCGCGGACGCCCCGCACGAAGGTGCTGCTGTTCGTCTCACCGTCCAACCCGACCGGGTCGGTCTACTCCCTGGAGGAGACGCGTGCCATCGGCGAGTGGGCCCTGGAGCACGGCGTCTGGGTGGTGACGGACGAGATCTACCAGAACCTCGTCTACGACGGCGTCCGGGCCGTCTCGATCGTCGAGGCGGTGCCGGAGCTCGCGGAGCAGACCGTGCTCGTCAACGGCGTCGCCAAGACCTACGCGATGACCGGCTGGCGCGTGGGCTGGATGGTGGCGCCCGCGGCCGTGATCAAAGGCGCCGGCGACCTGCAGTCCCACCTCTCCTCCAACGTGAACAACGTCGCCCAACGCGCGGCCGTCGCGGCGCTGACCGGGCCGACGGAGCCGATCGAGGCGATGCGGCAGGCGTTCGACCGCCGGCGCACGGCGATCGTCGAGGGCCTGAACCGCATCCCCGGCTTCCGCACCCCGACGCCGCAGGGCGCGTTCTACGTCTACCCCGACGTCCGCGGCCTGCTCGGCCGCGAGTGGCGCGGCCGCACGCCCACCACGACCCTCGAGCTCGCCGACCTCATCCTCGAGGAGTGCGAGGTCGCCGTGGTGCCGGGCGAGGCGTTCGGCCCGAGCGGCTACCTCCGCTTCAGCTACGCGCTCGGCGACGAGGCGCTGGCGGAGGGCGTCGAACGGCTCGCGCGCTTCTTCGGCTGAGCGGCTCGCTCGCACGTCTGCTGTCCGCACGGCCGATCGAGGCTGGAACGGCGGCAGCAGTCGTCCTCGCGGACAGCACAGTCCCGCCCATCGACCGATCGGTGGATGGACGGGTGGCCCGGAAGAGGGCTGTGAGGACGCCCCCCGACCGCCACGATGGACCCATGACGACGACCGGATCCGGCGAGCCCGTGGTGGCCGTGCGCGACCTGACCATACGCTACGGCGACCACACCGCCGTGGCGGGCGTCTCCTTCGAGATCGAGCACGGCGAGACCTTCGCGCTGCTCGGCCCGAACGGGGCGGGCAAGTCCACGACCATCGAGATCCTCGAGGGCTACCGCCGCCGCTCGGGCGGCGACGCGCGGGTGCTCGGCGTCGACCCGGGCACCGGCGGCGTGGACTGGAAGGCGCGCCTCGGCATCGTGCTCCAGTCCAGCGCGGAGGCGGGATCGGTCCCCGTCCGGGAGCAGCTGGCGCACTTCGCCTCCTTCTATCCGCGTCCGCGGGACGTCGATGCGACGCTCGAGGCCGTCGGGCTGGCCGACGCCGCCCGCACCCGCGTCCGGGCGCTGTCCGGTGGGCAGCGCCGGCGCCTCGATGTCGCGCTCGGCATCGTCGGCCGGCCGGAGATGCTGTTCCTCGACGAGCCGACGACCGGATTCGACCCGGCCGCCCGGCTCCGGGCCTGGGATCTGGTCGAACGGACCCGGGCACTGGGCACCACGATCCTGCTCACCACGCACTACCTCGACGAGGCGGCGGAGCTCTCGGACCGCGCCGCGGTGATCGTGGGAGGCCGCCTCGTCGACATCGGCCGGATCGACGCGATCGGCTCCCCCGCGGACCGGATCCCCGTCGTGCGCTGGCAGGACGCCGACGGCCGGCACGAGAAACGCACCGACGAGCCCGGGCGCGTCGTCGCCGCCCTCGTCGCCGCGGGAGGCGAGCCGGCGGGGCTCGAGGTCGTGCGCCCGAGCCTCGAGGACGTCTACCTCGGCCTCATCGGACACCGCAGCCTGGAGGAGCAACCCGCATGACCGCTATCGAGACCATCGCCCCGGTCCCCGGCCGCCCTCGCCTCGGCCGCGTCCTCGCCCTCGGGATGGAACGCACCCGCTACGAGGTGCGCTCCTACTTCCGGGCGGGCGACGCGGTGTTCTTCACCTTCCTGTTCCCCACCGTCATGTTCGTGATCTTCGCCGCCGCGTTCAGCTCCACCGGCACTGTCGGCGGTGACGGTCACGGGCACGGCGGCATCAGCATCGCCGCCTACTACCTGCCGGGCCTCGTCGCCGCCGGCATCGTGCTCTCCGGCGTGCAGAACCTGGGGATCGACATCGCGGGCGAACGCAGCGACGGCACCCTGAAGCGGCTCGGCGGCTCGCCGCTGCCCGTCGGCAGCTACTTCCTCGGGAAGGTCGGCATGGTGCTGACCACCGCGATCGCTCAGCTCCTGCTGCTGCTCGGGGTGGCCCACTTCGCGTTCGGCGTCGCACTGCCCGGCAGCGCTTCGCTCTGGAGCCGGTTCGCCTGGATCTTCCTGCTCTCGGTGCTCATGTCCGTCGTGCTGGGTATCGGGATCTCGGGGCTACCGCGCTCCGGCCGCTCCGCGAGCGCCGTGATCGTGCCGATCCTGCTCGTGCTGCAGTTCATCTCCGGCGTCTACTTCAACTTCGCGGACCTGCCGGACTGGCTGAAGTCCGTGGCCGGCGTCTTCCCGCTCAAGTGGGTGGCGCAGGGCATGCGCTCCGTGTTCCTCCCCGACCGGTTCGCCACCGCGGAGCAGACGGGGACCTGGGACCTCGGCACCGCGGCCCTGATGATCGGGGGCTGGGCGGTCGTCGGCCTCGTGATCGCGCTGACCACGTTCCGCTGGGTGCGCAAGGACCGCTGAGATGCCCGAGCTCGTCGACGACGCCCCGAGGGAGAGCCGCTGGTGGCACCTCGGCGTGCTCGGCGTGAGCATCGTCACCGGGCTGATCGTCACACTGACCTTCCCGCCGCCGGCGCCGCTCGTCGCCTGGACCGCCCTCGCCGTGTTCGTCATCGCCTGGTTCGCGTTCGGCCGCCGGACCTTCGACGGCGGCCGTGGCTGGCTCCCGTTCACGGTCGTGATCGTCGCGGTGGCCCTTGCAGGGAGCGCGGTCGATCCGGCGTTCGCGACCTGGCAGACGGTCGCGTTCGCGCTCGTCTGGTCGATCACACCCGGGCTGCGCAGCGCGGTGATCGCCAACGTCTCGCTCGCCCTCGGGATGGGCACCGGCTACGCGATCTCCTCCGGCAGCGCCCTCGAAGCGCTCGTCGTGGAGTCGCTGTCGCTCGGCTTCAGCCTCGTGATGGGCGTCTGGATCACGCGCATCGCGACGCTCAGCGAGCAGCGGCGGGCGCTCGCCGAGCAGCTGCAGGCCGCGCAACACGAGGTCGGGGCACTCAGCCGGGAGACGGGCGCCGCGGCCGAGCGCGAGCGCCTGGCCCGCGAGCTGCACGACACGATCGCCCAGAGCCTGACCGGCATCGTGATGCTCGCCGAGCGGGCCGGGCGGCGACATCCGGGCGACCCGGATCTCGCGGTCCTCGAGGAGACCGCTCGGGAAGCGCTGACCGAGACCCGCGGGCTCGTGGCGGCAGGCGCCCCTCTCCCGCTCGAGGGCGGTCTGCGGGGCGCGGTCTCGGTCCTGGCGGACCGGTTCACCCGGGAGACCGGGGTCGCCGTGGACGCGTCGGTGCACGCCGACGTGCCGCGAGCGCTCGAAGTCGTGCTGCTGCGCTGCGCGCAGGAGGGGCTCGCGAACGTGCGCAAGCACGCCGCGGCGCGCCGGGTGGAGCTGGTGGTGACGGCCGAGGCCGGCGACGCGGTGCTGACGCTCACGGACGACGGCGCCGGGCTGCCCGCCGAGTTCGGCCGGCACGGGTTCGGCGTGGCCGGGATGCGCGACCGCGTCGCGCTGGTCGGCGGTTCGCTCGACCTCCGCGACCACGCCGACGGGGGTGCACGCCTCACCGTGCGGATCCCCCTGCCGGCAGCGGCGGTCGCGCCGTGATCCGCGTCCTGGTGGCCGACGACCATCCGATCGTCCGCGCAGGGATCGTCGCGCTGCTCAGCGACGCCGACGACGTGCAGGTGGTCGACGCCGTGGCCGACGGCGAGACCGCGGTGGCCGTCGCCGACGCCACCCGGCCGGATGTCGTCCTGATGGACCTTCGGATGCCGGGGATCGACGGGACGGCAGCGACGGAACGCATCACCTCCGCCCTCCCCGCCACGAAGGTCGTGGTGCTCACGACCTACGAGAGCGACGACGCGATCCTCGACGCGATCACCGCGGGCGCGAGCGGGTACCTGCTGAAGGCCGTCCCCGAGGCGGAGATCCTCGCCGGCGTTCGGTCGGTCGCCAGCGGCGCCACCGTGATGGCACCCGCGATCGCGGCGGCGCTCGCCCGCGGCATCCGTCAGCAGCAGGCGGCCCCACGGCTCAGCGACCGCGAGCGCGAGGTGCTGGAGCTCGTGGCGCAAGGACTCAGCAACCCGGAGATCGGACGGCACCTGCACGTGACGGAAGCGACCGTGAAGACGCACCTGCTGCACACGTTCGAGAAGCTCGGCGTGGGCGACCGCACGCGGGCGGTCACCCGCGCCATGGAGCTCGGGCTGCTGACGCGCTGAGGCGTCAGTGGCGGTGCAGCACGCTGTCGACGGTCCGCTGCACGAACCCGGCGACGGGCCGCTGCTGCTCGCCCTGCTGAGCGGCGAGCACGACGAGCACGCCCGTGAGCAGCGGCAGCGTCCACTGGAGCACCTTCTGCTGACGCTGCACGCTCGCGAGCTTCGGCGACGTCGTCGCGCCCGGCTCGGTGACGCCGTGGGCCCCCTCGTTCGCGTGCTTCGCGATCCGGGTGCCGAGGATGCCCGAGTACAGCGTGGCGGTGCCGGCCAGGCAGGTGAAGCCGAGCTTCACGAGCGTGTTCGAGCGGGCCTCGCCCTGCGCGGCGAGCCGGCTCTTGTTGCCGAGGATGAGGCCGATCCCGCCGATGCCGTGGGTGACGATCGCGGCGAGCTCGACCGGCGCCCAGCGACCCCAGCCGATCGACGACAGCCGGAGGCGTTCCGTCGGGTCCTGCGCCTTCGCGGTCGCCCCGTTCAGGCCGACGGCACCCATCAGGGTGCCCCCGAACCACGCGGCGAGGCCGAGGTCGTGCAGACTGCGGACGAGGGTGTTGCGTTGCGACACGGATGGTCTCCTTCGATCGGGGCCGTCGACTGTTCCAGAGCGCCCAGGTCACCAGGCGCGCCTGGGAGGAGCCGCAGTCGCCGCCGGGCGGATGCCGTGCAGACGGCTCGACGGTGCCCCCTGATTCCCGGGGCCGCGGAGCCCGACCGCGGGCGCGGCGTGCTGCACGGCGCGCGACCCATCGCATACTGATGATCCGCTGAGCACGACGGGGTGCTCTCAGAACCCGGGGGTCGGCATGATCGACGACGACGCGTTCGACGGGTTCGGCGCCCTCACCTGCCAGGAGTGCGGCACCTCGCTCGACCTGCGGTGGCGGCGCACGGCGGTGACCTTCGACTGCCTCGAATGCGGGACCTCGGCGACGGTCGAGCGGCACGCTCCCCACCGGTCCTGGTTGCGCCGACCGGCCGCCCGCGTCGGCTCGACCCCCGTCCGGAGGAGCACGCTCCTCGCCTGACAGGGGAACGGCGGACGGGCTCAGCCCGTCCGCCGTGTCCGCATACGTCAGCGGAAGACGTCTTTGACGTTCTCCCCGGCCTGCTTGAGGCTGCCGGATGCCTGCTCACCGCGACCTTCGGCGACCATGTCGTCGTCGCCGGTCGCGTGTCCCAGGGCTTCCTTGGCCTTGCCGCCGAGCTTCTCCGCCTCGTTCTGCACCTTGTCGTCAGCAGCCATAGAGCTCCTTTCGTTCAGGAGCCCCCACGGTGGCGGGTGAACCTGGGGAACGGCTTCGCGGTGACTCGATTCCCAGGATCAGAGCCGGGCGCCGACCAGGTCGGGCTCGGGCTGCAGCAGGACGCCGAACTCGATCTGCACGAGGTTGCGGATGTAGCGCGCGAGCTGCAGCACCTCCTCCGCTGTCGCTCCGCCGCCGTTCACGACGGCCAGCGTGTGCTTGGTGGAGAGGTGCGCCCTCGATCCGGGCAGCCGGAACCCGCGGTGCACCCCGGCGTGCTCGATGAGCCACGCGGCCGACAGCTTCACCCGCGGCTCCTGGCTGCGGGGCGGGCGCGGCGGCACGTCCTGTCCGAGCGGCACGACGACGTCGGGCTCGTCGTCGGTCGTCGGCCAGCGCGGTGCGGAGGCGGGCAGCGTGCGGGCGAAGGACTCGCTCACGATGGGGTTGGTGAAGAAGGAGCCGACGCTCACCGAGTCGGGGTCGCGAGGGTCGAGCACCATGCCCTTCCTCCCCCGGAGCTGCAGCACCGTCTCCCGGAGGGCCGCGATCGGTACGCGGCTGCCGAGCGGCACGCCGAGGGCATCGGCGAGCTGGGCGTATGCGACGGGACCGCTCAGGGCCTGGCGCCCGCCCTCGACCCCGTGCAGCTCGAGCTCGATCGCGAGCACGACGCCTTCGCGGCCGTGCTTGAAGACGGAGGTGCGGTAGCCGAGCTGGAGGGCGGAGGCCGGCATCCGGCTGATCGTGCCGCTCTCCCGGTCGAGGAACTCGACCGCGGCGAGGGTGGCGGCGAGCTCCTGCCCGTAGGCACCGATGTTCTGGATCGGGGCGGCCCCGCAGGATCCGGGGATCCCGGACAGCGCCTCGATACCGGCCCAGCCCCGCTCGACGGCGTACGCGCAGAGGTCGTCCCACGGCTCCCCCGCCTCGGCCCGCAGCCGGACCGCCTCCCGGTTCTGGGGCGGTCGCAGGGAGCGGGACAGGGAACGGAGGCGGTCCGCGTCGCTCGCCGGCATGGCGGGCACCGCCGCCATCGACGCCGTGGGGAGCCGCGTGACTCCGCGGGTCCCGACGTGGAGCACGGTGCCGTCGAAGCCGTCGTCGCCGAACACGACGTTCGAGCCGCCGCCGAGCACGAAGAGGGGCTCGTCGTCGTCCCAGGCGGAGCGGGCCGACGAGACCAGCTCCTCGCGCGTGGTCGCGGTCACGATCTCCCGTGCCGGGCCGCCGACGCGGAGCGTGGTGAGCTCGGCGAGGCGCGTGGTGCCCGAGGCGGTCGCCACCGCTATCCGATCCCGACGACGACCTGGGCGCGGCCGAGCACGACGGTCCCGTCGACGGCCGCGGTGAGGTCGACGCGCAGCGTGCCCGCGCCCTCGTCGACCGCACCCACCTTCGCGGTGACGTCGAGCACGACGCCGCCCTCCGGGGGCACGGGTACCGGCTTCGTGAAGCGGACGCCGTACTGGCGGATCGCGCCGGCCCCGAAGCGCTCGACGACGGGCTGGACGGCGAGGCCCATCGTCAGCATCCCGTGCGCGAGCACCCCCGGCAGGCCGACCGATCGCGCGACGTCGTCGCGGTAGTGGATGGGGTTGAAGTCGCCCGACGCACCGGCGTAGCGGACGAGGGTCTCCCGGTCGATGGGGAACGCCGCCGTCGCCACGACGTCGCCGACCGTCCATGCCGCGTCGGTCATGCGTCCGCCCGGACGACGAGGGTGGAGACGGCCGTCACGACGTGCTCGCCCGTCTCGTCGCGGATCTCGGACTCGGCGGTGATCATCGCGTTGCCGCCGAGCGACTTCACGCTCGTCACCGTCATCCGCGCGGTGAGGGCGTCGCCGGCGACGATGGGGCGGGAGGTCACGAAGCGCTGCTCCCCGTGCACGACGTGCGACAGCTCGATTCCGGCCCGCTCGTCCGCCAGCAGCTGGGCGAGGGTGCGCTCCTGGACGACCACGGCGAAGGTGGGAGGCGCGACGACGTCGGCGAAGCCCGCGGCTCGTGCCGCTGCCGGGTCGAGGCTGACGGGATCCGTGGACCCGACCGCCCTGGCGAACTCCCGCACCTTCTCGCGCCCCACCAGGTAGGGCTCGGTGTCCGGGTACGTCGTGCCGAGGAGATCGGCGGGCGAGGGCATGCAGGGATCGTACCGGCGGGCGGGCGAGCCTCGCCGGACGGTCCGGCGTCGCTCGCTCGCGTCCCGGCGGTCTCGCCCGACCCGTGGTCCGAGCAGGGAGGAGACCCGCTCCCCTTCGCGGGGCGGGCCTCTTCCCCGGGGCGCCGGAGACGACGGAACGCCCCGCGATCGGGATTCGCGGGGCGTTCCGGGACCTCTCGGTCAGCGACTCATTGGCAGCTGTCGCACTGCAGCAGGTCCATCGGGTCGACCGGAACCGCGTAGCCGTCGATGCTCTCGGTGTCGAAGTTCATGGTGATCCTCCCCTGCTGGACCAGTTGCGCGAACCGGTGTGATGAAGTAGTGCGCCCTCCGCTCTCGCGGTGGTTCAACCACTATATACCGGGGCGACCTCCCGAGTCACGCCCTACATGTTGTGTTCGGCGTGTCGTGGGCGACTTCCCCGGAACGGCGCGGATCACCCCGTCGGGGCACGGCGTGTCGTCGTTCGAGCGGCAGTCTGGGGGGTACCACCGACACCGGATCCGGGCGCCACGACGCCGAGCGCGCCGGCCGCAGGTGCCCCTGCCGCGCGGAGGCCGACATGCCGCCGCACCTGCGCCGCGGGACGATCGCCTACAAGCGGCGCCGCGTCCTCGCCGGCGACGCGAGCCGTCCGGGGGCGGCGGGAGCGGGATGCTACGCTCGATGCTGCTTCGGGCCGGGAACGGCTCGTCTGCGCCCCGATAGCTCAGTGGTAGAGCATCTCCATGGTAAGGAGAAGGTCAAGAGTTCAATCCTCTTTCGGGGCTCGGACTCCTCGCCGTCTCGGCACGGGAGTCCCGCGGCGGGGTAGCTCAGGTGGTTAGAGCACACGGCTCATAATCGTGGTGTCGCGGGTTCAAGTCCCGCCCCCGCTACAGGCCCGG
>JAICSU010000128.1 GCA_025936735.1 Amnibacterium sp.
CGTCAGAAGGAGCGGGTCAAGGGACGCCTCCGCGGCGTCCAGGAGTCGATCAAGGGCACGGTCCACGACGCGCAGGACGCGGTCGGCGCGGCCAAGGACCACTTGGCCGGTTCGGCCGGCGCCGCCGGTGACAGCGTCTCCGGCGTCGCCTCCAACGCGACGCAGACCGCCAAGCAGACGGCGACGGGTCACCCGATCGTCGTCGGCGCGATCGCCTTCGGCCTCGGCTGGCTGGTCTCGTCCCTCCTCCCGGCCAGCGAGGGCGAGCAGCGGCTCGCCGGCAAGGCCAAGGAGAAGGCGGAGCCCCTCACCGACAAGGTGAAGGAGGTCGCGAAGGACGCCGGGCAGGAGATGGCCCAGAACCTCAAGCAGCCCGCGCAGGAGGCCGCGCAGACCGTCAAGGAGTCGGCGACCGACGCCGCGCAGACCGTCAAGGGCGAGGCGCAGTCCGCCGCCGAGGACGTGAAGGGTCAGACGCAGGAGGCGAAGCAGAACATCCAGGGCTCCGCTCAGGACGCCAAGGACGAGCTGCAGGGCCAGGCGCAGGACGCCAAGCAGAACCTGCGGTCCTGACCGGCCGGGAACGGGGGTGATCGTCCTTCCCACCCCCGTTCCCGGGCTCCGCCCATCGGGCGCGAGGACGATGGAGCCATGAGCGACGCTGCGGAGTTCTCCTCGAAGGCCCGGATGAAGCTGTCCGGGCTCGTCAACCAGGGCACCAAGGAGGTGTCCACGCTGATCCGCCGGGAGATCGAGCTGGCCAGGGCCGAGCTCACCAACTCGGCGAAGCAGGCCGCCAAGGGCGCGGGCCTCGCGGGTGGCGCGGCCGGTGCCGGAGCGATGGGCGTGCTGTTCGGCTCGATCGCCGTATGGCAGGCCCTCGGCAAGCGGATCGGCGGCGGACCGGCCGCCGCGCTCGTCGCGACCGCCTACACGGGCGCCGCGGTGGCGCTCGCCGCGCGGGCCCGTACGGAGTTCGAGCGGGTGCAGGGCGCGCCCCGCACGATCGCCACGCTCGGAGAGCTCACCCCCGGCGGGGATTGAGCGTCAGCCGCCGAGCAGGCTCGGCTGCAGGTCCCGCAGCGTGCGGTGCCGCGTCATCCGAGCCGCCACGGCCGCCGTGAGCGTCACCGAGGCGACCAGCCAGATCGTGAGGACCCCGGCGTCGCCCCAGGCCAGCGCGGCGTCTCCGCCGTACATCGCCTGCCGCAGCGCGTCGACCGCGTAGGACATCGGCAGCGCGTGGTGCATCGCCGCGAGCGGCGCGGGCAGGGTCTGCCACGGGAACGTGCCTCCGGCCGTGACCAGCTGGACCAGCATGAGGATCAGGCCGAGGAACTGGCCGACGCTGCCGAGCGCGGCGTTCAGCAGCAGGAGGATCGCGGCGAAGGTCCCCGCGGTCAGCGCGAGCACGCCGATCGTGCCGGCCGGTGAAGCGATCGAGAAGCCGAGCGGGCCGGCGACGATCACGTACAGGCCGATCATCTGGGCGGCACCGAGCAGCGCCGGGGTGAGCCAGCCGGCGAGGGCGACGCGCAGCGGCGCGCGCACCGCCGTGATCGCGCGGCGGGACAGCGGCCGCAGGATGAGGAACAGCGCGTAGCTGCCGATCCAGGCGGACAGGCTGAGGAAGAAGGGCGCGAGTCCCGCGCCGTAGCTGCCGGCGCTCGTCGCCTTCGTCGCCGCCACGGTGGCCGGGTCCGCGATCGCCGCGGCCTGCGCCGAGCGGCTCGCAGGGGTCGTCACCGGGATCCCGGTGACGCCGGAGGCGAGGGCGCCGTGCAGCTGCGCGGCGCCGGACTCGAGGGCCGCCGTCCCCGACGCAAGGTCGCGGGCCCCGGCCGCCGCCGACGTCGCGCCGCTCGCGAGCGAGCGCGCACCGCGGTCGGCGCTGCCGATCCCGCCCTCGAGCGTCCGGCTGCCGGCCGCGACGGAGGCCGCGCCCGACGAGACCCGCCCGGCGCCGGCGCTCAGCGTGTCGGCCGCGTCGGCGATCCTCGCCGCTCCGGATGCGGCGCCCGTGAGCCCGCGGGACAGCGCCGGCGCCGCGGAGGCCAGGCCCCTCGCGCCGGACGCGACCCCGCGCGCGCCGCCGGCGACGTCGGCGGCGCCCCGGGCGAGGCCGTCGGCGCTCGACGCGGCCTCGTGCGCGGCGGTCGCGCCGGGCTCGAGCACCGCGAGCGCGTCCGCGATCTGCGCGGGCGAGAGCCCGTCGGCCGCCAGCCGCGCCTGCAGCGACCGCGCCGTCGACGCGGAGCCCGCGTCGACCCGCGTGAGCGCCGCGGCGAGTTCGGCGCTGCCCTGCTGCACCGCCGCAGCGCCGCTCGCCGTGCTGCTCGCCGCCGAGGCGAGCGCGGCGGTCGACGACGGCAGCGCGGCCGACCTCGACCGGAGGGCCTGCAGGCCGGAGGCGAGATCCCTCGTTCCGCCGTCGACCCGGCGCGCGCCGCTCGCGACCTGGTCCGCGCCGTCCGCGGTGCGGGCCGCGCCGCTCGCGAGCGCTCGCGCCCCGTCGTCGGCCGTCGTCAGCCCGTCCGCCAGCGATGCCGCACCGCGGGCGAGCGAGGAGGTGCCCGATCGGAGCGAGGCGGCGCCGGCTGCGGCCTGCGCCGCGCCGGACCGGAGGGAGGCGGCTCCCCTCGTCGCGTCCTCGAGGTGCCCGCGCACCGTGGACAGGGCGACGAGGAACCGCTTCGCGGCGGCCGCCCCGACCTGCTGCGCGACGCCGGAGCGGATCGCGGTGGCGGCCTGGCCCGCGATCGTGCCGGACAGGTAGCTGTTCGCATCGCTCGTGGTGAGCCCGATGCGAGCGCGCACGGGGTGGGATCCGGCGACGGACGCGAGGTCCTTCGAGAACGAGGCGGGCAGCGTGACGACGAAGTCGACGTCCCCCGTGCGCAGGCGGTCCGCCGCGGCCCGCGCGCTCATCCGCTGCCAGTCGAACTGCCCGTCGTGCACGAGCCGGTCCGCGACGTCCCGGCCGTAGTGCACGGTCGCGCCGCCGACCACGGCGCCCGCGTCGTCGACGACGAGCGCGGCCGGCACGTGGCTGAGTCGGCCGTACGGGTTCTGGTTGCCCCACAGGTAGAGGCCCCCGTAGAGGAGCGGCACGGCCATCAGCGCGACGAAGGCGACGGTGCCGAGGCGCGTGGCGGTGAGGCGGCGCAGCTCGCTGCGCAGCAGGGTGAGGACGGTCATGAGGGTTCCTTGCTGCCCACCGTTCCGGCGGGGCGGGAGATCAGGCGAGGGCCGGGGCGACATCGGCGGTGCGGAGCACCGGGTCGAGCGCGTGGCCGCCGATGACGAGGACGGGCGTGCCGGCGAGCGTGAACGAGCGGGCGAGAGCGAGCCATTCGGCGGAGGCGCCGCCGTGCCGCTCGGGTGAGGTGAGCACGAGCGCCCGGACGCCCGGGCGGGCGGCGGCGAGCGTGAGCAGCAGCCGGAGACGGTCGGCCGGCGGAAGGTCCCCGATCGGAGCCCTGTGCCAGTGGGCGATGCCGAGGTCGTCGAGGAGCCCGGTGACGGCGCGGCGGCCGTTCCGCAGGCCCGCGAAGTGCAGCTCCTCGGCCACGACGGCGGCGACCCGGACGGTCGCCGGTGGCTCCGCGACGACGGGGGTGTCGACGAGTGCGACCGCGCGGCGGAGCGCCTCCTCGTCGGCCGAGCCGTCGAGCCGGACGGAGCCGCGGTCGGGCCGCATCCGGCCGGCGGCGATCAGCGACGCGAGGACGGGCCCGCGCTCCGTGCCGACGGCCACCACGGCCGGGGCGCCGTCCGTGAGCACGACGTCCAGCCGTGGGAGGGCGGGCGTCGCGGCCTCGCCGACGGCCACTCCGTCGAGCTCGAGCCTCACCGCTGCGCCTCCTCGTCGAGGAGCGCCCGGTGGGTGTCGAGAACGGCCTGCGCCTCGCGCCAGGACAGGCCCAGGGCGGAGAGCCCGGCGAGGATCACGAGGCGGCGGCCCTCCACCCGGGACAGCCCGGCGCGGGTGCTCTCATCGAGCACGGTGAAGGCGGCGCCCTCGATGAGGTGGGCGACCACCTCGGGCGGGAGGTCGCCGCGCCCCGTGCCGAGCTCGGCCGCGCGGGCCGCGTCGCCGACCAGGCGCTCGTGGATGAGGCCGAGCGCCGGGCCGATCCGTTCGCGAAGCGGCCCGTGGACGACCATGCGGGTCATGGCGCGCACGTGCTCGATCTCGTCCCAGACGAGCCTGCCGAGCAGGGCGACGTCGACGACGGGATCGTCCGAGGTGGCGCGGGCGACGGCGGCGGCGACGCGGGCCGCGCCGCGCTCCGCCAGCTCCGCGAGCAGGGTGTTCCGCGAGGGGAAGTGGCCGTAGACGGCCCGCCTGGTCAGGCCCGCGGCGGTCGCGATCGTGTCCAGCGACGTCTCCGGGTCCTCGTTCAGCAGCACGCGGGCCGCCTCGATCAGCGCCTCCCGGTTGGCGGCGGCGTCGCGCCGGGGAGCGCGGGCGCGGGGCGGGTCGGTCATGACCCCACTGTACCGCCATCTTGCACAACCATGTGCAAGATCACGAGGACCGGATAGGATCGGATCCCCACGGCGGAAGGACCCCGCATGCCGGCCATCGTCCTGATCGGCGCCCAATGGGGCGACGAGGGCAAGGGCAAGGCGACCGATCTGCTCTCCGGTCGCGTCGACTACGTCGTCAAGTTCAACGGCGGCAACAACGCCGGCCACACGGTCGTGATCGGCGATCGGAAGTACGCGCTGCACCTGCTGCCGTCCGGCATCCTGAGCCCCGGCGTGGTCCCGGTCATCGCGAACGGGGCCGTCATCGACCTCGAGGTGCTGTTCGGCGAGCTCGAGGCGCTGTCCGCCCGCGGCGTCGACGTCTCGCGGCTCCGGGTGAGCGCGAACGCCCACGTCATCACCGCCTACCACCGCACCATCGACCGGGTCACCGAGCGCTTCCTCGGCAAGCGCCAGATCGGGACGACCGGGCGGGGGATCGGACCCACGTACGCGGACAAGATCAACCGCGTCGGCATCCGGGTGCAGGACCTCTTCGACGAGGGGATCCTGCGGCAGAAGGTCGAGGGGGCGCTCGAGCAGAAGAACCACCTGCTGGTGAAGGTGTACAACCGGCGGGCGGTGTCGGTCGACGAGGTCGTCGCCGACCTGCTCGGCTACGTGGACCGGCTGCGGCCCATGGTCACCGACACGGCCCTCGAGCTGAACACGGCCCTCGACGACGGCCGCACCGTGCTGTTCGAGGGCGGCCAGGCGACGATGCTCGACGTCGACCACGGCACCTACCCGTTCGTCACGTCGTCGAACGCGACCAGCGGGGGAGCGGCGACCGGCTCGGGCGTCGCGCCGAACCGCTTCGACCGGATCATCGCCGTCTGCAAGGCGTACACGACGCGGGTCGGCGCGGGCCCCTTCCCGACCGAGCTGCACGACGCGTCGGGGGAGTTCCTGCGCTCCCACGGCTTCGAGTTCGGCACGACGACCGGGCGCCCGCGACGCACGGGCTGGTTCGACGCCCCCGTCGCCCGGTACGCGCAGCGCATCAACGGGGTGACCGACTTCGTGCTCACGAAGCTCGACGTGCTCACGGGACTCGAGCGCATCCCGGTGTGCGTCGCCTACGACGTCGACGGGCGACGGGTGCCCGAGGTGCCGGTCTCGCAGTCCGACTTCCACCACGCGGTCCCCGTCTACGAGGAGCTGCCGGGCTGGAGCGAGGACATCACCGGCGTGCGGCGCTTCGAGGACCTGCCGCAGGCCGCCCAGGACTACGTCACGGCGCTCGAGGGCATGATGCGGGCGCCGATCTCGGTGATCGGCGTCGGGCCCTCCCGCGACGCGGTCGTGGTGCGGCGCGACCTGCTGGAGTGACCGATCGGCGCGGCCCCTCGCGGGACCGCGCCGATCGAGGATCGCCGTCGGATCAGACGGCGGGCGCCGGGGCGACCGCCGGTGCGGTGCGGGCGGCGAGCAGCACGACCGTGTACGCGCAGACCAGGCAGGCGAGCGCGAGGAGGGCGCCCGTCAGGCCGAGGAGCGCGGCGAGGGGCGCGGCGATCAGCGACCCGACCGCGATGCCGCCGATCGACGCCGGGAACGCGAAGCCGTAGGCCCGGCCGAACACGGCCGGGTCGAGCTGCTGCTGCAGGGCGGTCTCCGTGAAGACCTCGACGATCATGCTGCCCGCGCCGTTCGCGGCGCAGAGGAGGAGCGCCAGCGCGAGCGTCGGCGCCGCGGCCAGCAGGGCGAGCGGGGCGCCGGCGGCGAGCAGCGCGACCGCGACGATCCGTGAGACCCGGGAGAACCGGCCGAGGCGGCCGACGAGGACGGTGCCGAGCACGCCGCCCGCACCGGTCGCCGCGAGCAGGAGGCCGTAGCCGTGGTCGCCCCACCCGTCCTGCCGGCTGACGAGGACGAGCAGCACCGTCTCGGCCCCGTACACGAGGCTGCAGAGGATGTCCGCGCCCACGAACCGCGCCGCGACCGGGTGGCGGCGCAGCTCGGCGAGGCCCTCCGCCATCTGGCGGAGCAGCGGTTCCGGCGTCCCGGATCCGGCGACGGCGAACGCCGGACCCGCGGGGATCGCCGCGACGAGCAGCGCCGAGAGCACGAAGGTGCCTGCGTCGATCGCGAACAGCGCGGCGGGGGCGAGGACCATGAGCAGCAGGGCGCCGGCGGCGGGACCGGCGAGCACGGATGCGGCCCCGATGACCGACCGGACGGCGTTCGCGCCCGGCAGATCGGCGGCGGGGACCAGCTTCGAAGTGCTGCCGGCCGTGGCCGGCGGGTAGACGACGCTCGCCGCGGTGGCGAGCGCGGCGAGCGCCGGCGCGAGCACGACGGGGGCGCCGCCGAGCACGACGGCGGTGAGCAGGAGCAGCAGGGCCGCCCGCAGCACGTCCGACGCGATCATGAGCCGGCGCCGGTCGACGCGGTCGGCGAGGGCGCCCCCGAGCGGACCGAGCACCACCACCGGGAGCACCCGGGCCGCCGTCGTGACGCTCACCCAGAGCACGGAGTGGGTCCGGTCGAAGACGAAGACGAGCAGGGCGACGTTGTACAGCCAGTCCCCGAGCTGGGAGACGGCGAGCGCTGCGGCGAGGCGGCGGAACGAGGGGTGGCGGAGGGCGGATCGCATTTCGGGCTCCTTGTGGCGGGATCGGATGCGAACAGCCTCGGGATGAGGAGGCCGTGCGGGCATCGGGCGGTCGCCGCATCTCTCACGCGCGATCCGTCCTAGGCGGGTCGCAGAGGTGGCCTGAGGAGCGGGAGGATCGCCCTAGTCGTCGGCGAGCAGGCCTGAGCGCTGCGCCAGGGTCGCCGCCTCGAGGCGGGTGGGGACCTCGAGCTTCGTGAGGATGTTCGAGACGTGCACGCTCGCCGTCTTCGGGCTGATGAACAGGGCGGCGGCGATCTGCGGGTTCGACCGGCCGGCGGCGACGAGCCGCAGCACCTCGAGCTCGCGGGCCGTGAGCCGTCCCTCGAGCGCGGTGGGCCGGGCCGTGCCGGGCTGCAGCGGCAGGTGCGACCGGGCGGCGACGGCGGTGATCTCGGCCGCGAGCGGCTCGGCCTCGAGACGCGCGGCGATCGCCGCCGCCCGGCGCAGCGCGGCCGTCGCTCCGCCCCGGTCGCCTTCCTCGGCCAGCCGTTCCGCGGCGCGGAGCAGCGCCCACGCGTGCGGGTACGGCCAGGCGCAGCGCTCCCACAGCGCCACGGCGGCGAGCCAGCCGGCGCCCGTGGCTGCGTCGGCGGCACGTGCGAGCTCGGCCGCGGCGAGGGCGCCGTAGGCGCGTTGCGGCGTCGTCCCCTCGCCGATCGCCGCGACCAGCGGCCCGAGCCGGGGGTCGGGGGGTGCCCCC
>JAICSU010000152.1 GCA_025936735.1 Amnibacterium sp.
ACGAGATCGAGAAGCTGCACGAGGAGGGGGTCGAGTACCGCGAGATCGCGGTGTTCTACCGCACCAACGCTCAGACGAGAGCGCTGGAGGAGATCCTCATCCGCTCCGCGGTGCCGTACCGGATCCTCGGCGGCACGAAGTTCTACGAGCGCGCGGAGATCAAGGACGCCCTCGCCTACCTGATCTCGGTCGCGAATCCGGCCGACTCGCTCGCGGTGCGGCGGATCCTGAACACCCCGAAGCGCGGCATCGGGCCGGCCACCGAGACGCAGCTCGCCGCCTACGCGGAGCGCAACGGCATGGTGTTCCGCGAGGCGCTGCGGCACGCGCCGGAGCTCGGCCTCGGCCCGAAGGTGACGAAGGCGATCACCGACCTGTCGGAGCTCCTCGACGAGGCGACGCTGCTCACCGTGCCGCCCGATCCGGGCATGGCCCCGATCCCGGTGTTCGACGTGCTCGCTCTGCTGCTGAAGCGCAGCGGATACGTGGATGTGCTGCGGGCGAGCCGCGATCCGCAGGACGAGGCACGGGTCGAGAACATCGAGGAGCTCCTGTCGGTGACGAAGGAGTTCCAGCGCAACAACCCCGACGGCAGCCTGCTCGACTTCCTCACCGAGGTGTCGCTCGTGGCCGCCGCCGACGAGCTGGACGACTCGACGGGGACCGTCTCCCTCATGACCCTGCACACCGCGAAGGGGCTCGAGTTCCGCGCGGTGTTCCTCACGGGGATCGAGGAGGAGCTGCTCCCGCACCGGATGTCGGCGAACGAGCCGGGCGGCCCGGCGGAGGAGCGGCGGCTGTTCTACGTCGGCATCACCCGGGCCCGGGAGCGCCTGTACCTGTCGCTCGCGATGACCCGGTCGCAGTACGGCGACACCTCCGTGTCGTCGCCCAGCCGGTTCCTCGCCGAGATCCCCGCCGAGCTGATCGAGTGGCGGCAGTCGCCCGGCATGACGGGCCCCGGCGGAACGCGGGTGGCGGGCAGCCTCGCCTGGTCCGGCGGCAGCGGCTCGACGGCGCCGCCGCCGAAGCCGAAGACGGAGTGGGCGAACCGGGTCACCGGCAAGGTGCGCGACAACGGCGAGCTGGAGCTCGCCGTCGGCGACCGCATCCGCCACGACGACTTCGGGGAGGGCCGTGTCGTCGGCGTGACCGGGGCGGCGGCGAAGCGCATCGCGGAGGTGCACTTCGACACGGCGGGGCGCAAGCGGCTGCTGATCAAGGTCGCACCGATCACGAAGCTGTAGCGCGCCGGTGGACCGGATCCGGCCCTTCCGGCGCAAGGACACGGAGCCGGTCGTCGACCTCTGGCATCGGTGCGGCCTCACCCGGCCGTGGAACGACCCCCGTCGCGCCATCGAGCGGAAGCTCGCCGTCCAGCCGGAGCTGTTCCTCGTGGTCGAGCGCGACGGTGACGTCGTCGCCACGGCGATGGCCGGCTACGACGGGCACCGCGGCTGGGTGCGGGCCCACGGAGCCGGTTCCGACGCGCCGCGGATGCGGCGTGGCGGCCGTGCGACGGGGAGTACGTCGCCGTGGAACCCGCGCTCCAGGGCGCCGGCGTCGGGCGCGCCCTGATGCGGGAGGTCGAGGCGCGGCTACTCGCCCTGGGCTGCCCGAAGGTCAACGTGCAGGTGCGCGACGGCAACGAGCCCGTCGCCGCGTTCTACCAGCGCCTCGGGTACGCCGAGGACCGGGCGAGGGGCCTCGGCAAGCGCCTCATCCCCGACGCCTGAGGGTCGGCGGGCTCGGGTCAGCCGACGCGCGGGCGCAGCACCCGCTTCGAGGTGCCGCCCTTCGGCTGGGCCGGCTTGGCCGTCGGGGCCTCGGGGAGGGCGGGGGCGGCCTCGGCCTGCTCCTCCGTCTGCAGCACCGCGGTGCGCAGCAGCGCCTCCCGCTCGTCGCTCGACAGGTGGTCGACGAGCAGCGCCCGCACGGCCGTGACGTGGGCGAGGCCCGCGAGCTCGAACTTCTGCTGACCCAGGCGGGTGAGGGTGACGGCGTGGATCCGTCCCGCCTTCTTCCGCTCGATCAGCTGCCGGTGCTCCATGCGGGTGAGCTGGTGGGAGAGGCGGCTCTTGTCCCACCCGAGCTGGGCGGCGAGCTCGTTCTGGCGGAGCTGCCGGTCCGGGCGGTCGAGCAGGCAGCGGAGCACCTCGAACTCGGACGTGGAGAGGTCGGCGGCGGCGCGGATCTCGGACTCGACGACGCCCTGCGCGAGCTCGGTGAGCTTCTGGATGAAGCGCCACGTCGACGCCTCACCCTGCGTGAGCTGCTCGGCCATGCACGAACACTATTCGGCCGAAGGTTGACGCGGCAACGTGCCCCCGTGCCCGCCGGCTGCACGGCTCCCGGCGGGCGCTCCGGGGCCCGGGGGTAGGCTCTTCGCCGGTTCCGATCCGGACGGGTCGGATCCTCTTCGGACGGAGGACGGCAAGGGTGGACCTCTTCGAGTACCAGGCACGCGACATGTTCGAGCGCTACGGGGTGCCCGTGCTCGCCGGGATCGTCGCGGACACCCCCGAGGAGGTGCGCGCGGCCGCGGAGCGGCTCGGCGGCACCGTCGTCGTCAAGGCGCAGGTGAAGACCGGCGGGCGCGGCAAGGCCGGCGGCGTGAAGGTCGCGCACTCCCCGGAGGAGGCGGAGGAGGCCGCGAAGCGGATCCTCGGCCTGGACATCAAGGGCCACGTGGTCAAGCGGGTCATGGTCGCCGCCGGTGCCCGCATCGACCGCGAGTTCTACATCTCCATCCTGCTCGACCGGGCGAACCGCTCCTACCTCTCGCTCGCCTCCTACGAGGGTGGCATGGAGATCGAGGAGCTCGCCGTCGAGCGGCCGGAGGCGCTCGCCCGCGTCGAGGTCGACCCGCTCACCGGCGTCACCGCGGAGCAGGCCGAGGCCATCGCCCGCGCGGCGCGCTTCCCCGACGAGCTCGTGTCCAAGGTCGCTCCGGTCTTCGAGCGGCTCTGGCAGGTCTACCGCGAGGAGGACGCCACGCTCGTCGAGGTGAACCCGCTCGTGCTCGCCGAGTCCGGTGACGTGATCGCCCTCGACGGCAAGGTCACGCTCGACGACAACGCGGAGTTCCGCCACCCGGACCACGCGGCGCTCGTCGATGCGGGCGACGTCGACCCGCTCGAGGCGAAGGCCAAGGAGCACGACCTCAACTACGTGAAGCTCGACGGCCAGGTCGGCGTGATCGGCAACGGCGCCGGTCTCGTCATGTCGACGCTCGACGTGGTCTCATACGCCGGCGAGCGGTACGGCGTGAAGCCGGCCAACTTCCTCGACATCGGTGGCGGCGCCTCCGCGGAGGTGATGGCGGCCGGCCTCGACGTCATCCTGAACGACCCGCAGGTGCGGAGCGTCTTCGTGAACGTGTTCGGCGGCATCACCGCCTGCGATGCGGTCGCGAACGGCATCGTCGGTGCGCTCGAGACGCTGGGCGACGAGGCGAACAAGCCGCTCGTGGTCCGGCTCGACGGGAACAACGTCGAGGAGGGACGGCGGATCCTCGCCGAGGCGGCGCATCCGCTCGTCACCGTCGTCGACACCATGGACGCAGCGGCCGAGAAGGCCGCCGAGCTGGCTGCGGCCTGAGGGGGACGAGAGACATGTCGATCCTGATCGGGACGGACACCAAGATCATCGTCCAGGGGCTCACCGGCTCCGAGGGCACGAAGCACGCCACCCGGATGCTCGCCTCCGGCGCGCAGGTCGTCGGTGGGGTGAACCCGCGCAAGGCGGGCACGACGGTCGAGATCGGCGGCGCCCGGCTGCCGATCTTCGGCACCGTCGCGGAGGCGATGGCGGAGACCGGCGCGGACACGAGCGTCGTCTTCGTGCCACCCGCGTTCGCGAAGGACGCGGTGGTCGAAGCGATCGAGGCGGGCATCCCGCTCTGCGTCGTCATCACGGAAGGCATCCCGGTGAAGGACTCCGCGGAGTTCTGGTCGCTCGCGAAGTCGAAGGGCGGCGCCACGCGGATCATCGGCCCGAACTGCCCCGGCGTGATCAGCCCCGGCAAGTCGAACGCGGGCATCATCCCCGCGACGATCTCCGGGCCCGGACCGATCGGCCTCGTCTCCAAGTCGGGCACGCTGACCTACCAGATGATGTTCGAGCTCGCCGACATCGGCATCTCCACCGCGGTCGGCATCGGGGGCGACCCGATCATCGGCACCACGCACATCGACGCCCTCGAGGCGTTCGAGGCGGACCCCGAGACGAAGGCGATCGTGATGATCGGCGAGATCGGCGGCGACGCGGAGGAGCGGGCCGCGGAGTTCATCCGCCGGAACGTCACGAAGCCGGTCGTCGCCTACGTCGCCGGGTTCACCGCGCCGGAGGGCAAGACGATGGGGCACGCGGGGGCGATCGTGTCCGGCTCCGCCGGCACCGCGCAGGCGAAGAAGGAGGCCCTCGAGGCCGCCGGCGTGAAGGTCGGCCGGACCCCGAGCGAGACCGCGACGCTCATGCGCGAGGTCTTCGCCTCCTGAGCGGACGGCGGTGCGCCGCCGCCGGGCGGCCGCTCCCGTCTAGCATCCCGGGATCGACATCGACACCGCTCCCGAGGCCGTAGCCGCCGAGCCCACGACCGCCCCCGGCGGCCGCTGGTCGGCCCTGCTCGTCGGTGCCCTCGACGCCGCGCTCGCCGTCGCCCTGCCGGTCGGTGTCCTGATGGTCGCCGCCCTCGTGGCGTGGGCAGGCCTCGGCGCGACCGGTGCCTGGACCCCCTACCTGGCCGCCGCCGGCGACGTCTGGTTCCTCGGGCACGGGGTCGACGTGACCGTGCCGGCCGCGGCCCCGTTCACCATGACCGTGGCGCTGCTCGGGCCCGCGCTCGTGACGGTCCTCGCCGGGATGCGCGCCGGGCGCCGCGCGGCCGCCACCGCCCTCCCCGGCCCCGCCGTCGCCGCGGGCGTCGCCGTGGCCGTGGTCGCCTCCGTGCTTCTCCTGCTGCTGTGCCACCGCCGCAGCGCCGGACCGGACTCCGTGCAGGCGGTGCTCCTGCCCGCCGCGGTCTACCTCGCGGGGCTGCTCGCCGGGCTGCTGCCCGGTCGGGGGTCGGCGCGGCAGGGGCCTCTGGCCGCGGGCGCCCGAGCGGGCGCCGGCGCCGTCGCGCTCACGCTCGCGGCCGGTGCGGTCGCGGTCGCGGTGCTGCTGGCGCTCCACCTCCCGGCCGTCGTCGGCCTGTACGAGTCGTCGGGGGCGGGGATCGCCGGGGGGCTCGCCCTCACCGCCCTGCAGATCGCGGCCCTGCCCACCGTCGTCGTGTGGGCCGCCGCCTGGTTCACCGGCGCCGGCTTCGCGATCGGCGCCGGCTCCTCCGTCGGCCCGCTCGGCACGAGCGTCGGCCCCCTCCCGTCCCTCCCGCTGCTCGGCGCGCTGCCCCAGGGGCCCGGGGAGTACGGCCTCGCCGCGGTGCTCGTCCTCGCGCTCGCCGGTGTCGGGGTGGGCGTCGTCCTGAAGGTCCGGGGCCACGTCGGCGGGGGAGCACTGCCGCTGATCACCACCTCGGTCGTCGCGGGCGCCAGCGCGGGCGTGCTCCTCGGGCTGCTGGCCCTCGCGGCATCCGGCGCGGCCGGACCCGGGCGCCTGGTCGAGGTGGGCCCCGACGCGCTGCAGGTCGCCTGGCGCAGCGCGGCCGAGGTCGGGATCGGCGTCCTGATCGGCGGCGCCGTCGTGCGCCGGCGTCCCGCCGGATCCGCCGACGGAACGGGCGCGGAGGCGCCCCGCTAGGCTTCCCGGGTGCTCGCGGTCGTGGTCCTGATCTCGGGCAGCGGCACCAACCTGCGGGCGCTCCTCGAGCGCTGCACCGACCCGGCCTTCCCCGTCCGCGTCGTCGCCGTGGGGGCGGACCGTGACGCTCCCGGCATCGTGCACGCCGACGAGTTCGGAGTGCCCTCCTTCCTCGTGCCCTACCCCTACTACTCCTCCCGTGAGGCGTGGGGCGACGCCCTGCTCGCCGAGGTCGCGAAGTGGCGGCCCGACGTCGTCGTGCTGTCCGGGCTCATGCGGCTGCTGCCGCCGCGGGTCGTCGACGCCCTCGCGCCGCGCCTGCTGAACACGCATCCCGCCTACCTGCCGGAGTTCCCCGGCGCGCACGCGGTGCGGGACGCCCTCGCCGCGGGGGTGCACGAGACCGGAGCCAGCGTCATCGTCGTCGACCACGGCGTCGACAGCGGGCCGGTGCTCGCCCGCGAGCGGGTCCCCGTGCTGCCCGGCGACACCGAGTCCGTGCTCCACGACCGGATCAAGCCGGTGGAGCGGCGACTGCTCGCGGAGGTGCTCGAGGGCGTTGCGACGGGGCGGATCGATCTGAAGGAGCGGGTGGCATGAGCGGGCAGCGGGACCGGATCCGGATCAGCAGGGCGCTGCTGTCGGTGAGCGACAAGCGGGGTCTGGTGGACCTCGGCCGGGCGCTCGCCGAGGCGGGCGTCGCCCTCGTGTCGACCGGGTCGACCTCCGCCACCCTCGTCGGGGCGGGACTCGTCGTCACCGAGGTGGCGGAGGTCACCGGGTTCCCCGAGAGCCTCGACGGCCGCGTGAAGACCCTGCATCCGTCGATCCACGCGGGCCTGCTGGCCGACCTGAACCGCCCGGAGCACGCGGAGCAGCTCGAGCGGCTCGGCATCGCGCCGTTCGAGCTCGTC
>JAICSU010000276.1 GCA_025936735.1 Amnibacterium sp.
AACCGGCCCGTCGAGGCGCTGCAGGTTGCAGTTGATGACGAAGGTCAGGTTGTCGAGGCCCTCGTTGGCGGCGACCTGCAGCTGGCCGCGGCTCTCGACCTCGTCCATCTCGCCGTCGCCGAGGAACGCCCAGACGTGGCCCTCGGACGCGTCCTTCAGGCCGCGGTTCGTGAGGTACTTGGCGAGCTGGGCCTGGTAGATCGCGTTGATGGGGCCGATGCCCATCGACACCGTGGGGAACTGCCAGAAGTCCGGCATGAGCCGCGGGTGCGGATACGACGGCAGCCCGTGCGGGGCCTTCGACTTCTCCTGCCGGAAGCCGTCGAGGTCCTGCTCGGTCAGCCGGCCCTCGAGGAACGCCCTCGCGTACATGCCGGGGGAGGCATGGCCCTGGAAGAAGACCTGGTCGCCGCCCCCCGGGAAGTCCGGGCCGCGGAAGAAGTGGTTGTAGCCCACCTCGTAGAGCGCCGCGGAGGAGGCGTACGTGGAGATGTGGCCGCCGACCGAGATGCCGGGCCGCTGGGCGCGATGCACGGTGATCGCGGCGTTCCAGCGGATCCAGGCGCGGTAGCGCCGCTCGATCTCCTCGTCACCCGGGAAGGACGGCTCGTCCTCCGGGGCGATCGTGTTCACGTAGTCGGTCGTGGGCACCATCGGGACCCCGAGGTGCAGCTCCTGTGACCGGCTCAGCAGACTGAGCATGATCTCGCGCGCCCGCTCGTGCCCCGCCTGGGCCACGAGGGTGTCGAGGGATTCAACCCACTCGGCGGTCTCGGCCGGGTCACGGTCGAGAGTGCCTGCGAGGTATGGATTCTGATCGTTGACCGCCACCCGCATCTCACTTCCTGGTCGAAGAGAAGAGGCGCAAGGAGTCTAGTGCGGCCGCCTCGGGCCCATGCCGGGGCACGAGCCGCCGCCCGGGCGCGTCCGCACGCGTGCGGGACGTCCGCATGCCGGCGCCGCCATGCGGACGTCCCGAAGGCGTGCACGCGGACGGAGCGGTGGGCCCTGCCGGGTTCGAACCGACGACATCCACGGTGTAAACGTGGCGCTCTACCAGCTGAGCTAAAGGCCCTCGACCCGGAGCCTAGCCCCGGGTGCCCGAGCCGTCGACGCCTCCGACGAGAGCAGGCGGGGCCTTCTCGACGGACGCGGAATCACTGTCGGACCAGGGGTGTTGTATTCAGTGAGGCTGAGGAGGCACACATGAAGGGTGATCGGGTGGAGGTCGTCGTCGACACCGGCGGCGACACGAAGACATACGAGATCGAGGCGACCCGAGCGGGCCGGCGACTGGACATCGCGCACGGGCGCGGGCTGGTCGAGGTGACCGAGGTCACCCGCGGCGGCACCCCGGTGCGCACCGCGCGGTTCATGGCGAGCAGGGTGATCGCGATGGTCGAGCATCCGGCCTCCCAGGAGGCCGTGGCCGACGAGGTCGTTCCGCTGCGCCCCGTCGCCTGAGCGGGGACGGGGCGCCGGATCGGCCCTCGTGGCTCCACGGCTGACGCCGGGCCATCGATACGATGGCGGCCATGGCGGACGACCGGACCCGCGCGCAAGCGGCAGCCGGACCGGACGAGGAGATCCACGACGACGACGAGCTCGCCGCCGCCCTCGCCGCCGAGCTGGAGCGCATCGCGCCCACCGGTGCCGTGCCGGTGCTGCGCGCCTCCGCCGTCCCGTTCGGCCCGGTGCGATCCGCGGAGGCGGCACCGGTCGCGCCCGCTGCCCGCGGGGCCCTCGACGGCGACGCACCCCGGCCTGCCGGGATCGCGCCTGCCCGCTTCGCCCGGCCGGAGGAGCCGGCGCCGGTCGGCGCGGCCCCGGAACCCGCGCCGTCCGCTGCTCAGGAGGAGCTGAGCGAGCGCCCGGAGACGCTCGCCCCGCGCTCCGCCCGCGCGCAGCCGCCGATTCCGAGATCCGATCCGGACCCGCTCGGCCAGCACTCCCGCCACGCGGGGACATCGGCGCGGCACTCCAGGAACGCGGCCCGCGCGGCACGGTCGCAGGCGGAGCCGGCGCGGCTCGTCGTGGAGCGCGACCGGCCGGCGGCCGAGGAGCGCCCGTCGCCCGTGCAGCCCGCTCGCATCCCGAGCTTCTCGACGACGGCGACGGTGGCGTCCCGGCCCGAGACGACGCCCGGGCGCCGGCGGGCCGCCGAGCCGGACCCCGGGAACACCCAGCCCGTTCGCCTCCCGGGGCGGGCCCTCTCCGGCCCCGCGCTGCCCGAACCGCTCGACCTGCAGGATCCCCTCCGCGAGACCGGCCCGCTGGAGCTGCCGCCCACGCTCTACGAGTCGTGGGAGCAGTCGCTTCGATCCATCGGGCGGCCGAGGGACGACGAGTGGCTCGACGGCGCCGTGGCGGACCACGCGGATCCGGACGCCGCGACCGTGGCGCTGTCGCGCGCCGCACTCGGTCCGCTGCCCGATCCCCCCGTGCGTGAGGAGCCCTCGCGG
>JAICSU010000270.1 GCA_025936735.1 Amnibacterium sp.
AGCCGCGCGCCTGGGGCGACGCCGACGGCGGCAACGACGACCGGTTGAAGGCGGACAAGCCACCGCACTGGGGCTGACCCCCGCCGTACCCTGCACAAACGACGGAGAAACCGCGTCCGCGGAACCAGGTCATGCGGATCCGAGGGCCTCCGGCGTGGAAGCTCCGTCGTTCGTTCGTGCGGGAGGGGGCGGCGCGACGGCCCCGCGGTCAGGCGCGGTGCGAGCCGCCGCCCGCGGGCAGGGTGTGGTCGCCCTCGGGGCTCGGCGTGCCGGCGAGCAGGTCGCGGATCTGGATGAGCAGCTCGGTCTCGGTCGGGGGAGTCGCGGCGGGGGTGGCGGTCTCCTCCGCCTTCTTCCGCGTGAACGCGCGCTTCATGGCGTAGTTCACGGGGAGCACGAAGGCGAAGTACACGACCGCCGCGACGATGACGAAGTTGATGATCGCGCCGAGCACGGCGCCGAACCGCAGGTCCGAGGTCGCGCCGGCCGTGGTCGGCAGGTGTACCACGAAGGCGTTCTTGAGGCTGTCGGCGTTGAACAGCGCGGCGATCAACGGGTTGATGAGGTTGACCACGATCGCGGTGACGATCGCCGTGAAGGCCGTGCCGATCACGACCGCGACGGCGAGGTCGACGACGTTCCCGCGCAGGACGAAGTCCCGGAAGCCCTTCATACGGCCTGTGTAGCAGAGGGACGGCACGGCCTCCGGCTGCCTCGGGCGCGGGTCGCCATCCGCCCGCGGATCAGGCGGGTGCGGCTGCCGGGGCGGCCGCGGGCTTGGACTCCGTCTTCGGGGCCGAGCCGCCGTCGGTCTTCGCCGGCGTCGACGCGGGCGCGTCGGACGAGCCCGAGCCGCTCGTGCTGTCGCCGGGCTTCTTCTCACCCGAACGCGAGTCGGTGCGGTAGAAGCCGGAGCCGTTGAACGTCACCCCGATCGACCCGTACTGCTTCCGCAGCGTGCCGCCACAGGTCGGGCACTCGGTGAGGGGTGCATCGCTGAACTCCTGGTGCACCTCGAGGGGCGTTCCGCAGTCGCGGCACTTGTATGCATACACGGGCATGAAGGTCAGATCCTCCGTCGGCGGGCCGAGCGCGTGGAGAACTCCACGGTCCTCGTGGGGGTGATCACACCGTCGAGCGCCTGGTCGTGGCGTTCTCTGGGCACCTCGTCCACGAATTCGGAGTCGAAGACTACCCCGTACACCGGCGGGCACCGCTCCATGGAGCCGAGCGTCTTGTCGTAGTAGCCGCGGCCCCAGCCGAGTCGCATGCCGCTGCGGTCCACCGCGGCGGCGGGCACGAGGATCAGATCGACGTCGTTGATCGCGATCGGGCCGAGCGGCTCGCCGACCGGTTCCGGCATCCCGTAGAGGCCGATGTACTCCTCCCCGCCCGGCGTCGCCGTCGTCCAGTCGAGCAGGCCGTCCTCCCGGCTGATCGGGAACAGGACCCGGATCCCGTGCTCCCGCGCCCAGGTCACGAAGGGGCGGGTGTTCGGCTCGTCCGGCGCCGAGAGGTAGCAGGACACCGATCTCGCGCCGAGCCGCTGCGTCAGCTCGGTGAGCTGCTGGGTGAACCCGTCGGTCGCCGCCTTCCGCTCCGGGCCCGTGCGGATGCGCCTGCGCTCCCGCAACTCGGCACGCAAGGCCCTCTTCTGGTGGGTGGGATCGGCGCCCATGACCCTGATCCTAGAAACTCCCCTCCGATACCCTTGCCGACATGGCCCACATGATCACGAAAGCGGTCATCCCGGCCGCCGGTCTCGGTACTCGCTTCCTCCCCGCGACGAAGGCGATGCCGAAGGAGATGCTGCCGGTCGTCGACAAGCCGGCCATCCAGTACGTGGTCGAGGAGGCCGTGGCCGCGGGCCTGCACGACGTGCTCATGGTGACCGGCCGCAACAAGTACGCGCTCGAGAACCACTTCGACCGGGTCTACGAGCTCGAGGCCACGCTCGAGCGCAAGGGCGACCACGCCAAGCTGCAGCGCGTGCACGAGTCGACGAACATCGCCGACATCCACTACTTCCGGCAGGGCGACCCCCACGGGCTGGGCCACGCCGTGCTGCAGGCCCGCATGCACGTCGGGCACGAGCCCTTCGCCGTGCTGCTCGGCGACGACCTGATCGACCAGCGGGACCCCTTGCTGCCCCGCATGATCGAGGTGCAGCAGCAGCGCAGGGCCTCGGTCGTCGCGCTGCTCGAGGTCGACCCCGAGCAGATCCACCTCTACGGCGCGGCGAAGGTCGAGCCGACGGAGGAGCAGGACGTGGTCCGGATCACGGGGCTCGTCGAGAAGCCGTCGAAGGAGAACGCGCCGTCGAACCTCGCGATCATCGGCCGCTACGTGCTCCGGCCCGAGGTGTTCGACGTGCTCGAGCACACGGGCCCCGGCAAGGGCGGGGAGATCCAGCTCACGGACGCGCTGCAGAAGATGGCCGGCGCCCCGGAGTGGACGGGCGGCGTGTACGGAGTGGTCTTCCGCGGGCGCCGCTACGACACGGGTGACAAGATCGACTACATCAAGGCGATCCTGCAGCTCGCGACGGAGCGGGAGGACCTCGGACCGGAGCTCCGGCCGTGGTTGAAGCAGTTCGCCGCCGAGCTGGACTGAGCGCGA
>JAICSU010000216.1 GCA_025936735.1 Amnibacterium sp.
CATCCGCATCCGGTGCCGATGTACTGGTGGACGAACGCCGCCGTCCGCGAGGAGGCCGGCACCCGCGTGCTCGCGCCTGCCGTCACGGCGTTCCGCACGGACTACGAGGGCGGCGTCACTCGCGTGGACCCCGCCGACGACGAGGGCGTCGACAGCACCTGGCCGCGCCGCAGCCCCGCAGCCCGCGACTTCTTCTTCGACCTCCCGCCCGAGCAGCCACGGTGGATCGCCGCCGTGCAGCCGGACGCCTCGGGGCTCGCGATGCTCTCCACCGCCCCGCTCCGCGGCCGCTAGCTGTTCACCTGGGGCGCCGGCCCCGGTGGGGACCGGTGGCAGCGCTGGCTGAACCCCGAGGGCGGCGACCGCTACTTCGAGATCCAGTCGGGGCTCGCGCAGACCCAGTTCGAGCACGTGCCGCTCGACGCCTCCGCCACCGTCTCCTGGACGGAGGCGTTCGGCGCCCCCGACGTGGACGTGGCCCTCAGCCTCGGCTACGACCTCTCCGCGGCCGTCGCGGACTGCGAGCGACGGCTCGCCGGCGGGTTCGAGGAGCTCGAGGGCGCCGAGCGGGTGCTCGCGGCCCTTCGGGAGCGGCCGCCCGCCCGTCCCGTGCTCGCCGGCTCCGGCTGGGGGGCGCTCGAGGAGCGGCGGCGCGCCCGAGCGGGGGAGCCGCCCCTCGGGGACGAGGGCGCGCCGTTCGCGCCGGACACGCTGGGGGACGACCAGCGCCCGTGGGTGGAGCTGCTGGACACCGGCCGGTTCACGGGGGCCCCCGCCTTCGTGCGGGGCGGCGACTGGGCCGAGCGCCTCGCCGCGGCGCCGGAGACGGCGGACGTCGCCCTGCACCTCGGTGCTCTCGCCCACGCGGAGGGCCGCGCCGACGCCGCTGCCGATGCGTACCGGCGCTCGAACTCCCTCCGCGAGAACCTGCACGCCCACCGCGGCCTCGCCCTGATCGCCGTCGCCGCGGGCGACGCCGCCGCTGCCGCATCGGCGTACGAGGCGGCGGTCGCCCTCGACCGCGGGAACGTGGCGGTGCTGGTCGAGGCCGTCACCGCCCTGCTTCGCGGGGGCGCCGCGGACCGGGCCCTGGCGCTGCTCGAGGCCGCCGAGGTGCCCCGCCTCGAGGAGGGCCGGACGGGCTTCCTGCTCGCGACCGCGCTCGCCCGCACGGGGGAGCGGGCCCGTGCCGCCGCCCTGCTCGACGCGGGCCTCGACGTACCGGACCTGCGGGAGGGCGAGGACGCGATCGCGGACCTGTGGCGCGAGCTGCGGCCCGGCACGCCGGTTCCCGCCCGCTACCGCTTCGACATGCGGGAGACGGCAGGCGGATGAGCGCCGGTCAGCGGCGGCCGAGCCGCCGCTCCCCGGAGGCGTCGTACGGCAGCCCGTAGTGGGCGAACACGGCGGCCTCCTGGTCGCGGGTCAGCTCCCCGTCGAGGCCGAGGGACGGCGAGTCGCGGACCATCTTCTTGTCGACCTGCACCTTCACGTAGCCGGGGCCGACGACGGCGCCGTGCAGCGGCGCGAACACGAGGTGCTTGCCGACCACTCCGACCTGCACGGCGGCGAACGTCGCCTCGTCGGCGCCCGTGTCGTAGTAGATGGACTCCATCGAGCCGATCTTGTCGCCCTTGGCGTCGACGACGTCCTTGCCCGCCCACAGGCGGATGTTCTCGGCGGGGAAGCTCATGGGGGCACTCTCCGCGATGGCGCTGACCGTCCGCTGGGCGGCGGTCGTCTCAGCCCGCCGCCAGACCGTTGCGCGTGCAGAGGGTCGACGGATGCCCATCGGCCGGGAACACCTCCCAGTCGCCGTTCGCACTGCGGCAGGCGACCCGGGCCGGGGGGCCGGGCGTGGCGGACGGACCGGCCGCGGAGCCGGATGCGGTCGCCTGCTCCTCGCAGGCGGCGGCGACCGCGGCGGGGGTCGGCCGGGCCGGCAGCGGCACGGTCCTGACCGTCGAATCGGCGGCGCTCGTCGCGTGGCACCGCACCGCGACCGCGGAGGACGGAGCCTTGGCGGCGGAGCCTGCGGAGCCCGAGGACCCACCGGTGAGGGAACCGGGGGTCGGATGCACGAGCACGACGCCGCCGATGACGAGCGCGGCGGCCGCGACGCCGGACAGGAGGCGCCCCCGGATCGCGGCACGCCGGCGGATGCGCGTCAGCACGCGCTGCTCGAGCGCGGCGAGCTGGCGGTCGGTGGGCAGGCCGTCGCTCATCGGGCGCCCCGTTCCTCGGCGAGCTCCCGGCGCAGGCGCCCGCGGGTGCGGGACAGCCGGTTCCGCACCGCCGCCTCGGTGAGACCCGACCGGTGCGCCGCCTCGGCGTAGCTGAGGTCCTCCACGAGGCACAGCCGCGCGACGAGCGCGTCGACCGGGTCGAGGCGGGCGAACGCCTGCGCCACCAGGTCCTCGAACGCCGGGTCGTCCGCGGTTCTCGCGGTGTCGATGCCGGCGTCGCCCGCCTCGTGCCGCCCCCGGCGCTGCAGCGCGCGCCTGCGGTTCGCCGCGAGGTGCTTCACGGTCACGAGCAGCCAGGGGAGCGCGGAGTCACCGACGAAGCGCAGCCGGGCCCGCTTCGTCCAGAGCAGCACGAACGCGTCCTGCACCAGCTCCTCCGCATCCGTCACCGTGCCGATCTGCCGGAACGCGACGGCGTAGACGATCCGGCTGTGCCGCTGCATCACTTGCGCGAACGCGGGCTCCGCCGCGCGCCCCGAGGCGGCGAGCAGCACGCGATCCGACGGCGCCGGTGCCGCCGACCGGTCGGGCTCGACCGCCACGCCGCCTCCGATCGCGGATGCGCTCACGCCCCCGGTGCCGCCGAGGCGCGTGCCCGGCGTCGCACGAGCCGGGCGACCCACCATCCCACGAGGGCGAGCGCGCCGAGGGCGACGACCCACGGCAGCAGCACACCGAGCAGGACCGCGATCGCCGCACCGGTGAGGACGAGCGCGGCGATCCCGGCGAGGAGCCCGCTGAGGAAGGTCGACGGCGGGCCGGGACGGACGATCGCCGGCGCCTCGAGGGTGATCGCGAGCGTCGCGTACGACACCTGATCGGTGAGGTCCTTCTGCTGGGCGAGCAGCTGCTCCAGGTCCGTCTCCCGTGTCGTCAGCGACGACTCGATCTCGACGAGCGCGGTCGTGTCCGTCGCTTTCGCGAGCAGGGTCTGCAGCCGGGCGATCGACGTGCGAAGGGTGGCGATCCGGACGCCGTAGTCGGTGACCTGGGCGGTGACGTCGGAGCTGTGCACGGTCACCGTGCGCACGCTCGCCCGATGCTCGATCGCGGCCAGGGTGCTGTCGAAGGCGGCCGAGGGGATCCGGACGGTCAGATCCGCGGACGCCGGCCGCGTCGGATGCTCGTCGCGCGCCTGCACCCGGCCGCCGCTGCCCGCCACGATCGTCGCGATCGCGTCGGCCGTCCGGACGGGGTCGGTCGCCACGAGGTCGAGGGTGCCGGTGGTCACCACCGACCGATCCGGCGCCGACGCGGACTTCCCCTGGCTCGGCGCACCGCGGGACGCGACGCCGCCGGATGCGACGCCGGAGACGGAACCCCCGGCCGAGGTGGCCGAGCCCGCGCTCGTGCAGCCCGCGAGGGCCGCGACGGTGAGGGCGGACAGCAGCGCGACGAGGGCCCGGCGGGGACGGCGGGCGATGGATGTGCTCACACCAGGACGTGTGCGCGGCCGCGCCGATCGTCTCCAGCGTTACCGGATCGCAATCACCGCGCGCGCGGCGCGCGGCGTCGCCGGGCTCCCCGGCCGAGCGCGGCGCGTCACTGGATGAGCCCCGCCACCAGGTTGATGGCGGTCGAGAGCACGACGGCGCCCGCGAGGTACGACAGGAGAGCGTGCCGGAGGACGGCCCCGCGGAGCCTCCGCGACGTCACGGCGGTGTCGGAGACCTGGAACGCCATGCCGACCGTGAAGGCGAGGTAGAGGAAGTCGCCGTAGCTGGGGGAGTCCCGCTGGTTGAAGTCGATGCCGCCGCGCGCGTCGTAGTAGAGCGCCGCGTAGCGGAGCGCGAACAGGGTGTGGGTGAGCAGCCACGAGAGGGCGACGGTGCCGAGCGCGAGGGCGATGGTGCCGATCTTCGCGGCGCCCGACGTGGC
>JAICSU010000130.1 GCA_025936735.1 Amnibacterium sp.
AAGTACTTGCCGCGGGAGGTGGCCTCGAGCATCGCGAGCACCTCCTCGGGCGGCACGCCGTCGTAGTCGTAGATCGCACCGCTGATGAACTCGAGCTCGAGCGTCCGGCTCGCCTCGTCGTAGCCGAGCGCGCGGATGGCCCTGCTGCCCAGTCGGTACCGCCGCATGCCGCCCCCCTTCGTCCAGCGTGCGCGCGGCGGAGGGAACCGTCAAGCCGCCCGCTCTAGCGACGCTGCGGCCGCAGCTCGGCGCGGCCGAGCGAGGCGAGATGCACCTCGTCCGGCCCGTCCGCGATCCGCAGCGTGCGCACGGCCGCGAACAGGGCCGCGAGCGGGGTGTCGGCCGAGACGCCGGCAGCGCCGAAGAGCTGGATCGCGCGGTCGAGGACCCGCTGCACGACCCGCGGCACCGCGACCTTGATCGCCTGGATCTCGGTGCGGGCCGCCCGAGCGCCGACCGTGTCCATGAGCCACGCGGTCTTCAGCACGAGCAGCCGCACGGCCTCGAGGTCGATCCTGGCCTCCGCGAGCCACTGCCGCACGACGCCCTGCTCGGCAAGGGTCGAGCCGAAGGCCGTCCGGGCGCCGACGCGCTCGCGCACGAGGTCGAGCGCCCGCTCGGCCATACCGATCGCCCGCATGCAGTGGTGGATGCGTCCGGGTCCCAGCCGGGCCTGCGCCATCGCGAACCCCTCGCCCTCGCCGCCGAGCAGCGCGTCGACCGGCACCCTCGCTCCCTCGAAGCGGATCTCGGCATGGCCGCCGTGCTCCCGGTCGTCGTACCCGAACACCGAGAGGGGCCGCACGATCGTCACCCCGGAGGTGTCGCGGGGCACGAGCAGCATGCTCTGCCTGCGGTGCCGCTCGGCGTCCGGATCGGTCTCGCCCATGACGACGAGCAGCGTGGCGTCGGGGTCCATCGCCCCGGTCGACCACCACTTGACCCCGTCGATCACGTACTCGTCGCCGTCGCGGCGGATGCGGGTGGCGATGTTCGTCGCGTCCGAGGAGGCGACGTTCGGCTCGGTCATGCAGAACGCGGAGCGCCGTCGGCCCTCGAGCATCGGGCCGAGCCAGCGCTCCCGCTGCGCCTCGGAGCCGTAGTGGACGAGCAGCTCCATGTTGCCGGTGTCCGGGGCTGCGCAGTTCATGGCGACGGGCGCGAGCCGAGGGCTGCGTCCCGACCGCTCGGCGAGCGGCGCGTACTGCAGATTCGTGAGCCCGGCCCCCGCGCCCTGCGGATTCGGCGGCAGGAACAGGTTCCAGAGACCCCGCTCCCGGGCCTCGACCTGCAGGGCGGCGATCACCGGCGTCGGACCCCACCTGTCCGGTGCCGCGGCGAGCTCCGCCTCCAGCACGGGCTCGGCGGGGAGCACCCGGTCGGTGAGGAAGGCCGCGAGCTCCGCGTCGAGGGCGGCCGAGCGGGGATCCGGGGCGAAGTCCATCAGCTCCCCTCCGCCAAGCGGGTCCGGCCCAGGGCCGCGAGCGGAGGGACGAGGGCGCCGATCGACTCGAAGCCGGCGCCCACCGTCGCGCCCTGCAGGTAGCGGTGGTGCACTCCCTCGAGGATGACGGCCAGCTTGAACGCCGCGAAGGCGTCGTACCAGCCGAGGTCGGCGATCGGGCGACCGCCGGCCCGCGCGTAGTGCTCGACGAGCTCGTCGGCGTCGGGGTAGCCCGCGCTCGGCACGACGGCGGTGGCCGCGGGCACGCCGGCCTCGGCGGCGATGGTGCCGAGGCGCCAGTAGAGGGTGCAGAGGGTGAGGTCCGCGTCGAGGTCGCCGACGGTGGCCATCTCCCAGTCCAGCACGGCCGCGATCCGCGGTTCGGGGCCCCCGAGGTCGAGGATGGCGTTGTCGAGCCGGAAGTCGCCGTGCAGCAGGCCGCTGGCGGCGGTGGGGGGGACCCGGTCGGCCAGCGCCGCCGCGAGCGCGTCGAGATCGGGCAGCTCGCGGGTCCGGGAGCCGGCGTACTGCGTCGTCCACCGCGCGACCTGGCGCGCCAGGTACCCCTCGGGGCGGCCGAGGTCGGCGAGGCCCACCTCCGCCGGATCGAGCGCGTGCAGCGCGACGAGCACGTCGACGAGGGCGAACGAGACGCTCCGCCGCTGCGCCGGGGAGAGGGCCGCGTCGTCGCCGGGCGCACGGATCACCGTGCCCGCCACGTGATCCATCAGGAAGAACGGGGCGTCGACGCCGGTGGCCGGATCCGCGTCCGCCACCAGGTCGACGGCACGGGGGACCGGCACGGTCGTGCCCGCGAGCGCGGCGATCGCACGGTACTCGCGGCGCATGTCGTGCGCGGTCGCCTGCACGTGGGCGAGCGGGGGCCGGCGCAGCACGAGCGGCCCCGGCCGCGGCCCGTCCAGCCGGTAGGTGAGGTTGCTGCGGCCGCCGGCGAGCACCTGCGCACGCAGCTCGCCGCCCGCGAGCGACGGATGGGTGCGCTGCAGCCAGCGGGCGAGCGCCGGCACGTCGAGCCCGGGGACGGGCGCCGTCACGAGCCGAACTCGCGGGCGAGCTCGCGCTTCAGCACCTTCCCCGACGGGCCGAGGGGGAACTCGGGAACGAAGTGGACGATCCGCGGGAACTTGAAGGCGGCGATCCGGTCCTTGACGAAGGCGATCAGCTCCTCCTCGGTCACGCGGGCGCCGGGCTTCAGCACGACCGCGGCCGCGATCTCCTGCCCGTGCACCTCGTGCGGCACCCCGAACACCGCGGCCGTCTGCACCGCCTCGTGGCGGACGAGCACGTTCTCGACCTCGGTGGGGTACACGTTGTAGCCGTTCCGCACGATCATGTCCTTCTTGCGGTCGACGATCGTGATGAGGTCGTCCTCGTCGATCCTGCCGAGGTCGCCGGTGCGGAACCAGCCGTCGACGACGGCCTCCCGGTTCGCCTCCGGCCGGCCCAGGTAGCCCTTGAAGAGGTTGTGGCCGCGGATGACGATCTCGCCGAGCTCGCCCCGGGGCAGCTCGACGACCTCGTCATCCTTCTCCGCGTCGGCCACGATCACGTCGACGCCCCAGATCCGCCTGCCCACCGTGCCCGGGTGGATCTCCTCCCCGACGCGGTTGAAGGAGGCGACCGGTGAGGTCTCGGTGAGCCCGTAGCCCTCGTGCACCCTCGCACCGAAGGTCTGCTCGAACGCCTCGAGCACCGCGAGGGGCAGCGGGGCGCCCCCGGAGACGGCGTAGCGCAACTGCGGCGTCGGAGCGCCCGCTGCGGCCGCCTGCAGCAGCCCCACGTACATGGTGGGCACGGCGGTGAAGATGTCGACCTCGTGCTCGACCATCGCCTCGAGCGCGGCGCGAGGCTCGAACTTGGGCAGCAGCACGATCGTCGCGCCGACCCGGAACGCGGTGTTCAGCACGCACGTCTGCCCGAAGGTGTGGAAGAGCGGCAGGCCGCCGAACACGACGTCGTCCGCCTTCATCTCGAACGAGTCGATGAGCGTGACGTTGACGTTCTCGACGATCGAGAGGTGCGAGCCGACCGCGCCCTTCGGCACGCCGGTGGTGCCGCTCGTGTAGAGGATCGTGGCCGGCGCGAGGGGGTGGGTGGCCACGTGCCGGTCGATCGGCGCCGACTCGCCGGCGGCGAGCAGGTCCTCGAGCCGGGGGATGGGCACGAGGTCGCGAGTCGCCTCCGGCAGCAGCACGGACAGGGCGTCGAGGCCGAGCTCCGCGGCGGCGGGCAGTCCCTCGCCGAGCGAGGGGGCCGCGATGACGACCAGCTTCGCCCCGCTGTCCTTCAGCACGTGCTGGATCTCCTCCTTCTTGTACAGGAGGTGGATCGGCACGACGACCGCGCCCAGGGCGAGCACGGCGTAGTAGACGCGCGCGAACATCGGCACGTTCGGCACCATCATTGCGACGCGGTCGCCCGGGCCGACGCCGCGGTCGCGGAGCACCCCGGCGACCGCCTTCGTCTGCGCCCACAGCTCGCCGTAGGCGACCCGGGCATCGGGGCCGGTCTGACCCGCCCAGATGAGCGCCGTCTTCTCGGGGCGGCGCCATGCGGCGTCGCTCAGGATGGACGCGATCGACAGGGTCGCGTTGCCGGGGCCGTTCAGAACGTCGTCGTCGTCGTTCATGGGATTCCTTCCGCCGTCAGGCGAGTGGGTGTGCGGGGAGGAGCCGGGGGCGGCCGGAGTGGCCGAGGGTGTCGTGCTCGTCCGTCACCTCGCCTCCGTCCGCGTCGGGGCGAGCACGAGGGCGAGGGCGGCGGCGGCGCGGTCGGCGTCCGGGCTCTCGCCGGCGATCAGGTCGGCGTAGGTGAACGACTCCGCGACGCGCACGAGCACCGTCGCCAGGTCGTGCACGGGCAGGGGGGTCGCCATCCTGCCGTCGGTGATCTCCTCGGCGAGCAGCGTCTCGGTCACCGCGACGAACCGGCGGTGCACCGGGCTCGCGGCGGTGGTGAGGATGCGGAGCGCCCTGGAGGGCTCGCGCGTGATCCAGTCGCGGAAGTAGGCGGCGCCGATCAGGTCCGCCACGAAGCGGGTCAGCACGGCTTCGACGCGGTCGGCGCCGCGGGCGGCGACGGCGGCGTCGGCCGCGTCGAACGTGGGCACGGCGAGGGACCAGAGCACCTCGGCGAGCAGCTGGTCCCGGTTGCCCACCCAGCGGAAGAGCGAGGTGCGGTCCACCCCGAACGTCGTCGCGAGGGAACCCATGTCGATCCGCTCGCCGGCGAGGAAGCGGTGCCGGGCCTCGAGGAAGGCGCGCGTCGCATCGGGATGGGTGCCGATCCGCATCGAGAGGGCGCTCGGCACGAGGTCGGTGCCGTGGCTGCCGAGGCGCGCGGCGCGGGCGGGCGCGGCGACGGTGACCATGACTGGATCGTAGCCGCGCCTGCACCGGAGGACCGCAACACATCTCGATGTGATGCGTACACTGCTGCCGGGCACCGCTGCCGCCGGCGGGACCGAAGTCGACGAGGAGCAGCGATGACGATCACGACCACCGACGAGACGGCCCTGGACGAGCCGGCCGGGGACCCCCTGCCCTATCTCGTCGGCGACTTCTACCACTTCCAGGACACCTTGACCCCGACCGAGCGGCAGAGCGTCGCGCAGGTGCGCGAGTACTTCGAGACCGAGGTGCGGCCGATCGCGAACGACTGCTGGAACCGGGCCGAGTTCCCGATGCAGATCATCCCGAACCTCGCCCGGCTCGGCCTCCTCGGCTCGTTCATCCCCGACGTGCGCCGGTTCCCGAACAGCGCCGTCTACCGGGGCTGGATGGCGCTCGAGATGGCGCGCGTCGACGCGTCCGCCTCGACCTTCGTCGGGGTGCAGAGCGGTCTCGCGATGGGTGCCGTGGACGTCGGCGGCTCCCCGGAGCAGCGCGCGGAGTGGCTGCCGAGGATGGCGAGCGCCGAGGTGATCGCCTCCTTCGGGCTCACCGAGCCGCTCTCCGGCTCCGACTCCGCGCGGGGCCTGCGCACCACCGCGAGGCGCGAGGGCGACACCTGGGTGCTGAACGGGGCGAAGCGGTGGATCGGCAACGCGACGTTCGCGGACGTCGTCGTGATCTTCGCGAAGGACGAGGCCGACGGGCAGGTGAAGGGCTTCCTCGTCGACACGACGACCGACGGGTTCACCGCGACGAGGATCGAGAACAAGATCGCCCTCCGCAGCGTGCAGAACGCGGACATCACCCTGACGGACGTGCGGGTGCCCGAGTCGATGCGCCTGCCCGGCATCCGGTCGTTCAAGGACGTCGCCCACGTGCTGCGGCTGACGCGCTGCGAGGTGGCCTGGCAGGCCATCGGCATCGCGCTCGGCGCGTACGAGGCGGCACTCGCCTACGCCCAGGAGCGCATCCAGTTCGGCAAGCCGATCGCGGCGCACCAGCTCATCCAGGACCTGCTCGTGACCTGCGTCGGGAACATCACGGCCTCGATCGCGGTCTGCCTCCGCGCTTCGCAGCTGCAGGACGCCGGCGAGCAGCGGGACGAGCACTCCGCGCTCGCGAAGGCCTTCGCGACCGCGCGGATGCGCGAGACCGTCGCGCTCGCCCGCGAGATCCTCGGCGGCAACGGCATCGTGCTCGATGCGGGCGTCGCCCGGTTCTTCGCCGACGCGGAGGCCATCTACTCCTACGAGGGCACCCGCGAGATGAACACCCTCATCGTCGGCCGCGCGATCACGGGCAGCGCGGCGTTCGTCTGAGCCGCGCCCCGGTCGTGCAGGAGGAAGGGACGAGGATGCCTGAAGCAGTGATCGTCGCCGCGAAGCGGTCGCCCATCGGACGGGCCAACAAGGGCTCGCTCGTCTCGTTCCGGCCGGACGACCTCGCGGCGCTGATGGTGCAGGAGGCGCTCGACGCCGTGCCGGAGCTGGATCCCGCCCGGATCGACGACCTCATCCTCGGTTGCGGCATGCCGGGCGGCGAGCAGGGCATGAACATGGCCCGGATCGTGGCGGTGAAGCTCGGCTACGACGGCATGCCGGGCACCACCGTGAACCGGTACTGCTCCTCGAGCCTGCAGACGACGCGGATGGCGTTCCACGCCATCAAGGCCGGCGAGGGGTCCGCGTTCGTCTCCGCCGGTGTCGAGTCGGTCACCCACTTCGCGAACGGCAGCGCCGACTACATCCCGAACCAGGACCCGCACGTGATCCTGAACCCGGTGTTCGCGGACGCGGAGCTGCGCACGAAGCGGCGCGCGGAGACCGGGGGCGAGTGGCGCGACCCGCGCGAGGACGGCGAGCTGCCCGACGCGTACATCGCGATGGGGCAGACCGCGGAGAACGTCGCCGCCCACACCGGCACGAGCAGGCAGCGGCAGGACGAGTACGCGGCGCTCAGCCAGAACCGCGCCGAGCGCGCGATCGCGGCCGGCGTCTTCGAGCGGGAGATCACGCCGGTGACGACGCCCGACGGGCGCACCGTGTCGACCGACGACGGCCCGCGCGCCGGTGTCACGGTCGAGACCCTGTCGATCCTGCAGCCCGTCTTCCGCAAGGACGGCACCGTCACGGCGGGCAACGCCTGCCCGCTGAACGACGGCGCCGCCGCGCTCGTCGTCGTCTCCGACGCGCTCGCGAAGGACCTCGGCCTTACCCCGCTCGCCCGGATCGTCTCGACCGGTGTGAGCGCCCTGTCCCCGGAGATCATGGGGCTCGGCCCGGTGGAGGCGAGCCGCAGGGCGCTCGCGCTCGCCGGCCTGACGATCGACGACATCGATCTCGTCGAGATCAACGAGGCGTTCGCCGCCCAGGTGGTGCCGTCCGCGGACCAGCTGGGCGTGCCGTGGGACAGGCTCAACGTCCACGGCGGGGCGATCGCGCTCGGCCACCCCTTCGGCATGACCGGGGCCCGCATCACGACGACGCTGCTGAACGCGCTGCGGACCAGCGATGCGACCTTCGGCCTCGAGACCATGTGCGTCGGCGGCGGCCAGGGCATGGCGATGGTGATCGAGCGCCTCAGCTGACCCGCTCGCGTCGCGATCCGTGCCGCTTCAGCGCGGCGCATGCGGCACGAATAGCGACGCGAACGGCGGGTCAGGCGCCGAGCTGCGCCAGGCGGGGGAGCACCCCCTCCGCGACGCGGGCCGTCGTGCCCGCCGGGTCGGGCGCGGCCGCGCGGATCCACACCTGGTCGATGCCGAGCCTCGCGTACGCCTCCATCTTCGGAAGGAACGCGTCCGACTCGGCGTCCTGCGCCGTCGTGAGCGTGAGCTGGATCGAGGCGAAGTCCCGGCCGACGTCGTCGCAGTGCTGCCGCAGCACGTCGATCTTCCGGCCGACCTCGTCGGGACCGAGATCGAACAGGTTGCAG
>JAICSU010000131.1 GCA_025936735.1 Amnibacterium sp.
ACTCACCCACGTCGAGGTCGGTAAGACCTCCGTCCGCGCGGCGGAGCTCGCGACGATCCTCCGGTTCTCGGGAGGGCTGCATCTCATCTCCGGCCGGATCGCCGTGGAGTCGGAGCTCGACACCCCCCAGCTCGCCCGCCGGGTGCGGCGCGACCTCAGCGAGCTCTACGGGGTCCGGAGCGAGATGACGGTGCTGTCCGCCTCCGGCGTGCGCCGCACGAACCACTACCTCGTCCGCGTCGTCGACGGCGGGGAGACCCTCGCCCGCCAGACGGGCCTGCTCGACGCGCGCCGCCGGCCCATCCGCGGGCTGCCGAACCGGCTCACCACCGGGGCTCCCGAGGAGATCGAAGCGGTCTGGCGCGGCGCCTTCCTCGCCCACGGCTCCCTGACCGACCCCGGCCGCTCCGCGGCGCTCGAGGTCACCTGCCCGGGCAACGAGACCGCGATGGCGCTCGTCGGCGCCGCGGGACGTCTCCAGGTCCCCGCCAAGGCCCGGGAGGTCCGCGGCGTCCACCGCGTCGTGATCCGCGACGGCGAGGCCATCAGCGACATGCTCGGCCACATGGGGGCGAAGCGCAGCGTCCAGAACTGGGAGGACCTGCGTCAGCGCCGCGAGGTGCGCGCCAACACGAACCGGCTCGTGAACTTCGACGACGCCAACCTGCGGCGCAGCGCGCAGGCCGCGGTCGCCGCCTGCGCGCGGGTCGAGCGCGCCATGGAGATCCTCGGCGACTCGATCCCGGAGCACCTCCGGTACGCCGGGCAGCTGCGGCTGGACCACCGCGACGCGAGCCTCGACGAGCTCGGCCACCACGCGGACCCGCCGATGACGAAGGACGCGGTCGCCGGCCGCATCCGCCGCCTCCTCGCGCTCGCGGACAAGCGCGCGATCGACGAGGGCATCCCCGGGACCGACGCGAACCTCCCCGCCGACATCGACGCCTGAGGTCCATTCAGCGCCGACCAAGGTCACGCTGAACGAACGGTCCTAGGCTGGCGAGTGACCGCCGAGGAGGACCTGACATGGCCGTTTACACGTTGCCCGAGCTCCCGTACGACTACAGCGCGCTGGAGCCCCACATCAGTGGCCGCATCATGCAGCTGCACCATGACAAGCACCACGCCGCCTACGTGGCCGGTGCGAACACCGCTCTCGAGAAGCTCGCGGAGGCCCGGGACAAGGGCGACTTCGCGACGATCAACCTGCACGAGCGCAACCTCGCCTTCAACCTGGGCGGCCACGTCAACCACTCCGTGTTCTGGACGAACATGTCCCCGGACGGCGGGGACAAGCCGACCGGCGAGCTCGCCTCCGCGATCGACGAGTTCTTCGGCTCCTTCGACGCCTTCCAAGCGCAGTTCACCGCCGCGGCGCTCGGCGTGCAGGGCTCCGGCTGGGCCGCGCTCGTCTACGACGGCATCGGCCGTCGGCCGCTGATCGTCCAGTTCCACGACCAGCAGCAGGACTTCCCGGTCGGCGTCGTGCCGCTGCTCCTGCTCGACGTCTGGGAGCACGCGTACTACCTCGACTACGCGAACGTCCGCGCCGACTACGTGAAGGCGTTCTGGAACATCGTGAACTGGGCGAACGTGGAGCAGCGCTTCACCGCCGCCCGGGAGGGCGCATCGGGGCTGCTGCTACTGTCGTGATCGCCCGCGCGCCCGAGGTCGTGCGCTGCGAGTCCTGAAATCCGCAACCGTCCCTCGGGAGGACCTTCGTGACCGTCAGAGTCGGGATCAACGGCTTCGGCCGGATCGGCCGCAACTACTTCCGGGCCGCCCTGGCCAAGGGCAGCGATCTCGAGATCGTGGCCGTCAACGACCTCACCGACAACCGGGCGCTGGCCCACCTGCTGAAGTACGACTCCACCGCGGGCCGCCTCCAGCAGTCCGTCGAGCTCGAGGGCGACAGCATCGTCATCGACGGCAAGGCGGTCCAGGTGCTCGAGCAGCGCGACCCCGCGGTCCTCGGCTGGGGCGACCTCGGCGTCGACATCGTCATCGAGTCCACCGGTCGCTTCACCAAGGCCGCGGATGCGCGCAAGCACCTCGAGGCCGGGGCGAAGAAGGTCATCATCTCCGCCCCGGCGAGCGGCGAGGACGGCACGTTCGTGATGGGCGTGAACGAGGGCACCTACGACCCCGACACGATGAACATCCTGTCGAACGCGTCCTGCACGACGAACTGCCTGGCCCCGCTCGCCAAGGTGTTCAACGACGCCTTCGGCATCGAGCGCGGCCTGATGACGACGGTCCACGCCTACACGGCCGACCAGAACCTCCAGGACGGGCCGCACAGCGACCTCCGCCGGGCCCGCGCGGCCGCGCTCAGCATCATCCCGACGTCGACCGGCGCAGCGAAGGCGATCGGCCTCGTCCTGCCCGAGCTGAAGGGCAAGCTCGACGGGTTCGCGCTGCGCGTGCCGGTGCCGGTGGGCTCGATCACCGACCTCACCGTCACCGCGAGCCGGCAGACGAGCGTCGACGAGATCCAGGCGGCGTACCGCGAGGCGGCAGACGGGCCGATGAAGGGCATCCTGAAGTACGTCGACGAGCCGATCGTCTCCGCGGACATCGTCGGGGACCCGCACTCCTGCCTGTTCGACGCGGAGCTCACCCGCGTGATCGGCGACCAGGTGAAGCTGTCGGGCTGGTACGACAACGAGTGGGGCTACTCCAACCGCCTCGTCGACCTCACCGACTACGTCGCCGCGCGGCTCTGAGCCGGTGACGCTCCGCACCCTCGATACGCTCGGGGCGCTGTCAGGGCGGCGGGTGGTCGTCCGGTGCGACCTGAACGTGCCGCTCAAGGACGGCGTCATCACCGACGACGGCCGCATCCGCGCATCGCTGCCGACGCTCCGGCGCCTCCTCGACGCCGATGCCTCGGTCACCGTCCTGTCGCACCTCGGCCGGCCGGAGGGGAAGCCCGACGAGCGGTACAGCCTGCGTCCCGTCGCGGTCCGCCTCGGGGAGCTGCTCGGCCGGGAGGTCGGCTTCGGTGAGGAGTCGGACGCCACCATCACCGTCCGCGAGAACCTCCGGTTCGATCCGCGGGAGACCTCGAAGGACGCGGGGGAGCGGCGCTCGTACGCGGAGGAGCTGGCGGCCGGCGCCGACGTCTTCGTGTCGGACGGCTTCGGGGTGGTGCATCGCAAGCAGGCGAGCGTCTACGAGCTGGCCGAGGTGCTGCCGAGCGCGGCCGGCCTGCTGATCGCCGCGGAGCTCGACGTGCTCGAGCGCCTCACCACGAACCCCGCGAAGCCGTACACCGTCGTGCTCGGCGGATCGAAGGTGAGCGACAAGCTCGGCGTGATCGACCACCTGCTGCCACGGGTCGACACCCTGCTCATCGGGGGCGGGATGCTGTTCACGTTCCTCGCCGCGCAGGGCCACCCCGTCGGCAGGAGCCTGCTCGAGCGCGACCAGCTCGACGCCGTGCGGGAGTACCTGGCGCGGGCGGAGACGCTCGGCGTGCGCATCGTCCTGCCGACCGACGTCGTGGTGGCGGACGCGTTCGCCGCCGACGCGCATCACGAGACGGTCCCCGCCGACCGCATCGAGGACACCGCCTTCGGTGCGGAGGCGATCGGTCTCGACATCGGCCCCGAGACGGCGGAGGCGTTCGCCGAGGCGATCTCCGCCTCGCGCACCGTGTTCTGGAACGGCCCGATGGGCGTGTTCGAGTTCCCGGCCTTCGCCGCCGGCACGCAGCGCGTCGCGGAGGCGCTCACCGAGGTCGACGGCCTCTCCGTCGTCGGCGGCGGCGACTCCGCCGCCGCGGTGCGGGCCCTCGGCTTCGGCGAGGACCGGTTCGGGCACATCTCGACGGGCGGCGGCGCAAGCCTCGAGTTCCTCGAGGGCAAGCACCTGCCGGGCCTCGAGGTGCTCGGCTGGGAAGGGGAGTCCTGATGCGCAGGCCGTTCATCGCCGGCAACTGGAAGATGAACCTCGATCACCTGCAGGCGATCGCGCTGGTCCAGAAGCTCGCGTGGACGCTGAAGGACGCCGGATACGACGCGAAGGGCGTCGAGGTGGCGGTGTTCCCGCCGTTCACCGACCTGCGCAGCGTGCAGACGCTCATCGCGGCCGACCGGTTCCCGCTGGCGCTCGGGGCTCAGGACGTGTCGCCGCACGAGTCCGGCGCCCACACCGGCGACGTGTCGGCCGCGATGCTCGCGAAGCTCGACGTGCGGTACGTGATCATCGGTCACTCCGAGCGACGTGCCGACCACCACGAGGACGACGCGCTCATCGGGGCCAAGGTCCGGGCGTCGCTGCAGCACGGCCTCGTGCCGGTGCTCTGCGTCGGGGAGACCGCTCTGGACCTCGAGCGGTACGGCGCGAGCGCCGTCCCCGTCGGTCAGCTGAAGGCCGCGCTCGAGGGCGTCCCCGCCGATGCGGAGATCGTGGTGGCGTACGAGCCGGTGTGGGCGATCGGATCGGGTACGCCCGCGACGGCCGAGACGGCGCAGGAGGTCGGTGCCGCGCTCCGCGGCGCGCTCCGCGAGACCCTCGGCGCGGACGCGGCCGAGCGCACGCGGATCCTCTACGGCGGGTCGGTGAAGAGCGGCAACATCGCCGGCTTCCTGCGGATGCCGGACGTGGACGGAGCGCTCGTCGGCGGCGCGAGCCTCGACCCCGCCGAGTTCGCGGCGATCGCGCGGTTCCCGAAGCACGTCGGCGTCTGACGTCGAGCCACCCGTGCGCCGGACGGGCGCCCGGTTATACTTGCCGTCGCTGGATTCCGGCTGGAAGCCGAGGAAGGAGGAGGCATGGCGATCCTCGAAGTGGTCATGGACGTGGTGCTCGGCATCACGAGCCTGCTCCTGACGCTGCTGATCCTCCTGCACCGCGGCCGCGGAGGCGGCCTGTCCGACATGTTCGGCGGAGGGGTCACGTCGAGCCTCGGCGCGTCCGGCGTGGCCGAGCGCAACCTCAACCGGATCACGGTGATCCTCGGCATCATCTGGTTCGCCTCCATCGTCGTCATCGGCCTCATCACCCGGTTCACCTCGGGCGCGTGAGCGTCCCGCAACTCGAAGCGAGTACCCCTCATGGCATCTGGCGGTAGCGCCATCCGCGGTTCCCGAGTGGGCGCCGGCCCGATGGGCGAGCAGGATCACGGACATCACGCGGAGCGGATCGCGGTCTCCTACTGGGACGCGCTCGGCAACGAGACGGTCCGCTACTTCGCGGCGAACCTGCCGGAGGAGGAGATCCCGGCCGTCATCGACTCCCCGTCGAGCGGGCTCCCCGCCGGCCGCGACCGGGCCAACCCGCCCGCGGTCGCGAAGACGGAGCCATACAAGACGCACCTCGCGTACGTGAAGGAGCGCCGCACCGACGAGGAGGCCGCGCAGCTCCTCGAGGAGGCGCTGAAGCAGCTCCGCATCCGGCGCGGCAAGATCCCCGCCGACAGCTAGCGGTCGCGGGGAGCGCGGTCAGTACGACTGCGCGATGAGGTTCTCCGGGACGTTCTTCGCCGCCGCGGCGTCCACGAAGAAGACCGTGCGCTTGCGTCCCTGGACGCCCGCGACCGGCACCTCGTCCTCGCTCGCGCCGGCGAGCGCGAGCCCGAGCGCCGTGGCCTTCTCGGCCCCGGCGGCGACCATCCAGACGCGGTGGGACGAGTTGATCGCCGGCAGCGTGAGGCTGAGCCGGTCGGGCGGCGGCTTCGGCGCGTTCCGCACGGGGATGACCGTCGCGGGGCCGTGGCAGTCGCGATCCGGGAACAGCGAGGCGATGTGCCCGTCCGGGCCGACGCCGAGGAACGTGATGTCGAAGCGCGGCACGGAGGCGTTCCCGTCGGCGTGCTCGAGGAGCACCTCGGCGTAGGCCGCGGCCGCCCGCTCGATGTCCTCGATCTCGTCCGAGGCGGGGAACGGGTGGATGTTCGACTCGGGCACGGCGATCCGGTCCAGCAGCGCCTCGCGCGCCTGCACCTCGTTGCGCTCCGGATCCTGCTTCGGCACGAAGCGCTCGTCGCCCCACCAGAAGTGCACCCGGTTCCAGTCGATGGTGTTCCGCATGCCGGAGGACGCGATGGCGCGCTGCGTGCCGGCGCCGACCGTGCCACCGGTGAGCACGATGTTCGCGGTGTCGTAGTCGTCGAGCAGGTCGACGAGCTTCGTGAGGAAGCGCGCGGCGACCGCGGCGGTCAGGGCGTCGACGTCCGGGTGCACGAGCACTCGTCTCTCGTTGGTCACGGTCCTCCAGTCGCGCTTCCCTCGGCCGGCTGTCCGGACAGGGCGGCCAAGCCTTCGGTGAGCACCTCGCCGAACAGGTCGTCCGGGTCGAGGCGCCGCAGCTCCTCCGCGAGGCAGTCTCGCAGGCTGCGCCTGGGCAAGGAGACCTGGTGGGTCGGTTGTCCGGGCTGGAACAGGGTAGCGATGTTCGGCACGGTGCGTTCGAGATCGATCACACCGCTGTCCCGCAGGAGGCGCACGCCGTGGATGCCGCTCGACCCGGTCGACCGGTCGGAGAGCTCGATCCGGACCGGTACCCGCAGCTGCAGGCCGAGCCACGCGCCGAGCAGCTCGGTCGACGGGGAGTCGGCTGCGCCGGAGACCTCGACTGCTGTGACGGCCTCGTACGGCGGCTGGTCCAGCACGGCGGCGAGGATCGCCCGCCAGAGCGTCAGGCGCGTCCACGCGAAGTCCGAGTCGCCCGGCCGGTAGCTGGCGCCGAGGTGCGCGAGCGCGGACTGCGGATCCGGCTGGGTCGAGGCGTCCGTGATGCGGCGCTGCGCGATGCGGCCGATCGGGGACTCGCTCACCACGTCCGGGGCCGTGCCGGGCCACCACGCGACGACGGGCGCGTCGGGCAGCAGCAGGCCCGTGACGAGCCCCTCCTCGTCGCTTCCCGCCTCGCCGAACGCCTTCAGCACGACGACCTCGCTCGCCCCGGCGTCACCACCGACGCGGATCTGCGCGTCGAGCCGTGCCGGGCCGGCCGTGGTGTCCGGCCGGGAGACGACGATGACACGCATCGGATGCTCGCGCGACGCGTCGTTCGCGGCCTCGATCGCCTCCTCCTCCGCGCCGAGGCGGGTGGCGATCACGAGCGTGAGCACGCGGCCGAGCGCCACCGCGCCGCCCTCAGCGCGGATCTTCACGAGGGCGCGCTGCACTCGGGACGCGGTCGTGTCGGGCAGGTCGACGATCACGGGCGCCTCCAGCTGCGGCCGTCGCGGGCGAGCAGGGCGTCGGCGGACGCCGGTCCCCAGGTCCCCGGCCGGTACGGCTCAGGACGGCCGCCCCCGGCCCAGAAGTCCTCGACCGGGTCGAGGATCTTCCAGGACAGCTCGACCTCCTCGTGCCGCGGGAACAGCGGCGGATCGCCGAGCAGGACGTCGAGGATGAGCCGCTCGTACGCCTCGGGGCTCGCCTCGGTGAAGGCGTGGCCGTAGCCGAAGTCCATCGTGACGTCGCGGACCTGCATCCCGGCCCCCGGCACCTTGGATCCGAACCGGATCGTGACGCCCTCGTCGGGCTGCACGCGGATGACGAGGGCGTTCTGTCCGAGCAGCGACGTCTGGCTCTCGGCGAACAGCTGGTGCGGCGCCCGCTTGAACATCACGGCGATCTCGGTGAC
>JAICSU010000212.1 GCA_025936735.1 Amnibacterium sp.
CGGTCTCCAGGGTCTCGGTCAGGGTCTCCCCCTTCACGAGGTCGCCGTGCACCTCGAGCATCCGCAGCAGATCGGGGTCACCCTCCACGGCGAGCTCGATCCGGTCGGTGACCTCCAGGCCCGCGGTCCGGCGGGCCTGCTGCACGTCCCGGATGAAGTCCCGGGCACGCCCCTCAAGCTCGAGCTCCGGCGTGACCTCCGTCGCGAGCAGCACGAAACCACCGGAGGGCACGAGCCCGAGCGCCTCCCCCTCCCCGCCGCCGGCGCGCTCGAGGACGAGCTCGTACTCCCCCTCGAACAGCTCGACGTCGCCGACCAGGAGTGCGCCGTCCTCGCGCCGCCAGTCGCCGGCCTTCGCGGCGGCGATCACCGACTGGACCTGGCGGCCGATCCGCGGGCCGAGGGCGCGGGCGTTCACCGACAGCCGCTCGCGGACGCCGTACCGCGCGGCGCTGGCCTCGTCCTCCACGACGAACCGCACCTCCTTGACGTTCAGCTCGTCGGCGAGGATCGCCGTGCCGAGCCCGGCGAGGTCCGCGGCGTCGGCGGCCACGACCGTGAGCGCCGAGAGGGGCAGCCGCACACGGAGGCCGGCCTCCTTGCGCAGCGCCAGGGCCGTCGAGGTGATCTCGCGCAGGCGATCCATCCGCCCGACGAGCGCCGGGTCGACCGGGAACTCCTCGGCTCGCGGCCAGTCGGTGAGGTGGACGCTGCGCCCTCCGGTCAGCCCCCGCCAGATCTTCTCGCTGACGAGCGGCAGCAGCGGCGCCGTGAGCCGGGTGACGGTCTCGAGCACGGTGAAGAGCGTGTCGAACGCCGCACGGCTGTCCGGGCCGAGCCCCGCGGCCCCGGCGCGCACCGCCCAGAACCGCTCGCGGCTCCGCCGCACGTACCAGTTGGTGAGCACGTCGGCGAACTCGCGGAGGCGGCCGGTCGCCCCGCTCCCGTCGAACGCGTCGAGGTCCGCGGTGACGTTCCGCACGAGATCCCCGGTCGCGGCGAGCAGGTAGCGGTCGAGGGGATCCGTGGAGTCGGTGCGCCACTGCGCGTCGTAGTCCTCCGCATCCGCGTAGAGGCTGAAGAAGTAGTAGGTGCTCCACAGCGGCAGCAGCACCTGCCGGACGCCCTCGCGGATGCCCTCCTCCGTGACGATGAGGTTGCCGCCGCGCAGCACGGGGCTGGCGAGCAGGAACCAGCGCATCGCGTCGGATCCGTCCCGGTCGAACACCTCGGAGACGTCCGGGTAGTTCCGCAGCGACTTCGACATCTTCTGGCCGTCGCTGCCGAGCACGATGCCGTGGCTCATCACCGTGGAGAACGCGGGCCGGTCGAACAGCGGCGTCGACAGCGCGTGCAGCGTGTAGAACCAGCCGCGCGTCTGCCCGATGTACTCGACGATGAAGTCCGCGGGGCTGTGGGAGTCGAACCACTCGCGGTTCTCGAACGGGTAGTGCACCTGGGCGAACGGCATCGACCCGGAGTCGAACCACACGTCGAGCACGTCCTCGATCCGGCGCATCGTGCTGCGGCCCGTCGGGTCGTCGGGGTTCCGCCGGGTGAGCTCGTCGATGTACGGCCGGTGCAGATCCACCTCGCCGTCCGGGTTCCGCGGCAGGCAACCGAAGTCGCGCTCCAGCTCCGCGAGCGACCCGTACACGTCGATGCGCGGGTGAGCGGGGTCGTCGCTACGCCACACCGGGATGGGGCTGCCCCAGTAGCGGTTGCGGCTGATCGACCAGTCGCGGGCGCCGGCCAGCCACTTGCCGAACTGGCCGTCCTTCACGTTCTCCGGCACCCACGTGATCCGCTGGTTCAGCTCGACCATCCGGTCGCGGTACTCCGTGACGCGCACGAACCAGCTGGACACCGCCTTGTAGATCAGCGGCCTGCGGCAGCGCCAGCAGTGCGGGTAGCTGTGCTCGTACGACGCCTCCCGCAGCAGGCGGCCCTTCGCTCGGAGGGCCCGGATGATGGGCCGGTTCGCCTCGAACACCTGCAGGCCGGCGATCGGCGCCAGCTCCGTGCCGGCGAACATCGGCAGGAACCGGGCGCCCGCGTCGACGGACATGACCGTCGGGATGCCGGCGGCGGCGCAGACCAGCTGGTCGTCCTCGCCGTAGGCGGGCGCCTGGTGCACGACGCCGGTACCCTCCTCGGTGGAGACGTAGTCGGCGACGAGGATGCGCCAGGCGTTCTCGGTGCCCCAGGCCGCGGAGTCGGCGTAGACGTCCCAGAGCCGGTCGTACTGCACACCGTCGAGGTCCCGGCCGGAGACGGTGCGGGAGACCGCGGCGCGCGCCTCCTCCGCGGAGGCGTAGCCGAGCTCCTTCGCGTAGTCCCCCACCCGGCTCGTCGCGAGGAGGTACTCGCCGCCGAGCACCTCGCGGTCGAGCCCGGCGGTGGTCGGGGTGCCGTCGGGCGCCTCCGAGTCGGCGGTACCGGCGGGGCCACCCGGCACCACCGCGTACTCGATGTCGGGGCCGACCGCCAGTGCGAGGTTCGTGGGGAGGGTCCAGGGCGTCGTCGTCCAGGCGAGGGCGCGCACGGCGGTCAGCCCGAGCGACTCCGCCTTCTCCCCGACGAGGGGGAAGGTCACGGTGACCGACGGGTCCTGCCGCCGCTGGTAGACGTCGTCGTCCATCCGCAGCTCGTGGTTGGACAGCGGCGTCTCGTCGTTCCAGCAGTAGGGCAGCACCCGGAAGCCCTCGTAGGCGAGGCCCTTGTCGTAGAGCTGCTTGAAGGCCCAGAGCACGCTCTCCATGAAGGAGGGGTCGAGGGTCTTGTAGTCGTGGTCGAAGTCGACCCAGCGGGCCTGCCGGGTGACGTAGTCGCGCCACTCCCCCGTGTACTTCAGCACCGACGCCCGGGCCGCGGCGTTGAAGCGGCCGACCCCCATCGACTCGATCTCGTCCTTGGTGGTGATGCCGAGCTGGCGCATCGCCTCGAGCTCGGCGGGCAGGCCGTGCGTGTCCCAGCCGAAGCGGCGGTGCACCTGGCGGCCGCGCATCGTCTGGTAGCGCGGGAAGGCGTCCTTCGCGTAGCCGGTGAGCAGATGGCCGTAGTGCGGCAGGCCGTTCGCGAACGGGGGGCCGTCGTAGAACACCCACTCGGGCGCGCCCTGACGCTGCTCGATCGACGCGGGGAAGGTGCCGTCGGCCGCCCAGAAGGCGAGGATCTCGCGCTCGACGTCCGGGAAGCGCGGGCTGGGGCTGACGGGCTCGCCGCCGTCCTTGGGATACACCGTTCTGCCTCCGTGCTGGTTCAGCACGGGGACGCCGTTCCCGACGCGGTACCACCCCGCTTGGCGCCGCACGACGTGCGCCGCCCACTCGTTCCCGGCGATGACGGGCCGCCCCGTCCGGTTCTACTGACCGCTCGCGCGGTGTTCTTCCGGAGACTCCCCGGTGATGGCCGGATCGATGTCGTTGCGTCGATCCTACGGCAGGGCGCCCCCACCTCCCGAGGGTTGCCACTTCTTGCGGTCTTGAGCCGCCCAAGACCGCAAGAAGTGGCAACGGTCGTCGGGGTCAGGGGGCCGGAGCGGTGAGCTGGATGAGGTTGCCGCAGGTGTCGTCGAGCACGGCCGCCGTGACCGGCCCCATCTCGGTGGGCTCCTGCACGAACCGCACGCCGAGGCCGCGCAGCCGCTCGTACTCCGCGCGCACGTCCCCGACGCCGAACGAGGCGAACGGGATGCCGTCGGCGACGAGCGCCTGCGTGAACGGCTTCGTCGCCGGATGCGCGTCCGGCTCGAGGAGCAGCTCGACCCCGTCCGGCTGCTCCGGCGAGACGACGGTGAGCCAGCGGTAGGTGCCGAGCGGGACGTCGTTCTTCTTCTGGAAGCCCAGCACCTCGGTGTAGAACCGCAGCGCCTTCTCCTGGTCGTCGACGAACACGCTGGTGAGACCGATCCGCACGGCGATCCCTCCCGAGGTCCCTGCGGGTGGCCACGGCGCCACCGCATCCCCATGATCCCCGCTGGAGCGCGGTCCGGCCAGTGAGGGGCGCCGGTAGGCTGGAGGCCGCCCTTCGGGGCGGCAAGTCAGGCACCAGCCGGTCTCCGGCGGACGCGGTGCCGCACATATCGATGGATCAGCCATGACGACGATCACGCCCGCCCTGCAGGTGCCCGACAAGCCCGCCCTCGAGGGGCTCGAGCAGAAGTGGTCCGCCCGGTGGGAGGAGTCGGGGATCCACCGGTTCGAGCGTTCCGACGCCGGCCGGGTCGGCGTCTACTCCATCGACACCCCTCCCCCGACGGCGTCGGGCGCCCTGCACATCGGGCACGTCTTCAGCTTCACC